>NZ_JBVITR010000046.1:0-59514 GCF_055574875.1 Streptomyces sp. NPDC034670
TCTCTCCTCCCCCCCCCCCCCCCCCCCCCCCCCCCCCCCCCCCCCCCCACCCTCCCCCCCCCCCCCCCCCCCCCCCCCCCCCCCCCCCCCCCCCCCCCCCCCCCCCCCCCCCCCGCTCCTGCGTGTGCTCTCCCCGACGCCCGGGAAGGTCCGGGCCCGTTCCCGGAATCCGCCCTTCCGGACCTCACCGCGTCAGTGGCGGGCGCGGCTCCCGCGAAGTGTCCTCCGGCTCGTCCCGGACGACCTCGCCCTGGACCACCTTGCCGTCGGGCCGGTGCATGCGGGCCTGCCGGAAGGCGTCGCCCAGGGATCCCTGCGCGGCCTCGCGCAGCTTGCGCTCGAAGGTGCGCTCGGCACGCCGGCTCACCGCCCGCTGGACCGGCGGCACCAGCAGGAGCAGTCCCAGCACGTCCGAGACGAGCCCCGGGACGATCAGCAGCAGACCGCCCAGCATCGTCAGGCCGTTGCCCTCGCTGTTCGGCCGGGGCACGGGGGCCGTCCCGCCCTGCTGCTGTCGCAGGGTCTCGGTGAGGTTCCGGAAGGCCCGTCGGCCGGCCCGCTTCACGACGGCCGAGCCGAGGACCAGACCGGCCGCCAGGAGCAGGAGGACCACCAGCCCGTCCGACGCCCCGGCCACCACCGTCAGCAGCCAGATCTCCAGAACGAGCCACGCGGCGACGCCCAGCGGCAGGAACGTGCGCAGCCGGGAGCGCCGGGGCCGGGCGGGGTACGGGGTCTGAGCGCCAGTCGTCATACCCCCAGTGTGCCTGGGCCGGCCCGGCCCCGGCGCGAGGGGGCGATCAGGCGCCCTGCGGCCCGGCCGGCTTTCCGTCGCCGCGCCCCAGGACCTTGCCGACCCGCTCCCCCACGCCCCACGCCGTGACCCGCCACAGCGCCTCGACGAGGATGTCGCGGCTCATCTTGGAGTCACCGAGTTCCCGCTCGACGAAGGTGATCGGCACCTCGACGACGTGGTAACCGGCCCTGACCGCGCGGCGGGCGAGGTCGACCTGGAAGCAGTAGCCCTGGGAGGCCACGTCGTCGAGGCCGAGGCCCTCCAGGGTCTCGCGCCGGAAGGCACGGAACCCGCCGGTGACGTCGCGCAGCGGCAGATCGAGCGCCATGCGCGAGTAGAGGCTGCCCCCGCGCGAGATGAACTCGCGGGACTTCGGCCAGTTCACCACCCGGCCGCCCGGCACCCAGCGCGAACCGAGCACCAGGTCGGCGCCCTTGAGGGCGGTCAGCAGGCGGGGCAGCTCCTCGGGCTGGTGGGAGCCGTCGGCGTCCATCTCGATCAGTACGCCGTAGCCGTGCTCCATCCCCCAGCGGAAGCCCGCGAGGTAGGCCGCGCCCAGGCCTTCCTTGCCCTTGCGGTGCAGCACGTGGACCCGGTCGTCCCCGGCGGCCAGTTCGTCGGCCAACTTGCCGGTGCCGTCGGGGCTGTTGTCGTCGGCCACGAGAACGTGCGCCTCGGGGACGGCCTCGCGCACCCGGCCGACGATCGTCCTGATGTTCTCCGCCTCGTTGTAGGTCGGAATGATCACCAGAGCCGTGCCGAGCGGGCCGAAGCGCCTCCCCTGGGCTCCTGCCGCGAGGATCCCGTCGCCGTCGTTCACTGCTGCCCCTTCATGTTTTGTGCGCAGGGTCCCACCATAGTGGTCACGCCCTGCGATGACGCGACAGGATTCCCGTACAGGGGTGTCACCCGCCGGGACCGGCCGGGAACGGGCCTCCGGCGGGCGCGAGCGGGACGGCGCACGGCAACGGATGGGGGCCCGGCGCCCTTCGGGCCGGCCCCGGACCCGCCGGCTGCGGATCGGCCGAAGCCGTTGTCTACTGAGCGCCCGGGCCCCATCCGGGTCACACCTCCCCGACCGGCCAGGAGGTTCCCTCGACCCGGCGCCGGCGCTGAGCCTGGCTCCCAGGGGCGGTGCCCCGGTGCGGCACACCGCTCCTGACCCAGCGGCGCTGACGCGAGTGGCCGGGAGTTGCCCGGTCGGGCGTCCGACGGTGGACCCGGCCGAACCTACCGGTCCCCCGCGGCCGCCTGTCAACAGCCGTTTGACCTGCGGAACACAGCTCGCGTGCCTGGTCAGCGCGGTGGAGGCGCAGGTCGTGCGACGAGGGCGCGGCGCCCGGCGGGCACCGCGCCACCCGCGCGGATCACTCGCCCGGCCGTACGAAGACCGTGCGCCCGCCGACCACGGTGCGCAGGCAGACGGGCAGGTCGCGCCCCGGGGTGAGGTCGGGCAGGCCGGGGGTGCCGGAGCGGGGATCGGTGGACCAGCGCGCCACCCGGTCGTCGGGGGCCTGGACGACGAGCCGGCCGGTGCGCCAGACGGCGTAGTCGGCGGGCGCCCCGGGCACCAGGACGCCGGCGTCGTCGCGTCCGACGGCCCGCCAGCCGCCGCGCGTGTGCGCGGTGAACGCGGCACGCACGGAGACGCGGTGCTCCGGCGTGCGGTGGAAGGCGGCGGCCCGGACCGTGCCCCAGGGGTCGAGGGGTGTGACCGGGCTGTCGGAGCCGAAGGCGAGCGGGACGCCGGCGCGCAGCAGCGCGGCGAACGGGTTCAGGGAGCGGGCCCGCTCCGGTCCCAGCCGCCGGGCGTACATCCCGTCCTCACCGCCCCACAGGGCGTCGAAGGCGGGCTGGACGGAGGCGGTCAGGCCGAGTTCGGCGAAGGCGGCGACGGTCTCGGGGGTGAGCATCTCGGCGTGCTCGACGCGGTGGCGGGCGGCCCGGATCCGGGCGAGGCCGACCTTCTCGGCGGCGGCGCGCACGCCGTCGACGACGGCGCTCACCGCGGCGTCGCCGATGGCGTGGAAGCCGGCCTGGAGGCCGGCCTCGGTGCAGTCCGCGACGTGGGCGGCGACGGCGGCGGCGTCCAGGTGCGCGGTGCCGGTGTGGCCGGCGTCGGCGTACGGCTCGTGCAGGCAGGCGGTGTGCGAGCCGAGGGCGCCGTCGGCGAACAGGTCCCCCGCGGCGCCGACCGCGCCCAGCTCCCGCGCCTTGGCCGTGTCCCGCTCGGCCCAGTAGCCGACGACGCGCGGGCCGGGCTCCTCGGCGGCGAGCCGCAGCAGGCCGGTGAAGTCGTCCTCGGAGGAGATCTCCGGGCCGCCGCACTCGTGGACCGTGCCGATGCCGAGCGAGGCGGCGTGGGCGAGGGCGGCGCGCTGGGCCCCGGTGCGCTGGGCCGGCGTCACGGCGGCGAGGGCGGCGGCGCGGACGGCGTGGTGCGCGTCCCCGGTGAGCGGGCGGTCCTCGCGGGTGAGCTCGCCCGGGACGAGGTCGAGCAGCGCGGTGGTGACGACCGCGGAGTGGACGTCGATCCGGCTCAGGTAGAGCGGACGGCCGCCGGTGGCCTCGTCGAGCTCGGCACGGGTCGGGGGCCGGCCGCCGGGCCAGCGGGCGGCGTCCCAGCCGTGGCCGAGCAGCACCCGGTCGTCCGGGCGGGCGGCGGCGAACTCCCGTACGCGGGCCAGCGCGGCCTCGAGCGAGGAGGCGGTGGACAGGTCGAGGCCGGTGAGGGCGAGACCCGTGGCCGTGGTGTGGACGTGCGCGTCCGTGAACGCCGGGGTGACCAGGGCCCCGTCGAGGTCGATCACTTCGTCGACCCCGTCCGCGAAGGCGTCGGCGGCGCCCTCGGAGCCGACCCAGGCGACCTGGCCGCGCTCGACGACCATCGCGGTCGCGAAGGGGTCGGCGGGGCTGTGGACCTCTCCGCGGCGGAGCAGGACGGTGTGCGGCGGGGCGGTGCGTTCACTCATGCCCCCCAGTCTCGCGCGTCGGGCGGGACGGGCCGCACGCAGGTCCGGGTCGCCGCGGCCGGGAGCGGAAGGGGTGTCCGCCGTGCCCCGCCGGCGCCGCCGTGCCCGTCTCAGACGCGCGGCGGCCGGGCTTCGTACGGCGTGGACAGGACGACCGTCGTCCGGGTCGAGACGCCCGCCAACGTGCGCACGCGTGCGAGGAGTTCCTCCAGTTCGTGCGGTGTGGACACCCGCACCTTGAGGATGTAGTTCTCGTCGCCGGCGACACTGTGGCAGGCCTCGATCTCGGGGACCCCGGCGAGGCGGTCCGCGATGTCGTCGGGAGCGCTGGGGTCGAACGGCTTGACCGAGATGAAGGCGGTCATGGGCAGGCCCACGGCTTCCGGGTCGACGACCGCGGCGTAGCCGCGGATGACGCCACGTTGTTCCAGCCGGCGCACCCGCTGGTGCACGGCCGACGTGGACAGGCCCGTGGCCTTGCCCAGGTCTGTGTAGCTCATCCGCCCGTCCTTGACGAGCAGCTGCACGATCCGTCGGTCCAGCTCCTCCATGACGCAAGAACCTACAGGGCCCCTGATCTCCGCGGATACCCGAACGGCCCGGGTCGCACCCGGTTCGTGATGTGCCGGCCCCCCGCCGCGAGCGGCCGGAGGAGAGCGGGAGGGGACGGAGTCGTCGCGCGGGGCACCTGCGATCGGCATGTGACGAACGCCACAGCTCTCGACCGGTCTCCGTGATGTTCTCGTGATTACCCCCCGGGGCCAACGGGAAGTGCTTGCTGTGGTCGAGGCCGCAGCGCCTTTCACGGCCCAGCCCGAGGGGGAGAAAACCCATGCAGAGTCTCAAGCGCCTTGGTCGCACCCCGTCCAAGCGACAGCAGCCGGTCGTCGAGACCGCTTCGGAGGGCGTCGAACCCGACGCCCTCGACGAGGAGTTCGACGCGTACGACACCTTCGAGATGTACCGGGTGGTCTGCCCGGACTGTGCGCAGCCCATCGCCCTGCTGGCGGACGAGGAGGTCCTTCCGGAGCACGCGCTGTGCGCTTCGCCGTGGAACCCGTTCGGCCTCACCGTCTGCGCCGGCACCGGCCGGCCCGCCTCCGAGGCGCGGCCCGCGGACGAGTCCTTCGCGCTCCAGGAGCAGGACACCGCCCTGCTGCTGACGCTGCCTCAGGGGCTCGACTGGCGCACCCAGCCCTTCTCGCACGTCGGCGGTCCGGGCTCGCGTCCGATCAGGGTGCCGTCGATGCGGCGCCACGCGGCCTGAGCGCACGCCGCAGCGGGGGCGGCGCGGCCCGCCGCCCGTCCACCGCGTGACCCCGTGACGCGCCCGTCGGCGGGGGGGGACGCGCGGAAGGTCTTCCGGTTCACGGTCGCCGCCGTCCGCCGCACGGGACGGCCGCGAACGCACGCCCCGTCCCGGCGGTCGGTGACCCGCCCGGCCGCTCCCGCGCCGTCCGGGCACGACGGCCCCCGCGTACTCGACGACCGGGCGTCAGCGCCGCTTCCCCGTGCCACCGCCCACGGACGCGGCCCCGCCGGCCCGGGTCCCGGACCCGCCCGCCCACCGCGATCCGGCGCGGGCCCGGGCGGACCGGGGCGCGCCCTGCCCGGGAGGCACGCCCTGGAGGGGGCACGGCCCACGGCGCCCCGGCGGGGACTCGGACGGTCCGGCCGGTTCAGCGCGACTCCGGCCCCGCGAGGTGGCGGGCGACGACCATGCGCTGGATCTGGTTCGTCCCCTCGACGATCTGCAGGACCTTGGCCTCGCGCAGGTAGCGCTCGGCCGGGAAGTCCGCGGTGTAGCCGTAGCCGCCGAGGATCTGGACGGCGTCGGTGGTCACCCGCATCGCCGTGTCGGTGCAGTGCAGCTTGGCCATGGCCGCCTGCTTGGCGAACGGCCGCCCCGCGTCGCGCAGCCGGGCCGCCGCGAGGTACAGCGCCCGCCCCGCCTCGATCTGCGTGGCCATGTCGGCGAGCATGAAGCGCAGTCCCTGGAAGTCGGCGATCGGCCGGCCGAACTGCCGCCGTTCGGTCGCGTACCCGAGCGCCTCGTCGAGCGCCGCCTGGGCCAGGCCGATCGCGCAGGCCGCGATGCCGAGCCGGCCCCCGTCCAGTGCCGACAGGGCGATCGCGAAGCCCTGGCCCTCCTCCCCGACGCGCCGGCTGTCGGGGACCCGTACCCCGTCGAGGTGGACCTGGGCGGTGGGCGAGCCCTTCATGCCCATCTTCTTCTCCGGCGCGGCGGCGCTCAGCCCCTCGGCGTCGCCGGGCACCAGGAAGGCGGTGATCCCGCGCGGGCCCTCCTCGCCGGTGCGGGCCATGACGGTGTAGAAGTCGGCGATGCCGCCGTGCGTGATCCACGCCTTGGTGCCGGTGATCACCCAGTCCTCCCCGTCGCGCACCGCCCTGGTGCGCAGGGAGGCCGCGTCCGAGCCGGAGGCGGGCTCGGAGAGGCAGTAGGCGCCGAGCAGGCCGCCGCCGAGCATCGCCGGCAGGTGCTCGGCCCGCTGTTCCTCGGTGCCGTGGTCGGCGAGCGCGTAGGCGGCCAGGGTGTGCACGCTGACGCCGAGGCCGACCGTCAGACGGGCCGTGGCGAGCTCTTCGAGCACCTGGAGGTAGACCTCGTACGGCTGGTCGCCGCCGCCGTACTCGGCACGGTAGGGCAGGCCGAGCAGGCCGGACTCGGAGAGCAGTGCGAAGAGCTCGCGGGGGAAGCGCCCGGCGTCCTCCTCCTCGGCCGCCCGGGGGGCGATCTCGCGCTGCGCGATGTCGCGGACGAGCGAGATCAGGTCCCGGGCCTCCTCCGTGGGCAGTTGCCGGTCCACCGGCTGCGGGGCGCGGTCGGGCATGGCGACGCTCTCCTCCCTGTTCGGGCACATCGGCGGATGTGCGCCTTGGGTGGGGGCAGCTCCGCCGGGGGGGTCGTTCTGGTGCCTGGCCGATGCTCGCACTTCCGGGTCTCGGAAGCTGCTGACCAGCGGCTGTGCGCTGTGAGTATGCCCGATCGGCGGCACCGCGTCATCAGTTAACGACCGCTTACTTCGAGAAACCTCCGGGCCCCTCCGGACCGGGTCCGCGCCCCCGGCCGCGCGGGTCCGGCCCCCGGAGGGCCGGGCGCGGGTGCCGGGGTCTCAGGCGCCGCGGCGGGCGGGCCGCGGGGCCGGATGGGCGGGATCCAGTTCCCCGATGGCGCGCAGGGCCCCGCCGAGCGTCTTCACCAGCAGGTCGCGCATGGCCTCGCGGGACAGTTCGCCCCGGTCTATCCAGTCGAGCGCGGCGCCCTCCACGCCGCACACCCAGGACAGCAGCCCCATCCGCGCCAGCGGCGCGATGTCGGTGCGGCCGTAGGCGCCCTCGGCGATGGTCGCGATGATCGCCTCGCGCACCCCGTCCCGGATCGCGTGCACCTCGGCGTCGAAGCCGACTCCGCCGCTGACGATGGTGCGGTAGGCGGCCTGGTTGTGCTCGGCGTACCGCAGGTAGCTGTCGATGGTGCGGTGCACCCGCTCCACGGGGGGCAGCTCGACCCCGCTCGCCGCGAAGGAGACCAGGCCGGCCACCGAGTCCTGGATGATCGCCAGGTAGTAGCCCCGCTTGGAGTGGAAGTAGTAGTAGATCAGCCCCTTGGCGACATGCGCCTGGCGCGCGATGTCATCCATGGAGAGCGCGTCGTAGGACGTGTCGGCGAACAACCTCCGCCCGATGGCGATGAGTTCCGCGCGGCGCGCCAGCGAGCGCTCGGTGCCGCGCACTCCGGGACGCACGGCAGGCTGTTGACTGATATTCAATTTCGACCCTGGTTTCCTGCGGGCGGCGGGACACCCGCAGTATGGCAGGCCCCAGGGTGGACCAGGTCACAGCGGTGCGATGACGCGGGTCACAGGAGTCCGAGCTGGGTCACCAGCATCGCGACGACCACGACGAGGGTCCATCCCGCGAGGTGCTCGAGGATCTTCGGCCCGTCCTCCCGGGGGCCGCCGGTACGGACACGGGTGACGGTGGCGGTGTTCACGCTCATGGCTGCTCGCTGGTCTCGGTGGTGCTGTGGATTCCCCCCACGGACCCGTCCACCTTGCCACCGTCGACGGCTTCTGCGGCCGAGAGGTTGGTCACACGCCCGGCGGGCCCCGGTCCGCGGGACCCGCCGGGCGGGCCGGCTCAGCGCACCCCCACCGCCGCGAGCGCCTTGCGCTGGCCCGGGGTCGGCCGCGCCGGGAAGTACAGGTAGCAGACCCCGCCGGTGCCGGACACGACCTTGCCCGAGGCGTTGTACCGCTTGGTCCTGAGCCAGATGTTCTCCCACTCGCGCCGCCGGTAGACGCGCCGCACGGCCTCGTTGTCCGGGGACGCCGGGTCGTTGGCGATCACGTCGCCGCCGGCGGTGAAGCCGATGACGGTCATCAGGTGCCCGGAGGTGCCGTACCCCGCCCCGGTCAGCTCCTCCGCCGTGAAGGACTGGGACGTGATGGCCGGGATGCCGGCCGCGATCAGCGTCTCCAGGTCGGTGAGGGAGCCCAGGCGCGTGACCACGCCCTGCAGGCCCTCGAAGGTGGCCGCGTAGGCGGCGTTGAACGGCCAGTTGCCGCAGCCGCCGTACTGGTGGTCGTAGGTGGACCGGGCCGCGTGGCACACCTGCGGGTCGTCGTACGACGGATCCACCCAGGCGAGCTGCTCCGCGGTGAGCCGGCCGCCCCAGTACTCGACGACCATCTGCGAGGAGGTCGGGCTGCACCAGGCCTCGCCGCCGTTGTCGTACTCGGGGTAGCGGCCCTTGTGGATCTCCTGCGAGTAGCGCGGGACGATCAGTTCCCGGGCCAGGCGGGGCCGGGAGGCGGGGACGGTGAACCGGTCGGGGACGTCGGAGCCCATCGCGCCGACCCGCCACACGGTCGGGGTGAGCCCCGTGCCGGGGCGGCGGTACAGGGTCAGCCGCAACCGGTAGGAGACGATGCGCAGGCCGGAGGCCGGATCGTCGACGGCGAGGGTGTCGGTCCAGACGCTGCTCCTGCCGTCGCCCTGGTCGTCCACCGAGGTCCGCCGGATGTCCCGGTCGCCGGCCGCCCAGCGGCCCATGACGTACCAGGGGGTGTCCGTGCCGTCGGAGTACGTGCCCCTCAGTTCGGCCTGGAGCCAGGTGCCGTCGGGGGTGTGCGCGTTCCAGGAGGCGATCGCCTCCGTCGCCGGCACGGCGAGCCGGTGGACGGGCGAGGTCCACGTCGCGTACTCCCAGGCGGCCGTGGTGCCGGTGTGCGGGTCGGTGTGGTCCGTGGTGCCGACGGGTCTCCCGATCACGAGGGCGGGACGGGCCCCGGCGACGGCGCGGGTCCCGGCGGCGCTGCCCGCGCGCCAGTCGCCGTACGAGGTCCAGGCCCGGTTGTCCACGGGGCGGACGGCCCGGGCGGCGGCCGCGGTGGCGGCGGGCGCCGGGCCCGCGGATCCGGCGACGGCGGTGACGACCGCGGCCGCCAGGAGGGTTCGGCGGGAGGGCAGTTCGGCTCTGCTCATGGGCGGAGGTCCCCCAGGTGTCGGAGTCGGGGCGGGTCCGGGGCACGGCCGGCCGGACGGCGTGCGTCCGCCGGGCGGAACGGGTGTGCGCCCACTATGGGCACAGCGGGGCGGCTCCTGCCAGCACCCCGGGCCGTGCCGCACCGGCCGGCAGCGCGGATCCTCCCCACGGCGGCGCCCGCGGCTCCTCCGTCCGGACGGCACCCCCTAGAGTGCTCCCGTCACCCCCTTCCGCCCACCCCGGGAACCAGCCATCCACGCTCTCGCCTCCCGCATCCGCCGGCTCGCCCCCTCCTGCGGCCCGGTCCGGCTCGTCGGCGTCGACGGGCACGCCGGGTCCGGGAAGTCCACGTTCGCCGGGCGGTTGGCCGAGGCGCTGGACGGGGCCCCGGTGCTGCACCTCGACGACATCGCGAGCCACGGGGAGCTGTTCGGCTGGACCGGGCGGCTGCTGCGCCAGGTGATCGAGCCGCTCGGCCGCGGCGAGACCGCGCGCTACTCCCCCTACGACTGGCGGGCCCGCCGCTTCGGACCGCCCCGCCCGCTGCCGCCCGCCCCCGTGGTCGTCGTGGAGGGCGTCGGGGCGGGGCGCCGGGACGTGCGTCCGCACCTGGCGCTGCTGCTGTGGATGGACCTGCCCCGGGAGGAGGCGTGGTCCCGGGGTCGGGCGCGGGACGGTGAGGAGCAGCGGGAGTTCTGGGACGGATGGGTCGGGGCGGAACGCGAGCATTTCGCCGGCGACCCCTCGCGGCCCTTCGCCGACCTTCTGGTGCGGCAGTGCGAGGAGGGGTACGAGGTGACTCCCGGGCCTGCCGGGACTGCCGGAACCGGCCGTCCGTTCACGCACGGTGACGGACCGTCCGCAGTGTGGTGATCGCGTGAAGAACGGTGCCGGACAAGTTGCCGGAGTGTCCCAACACGGCTTGACCGGCGGGCCGTACAGGACTTACGTTCTCAATGTGCGGCCGTTCGGAGCCGCCGAAAGACACGAAGCCCCCGGTTGTTCCCCCGTGACCGGGGGCTTCGTTCTGCCCTTTTCGCGTCTCGCGGGCGCTCAGTGGCATATGACGATCACCCTCGGTCACGACGGCCGTTCCGCGTCCCCCCGGCCCTCCCCTCCCCCCGCGTCCCCCGCGTCCCGCGCCGTGCGCGGCACCCTACGGAGGTGACGCCCCCGCGGGTACGATGCCCCTCGGTGCGACCTACGGACGCTGCTTCGCGCACCTTGCAACTCCGGTCCGCGGCACAGTGGTTCGACCAAAGGGAGCCGACGGACGAGGGCCGACCGGCACACCGACGGGGGCACGGTTCGTGGGGGACGTGATGGACTTCGGCACGCAGGGCACGCAGGCCCCGGCCGACCTCGCCTGGCTGCGGGGCGTGGACGCCTACACGATGGGCGCCTACCCGCAGGCGGAGGAGGAGTTCCGGGCCGCGGTGCGGATCGACCCGGGGATGGCCGACGGCTGGCTCGGACTGCACGCGCTGCGCGTCGACACGACGGCGGCGCTGCTGAGGATGTTCCGGCACCGGGACCGCTTCGGCGAACAGCGCGCCCGGCACCACCGCACCCTCAACTCCTGGTACTGGCTGGGCTGGTGGGTGCAACCGGTGCTGGAGAGCCCCCGCGACCTGCTGCTGGCCCACGCCTCCCACTGGCTGGACGGACGCCATGTCCCCGAGCTGGACCGGGCGCTCGCCGGGCTGCCCCCGGTGGACGCCGATCCGCAGGTCCGCTTCCTGCACGCCTGCCGCGCCTACCTGGTCAAGGACTGGGAGCAGCTCGTCCGGCACACCGACCCGCTGGTCGGGGACCCGGTGCTCGGCATCGAGGCGAGCCTGTTCGCCGGCATGGCCCGGGTCCGCCTGGAGATGTACGGGCAGGCCGAGCCACTGCTGTCGGCGGCCCTGATGCGGTGCCGCAGCGAACAGCCGCAGCGCAAGGAACTGCGCTACTGGCTGGCGCGCGCCCACGAGGGGACGGGACGCAGCGCCGCGGCGCTCCCGCTGTACCGGGCCGTGCACCGGGTCGACCCGGCCTTCATGGACACCTCGGCCCGGCTCGCCGCGATCAACGAGGGCGACGGGTACGACGACTCCGCCGACCTCGCCGCGCTCACGCTCACCGGCGCGGGCCAGGACGTGATCGACGGACCGGACACGCTCGACCCGCTCTTCGGCACCGAGGGCCGCGACCTCAGGTCCTCCGAGCCCGAACCGCCTCCCGCCCCCCTCCCGCCGGTCGTCGGCCCGGCGGTGCGCGAGAGGGCGGGCACGGCGTCGTCGTCCCTGCCCCCGGGCCCCACCGATCCCGCGTTGCTGGAGGAGGCACTCGCCGAACTGGAGCGCATGGTGGGCCTGGAGCCGGTGAAGCGCCAGGTCAAGGCATTGTCGGCGCAGCTGAACATGGCCCGGCTGCGGGCCGGGCAGGGACTGCCGGTGCAGCCGCCGAAACGCCACTTCGTCTTCTCCGGCCCCTCCGGCACCGGCAAGACCACGGTGGCCCGCATCCTGGGCCGCGTCTTCTACGCCCTCGGCCTGCTCGGCGGCGACCACCTGGTGGAGGCCCAGCGGGCGGACCTGGTCGGCGAGTACCTGGGGCAGACGGCCGTGAAGGCCAACGAGCTGATCGACTCCGCGCTCGGCGGCGTGCTGTTCGTCGACGAGGCCTACGCCCTCTCCAACTCCGGTTACGGCAAGGGCGACGCGTACGGCGACGAGGCGCTCCAGGTACTGCTGAAACGGGCCGAGGACAACCGCGACCACCTGGTGGTGATCCTGGCCGGCTACCCGGAGGGCATGGACCGGCTGCTGGCCGCCAACCCCGGGCTGTCCTCGCGCTTCACCACCCGCGTCGACTTCCCCTCCTACCGCCCCGGTGAACTCACCGAGATCGGCAAGGTGCTCGCCGCCGAGAACGGCGACCTGTGGGACGAGGAGGCGCTGGAGGAGCTGCGGTCGGTCGCCGGGCACGTGGTGGAGCAGGGGTGGATCGACGAGCTGGGCAACGGGCGGTTCCTGCGGACGCTGTACGAGAAGAGCTGCGCGTACCGGGACCTGCGGCTGTCGGTGTACCCGGGGACGCTGACCCGGGAGGACCTGGCGACGCTGCGGCTGCCGGACCTGATGCAGGCGTACGGGGAGGTGCTGTCGGGCAGGGGCCCGCAGGACCCGCCGCCGGCCTGACGCCGGCGGGGGCGCGGGTACGGAAGGGCGGTCCGTCCGGCACCGGAGGGGGCGTCGCTCGGGTGACGGAAACCCCTGGCCCGCCGGGCGGGGCGGCCGGGGTGAAGGCGCCGTCGTCGCGCCTTCACCCACCGGACCGGTCACGGCGGTGGCCGCGGCGGGGCGGACGGCCCCGTCGCGGCCCGCGCCTCAGTCCCGGGTCGGCTCCGGGCCGGCCGTGGAACGGGCCTCGACGAGCGCCCGCAGGGCCCGGGCGTCGGCGACGGCGCGCTGCTGGGCGATGCCCGGCTGGATGCCGAGCGCGGGCAGGCTGGTGCCGTCGCTGAGGTCGAGGAAGACCCACGGATCACCCGGACGGAGATTCACCCGGAGGATCTCCGCCCATTCCAGGCGGCGCTTGCTCGTGATGTTGACGACGGTGACACCCGCCTCGTCGGCGACGACCTTCGGCCGCGCCAGCAGGCACAGCACGCCGGCCAGCAGCGCGCCGGTGAACACGAAGCTGACCTGCTCGCCCGGGCCGAGCTGCGGCAGCAGCAGGGCGACCAGGGTGATGACCGCGAAGAGCGCGGCGGCGGCCGTGAGCAGCACCACGCGGGTGCTGCGCGGCCGGAAGGCGACGGGCAGGGCGGGCAGCCCGTCCTGGCTGGCGTCCGACATGGTGGTGCTCCGGGGCGCGGTCAGAGGCGGCAGGCGTGGATGGCGGTGGTGAGGATGGCGCGTGCGCCGATGTCGTAGAGATCGTCCATGACGCGCTGCGCCTCCTTGGACGGGACCATCGCGCGGACGGCGACCCAGCCCTCGTTGTGCAGCGGGGACACGGTCGGGGACTCCAGGCCCGGGGTCAGCGCGACGGCCTTCTCCAGCTGTTCCACCCGGCAGTCGTAGTCCATCATCACGTACGTCCGCGCGACCAGGACGCCCTGGAGGCGGCGCAGGAACTGCTGCACCTTGGACTCGACGGCCCCGTCCGCCTCGTCGGCGGCGCCGGCGCGGCGGACGACGACCGCCTCGGACTTCATGATCGGCTCGCCGAAGGCCTCCAGCCCCGCGTTGCGCAGGGAGGTGCCGGTCTCGACGACGTCGGCGATGACCTCGGCGACGCCCAGTTCGATGGCGGTCTCGACGGCGCCGTCGAGGTGGACGACGGAGGCGTCGATGCCGTGGTCGGCCAGGTGCTTGGCGACGATGCCCTCGTAGGAGGTGGCGACCGTCCTGCCGGTCAGGCCGCTCAGGCCGTCCACCGTGCCGGGCTTGGCGGCGTAGCGGAAGGTGGAGCGGGCGAAGCCCAGCGGGAGGATCTCCTCGGCCCTGGCGCCGGAGTCGACGAGCAGGTCGCGACCGGTGATGCCGATGTCGAGGCGGCCGGAGGAGACGTAGATCGCGATGTCGCGGGGGCGGAGGTAGAAGAACTCGACCTCGTTCACCGGGTCGACGATCCGCAGTTCCTTGGACTCGCGGCGCTGCTGGTAGCCGGCCTCATGCAGCATCTCCGCCGCAGGGCCTGAGAGTGAACCCTTGTTGGGGACGGCGATGCGCAGCATGAGGTCGGCTTCCTTCGTGTGGCGGGGTGACGGGGGAGGTGCGGTCACAGGTGGGCGTAGACGTCGTCGAGGGAGATGCCGCGGGCGACCATCATCACCTGGACGTGGTACAGCAGCTGCGAGATCTCCTCGGCGGCCGCCTCCTTGCCCTCGTACTCGGCGGCCATCCAGACCTCGGCGGCCTCCTCGACGACCTTCTTCCCGATGGCGTGGACGCCCTTGTCCACGAGCTCGGCGGTGCGGGAGGTGGCGGGATCGCCGTGGGCGGCCTTGTGCTGGAGCTCGGTGAAGAGCTCCTCGAACGTCTTCTTGGACATGGTGGTCCTTACCCTACGCGGTGACGGGCCCTCCTCACCGCCAGGGTTCGGATACTGAACGCAGCGTCGCCGCGGTCGCCACCGCCGCGGTGACCGCCTCGTGCCCCTTGTCCTCGCTGGAGCCGGGCAGTCCGGCCCGGTCCAGGGCCTGCTCCTCGGTGTCGCAGGTGAGCACGCCGAAGCCGACGGGCACGCCGGTGTCGACCGAGACCTGGGTGAGTCCCTGGGTGACGCCCTGGCACACGTAGTCGAAGTGGGGCGTGCCGCCCCGGATGACGACGCCGAGGGCGACGACCGCGTCGTAGCCGCGGCCGGCCAGGACCTTGGCGACGACCGGGAGTTCCCAGCTGCCGGGGACCCTGAGCAGGGTCGGCTCGTCGATGCCGAGGTCGTGCAGGGCGCGCAGGGCGCCGTCCACCAGTCCGTCCATCACCTTCTCGTGCCACTGCGCCGCGATGACGGCGACCCGCAGGTCCCCCACGTCGCGTACGGACAGTTCCGGTGCACCCTTGCCGCTCACGTCTCTCCTCGGTGTTCCGTGCGGTTCTTCGCGTTCTCTCACTGGTTGCCGCAGGCGGGCACGGTCGGCGCGTCCAGCCAGGGCAGGTCGTGGCCCATCCGGTCCCGCTTGGTGCGCAGGTAGCGCAGGTTGTGCTCGCCCGCGGTGACGGGCATCGGCTCACGGCCGGCGACCTCGATGCCGTGCCGGACGAGCGCGTCGGCCTTGTCGGGGTTGTTGGTCATCAGGCGGACGCTGCGCACTCCGAGGTCGGCGAGGATCCGCGCGCCGGCGCCGTAGTCGCGGGCGTCGGCGGGCAGGCCGAGTTCGAGGTTGGCGTCGAGGGTGTCCCGGCCGCGCTCCTGGAGCTCGTAGGCGCGCAGCTTGGACATCAGGCCGATGCCGCGCCCCTCGTGTCCGCGCAGGTAGACCACCACGCCCCGGTCCTCCTTCCGGACGCGCTCCAGGGAGGCGTCCAGCTGGGGGCCGCAGTCGCAGCGCCGGGAGCCGAAGACGTCGCCGGTGAGGCACTCGGAGTGGACCCGGACGAGGACGTCCTCGCCGTCGCCGATCTCGCCGTGGACGAGGGCGACGTGCTCGACGCCGTCGACGGTGGAGCGGTAGCCGTACGCGGTGAAGGTGCCGTGCGAGGTGGGCAGGTGCACCGCGGCCTCGCGGCGGACGGGGGGCGCGGACGGGGACGCCTCCCGCTCGGGCGGGGCCGGGAGTCCGGACGGGGGCGTCCCCCGCCCGGCGGAGCGCCGGTAGGCGATCAGGTCCTCGATGGAGATGATCGTCAGACCGTGCTTGCGGGCGAACGGGACCAGCTCGGGCAGCCGCAGCATCCGGCCGTCCTCGCCGGCGATCTCGACGATGGCGCCGGCCGGGCGCAGACCGGCGAGGCGGGCGAGGTCGACGGCGGCCTCGGTGTGGCCGTTGCGCACCAGCACGCCGCCCGGGCGGGCGCGCAGCGGGAAGACGTGCCCGGGGCGGACGAAGTCGGCGGGTCCGGCGGTGCCGCCGGCCAGCAGCCGGAGCGTGGTGGCGCGGTCGGCGGCCGAGATCCCGGTGGTCACGCCGTGGGCGGCGGAGGCGTCCACGGAGACGGTGAACGCGGTCTTCATCGACTCGGTGTTGTCGTCCACCATCTGCGGGAGCCGCAGCCGGTCCAGTTCCTCGCCCTCCATGGGGGCGCAGATCAGACCGCGGCACTCGCTCATCATGAAGGCGACGATCTCGGGGGTGGCCTTCTCGGCGGCGATGACGAGGTCGCCCTCGTTCTCGCGGTCCTCGTCGTCGACGACCACGACCGGACGGCCGGCCGCGATGTCGGCGACGGCCCGCTCGACCGGGTCGAGGGCGAGGTCCTCGGCGCCGGCGGGGCCGTGGAGGACGGAGGGGACCGGAGGGACGGACCGGTGGTGGTCCGCCCAGGCCCCCCGCTGCGGGAGGACCTCGCCCGGGGCGGGAGCGGGGGCGGGGGACGGGAGGGCGGTCATGCGGGCGCTCCTTCCAGGGCGGGCCGCGCGGCGCGGGAGCGCAGCCACCAGTCGCGCAGCCCCCACAGGACCAGCGCGCCGTAGAGGACGTAGACGAAGCCGGAGAACGCGAAGCCGTTGGCGAAGTTCAGGGGGACGCCGACGAGGTCGACGAGCAGCCAGGCGAACCAGAACTCGACCATGCCGCGGGCCTGGGCGTACATGGCGACGATCGTGCCGACGAAGATGTAGGCGTCCGGCCAGGGGTCCCAGGACAGGGACGGGTACAGGGTGAACAGCCCGCCGACCGCGAGGGTGCCGGCGGCCGCGGCGGCGCACAGCGCGCCGCGTTCGCGCCAGGTGGCGAACCGGACCGCGACGGAGCCGTCCTGGGCCTGCCGGCGGCCGCGGTTCCACTGCCAGAAGCCCCAGGCCGCGACGAGCATCACGACGACCTGCTTGCCGGCGCTGCCGGAGAGGTGGGCGGTGGCGAAGGCGGCGAAGAGGATCAGGCCGGAGAGGAACTGGGCGGGCCAGGTCCACAGGGAGCGCCGCCAGCCGAGGGCCAGGGCGACCAGGCCGATCACGTTGCCGATCATGTCCGACCACTTGATGTGCTGGCCGAAGAGGACGAAGGCCTCGGAATTGAGCCAGTTCACCGCGCGGCCCCCTCACCGACGGCCCGGTCGCCGATCATCCGCTCGACGTACTTGGCGATGACGTCCACCTCGAGGTTGACCGGGTCGCCGGGCTGCTTGAGGCCGAGCGTGGTCAGGGCGAGGGTGGTGGGGATCAGGCTGACCGTGAAGAAGTCGGGGCCGGCGTCGACGACGGTGAGGCTGACGCCGTCGACGGTGACGGAGCCCTTCTCCACCACGTAGCGGGAGAGGTCCGCCGGGAGGGAGATCCTCACGACCTCCCAGTTCTCGGACGGCTCGCGCCCGAGGATCTCCCCGGTGCCGTCGACGTGCCCCTGCACGATGTGGCCGCCGAGGCGGGCGCCCAGGGCCACGGGGCGTTCGAGGTTGACCCGGGAACCGACGCCGAGGGCGCCGAGGCTGGAGCGGTTCAGGGTCTCGGCCATCACGTCGGCGGTGAACTCGTCGCCCTCGTGCTCGACGACGGTGAGGCAGACGCCGTTGACGGCGATGGAGTCCCCGTGTTTCGCGTCCTCGGTGACGACGGGACCGCGCAGCCGGAAGCGACAGGCGTCGTCGAGGGTCTCGACGGCGGTGACTTCGCCCAGCTCTTCGACGATTCCGGTGAACACTTCCCGGGTCCTCCTGCCTCTTCGGGCACGGACTCCGGGGCTGCCGACGACGGCAGAACGTACGAGCGGGGACACCGGGAGCGACGCCGGACGGGGTCCGCCTCGACGGCGAACCGGTACGGCGGCGCGCATGATGCCCGCCCGCCGCGCACTGCCTCCCATCCGGACTTTAACCGTCGGTCCAGGAATTTCACCTGGTCAACCGGCCGCTGGAAGCGACCGGGTCGCGGACTGTAACCGCCGGTTCGGACTTTCACCGACCCCGGAGTGCGCTGCTGCTGATACAGGGCCAGTGTGCCATGCCCGATCACCACCCATACAGGGGATGGATGTGGAGTGGCTCACAGTGCGCTCCCCCGGCCCGCGGATCCCCCCTCGCGGAAGCCGGCTCCCGCCCCCGCGGGGGGAGATCCGCGGAATTGGTCCATACCTATTGACGGTGCGGTCCGGTCCTCCTAGGGTCTGCGCCGACGTCGGGGGCCCTGCCGGCCCTCGTCCGAGACCGGCCCGGCGGCGGTGACGAAGGCCCTTGCCCGCCGCCGGGCCCCACCACGCCGCCGCGGTGAGCGCGGACCGCACGGGCCGCGCGCCCCTCGGCCGAACGGGCTCGTCCCCGGGTGCGGGGCACGGGGAACCCGGACAGGCTGGGCCCCGTACGCCGCCGGCCGGTGTCGGCGAGGGGCGCTCCGGCGGGGAGCGCCCGGTGTCCGGAAGGGCTGAACAGCATGACCAGGATCCTGGTGACCGGGGGTACCGGAACGCTCGGCCGGCTCGTCACCGAGCGGTTGCGGGCGGACGGGCACGAGGTGCGGGTGCTCAGCCGGAGCTCCCGGCCGTACGCCGTCGACCTGCGCGAGGGCGGGAGCGGGCTGGACGCCGCGGTCGAGGGGGCGGGGACGATCGTGCACTGCGCGTCCTCGCCGCGCGGCGGCGACGAGCAGGCGGCGCGGAACCTGATCGCGGCGGCGCGGCGGGCCGGGGCGGGCCACCTGGTGTACATCTCGATCGTCGGCGTCGACCGGGTGCCGTTCGGCTACTACCGGACCAAGCACGCGGTGGAGCGGCTGGTCGAGGAGTCGGGTCTCGGCTGGACGGTGCTGCGCACCACCCAGTTCCACGACCTGGTGCTCACCCTCCTCCAGGGCCTGTCCAGGGCGCCCGTCGTGCTGCTGCCCGCCCGCGTGAAGGACCAGCCGATCGACGTCGCCGAGGTCGCCGGGCGCCTGGCGGAGCTGGCCCGGGGCGGGCCGGCGGGCCGCGTCGAGGACATGGGCGGTCCGGAGGTGCGGACGCTCGAGTCGCTGGCCCGCGCGTACCTGGAGGCCGCGGGCCGCCGGCGCGCGGTGGTGAAGGTGCCCCTGCGCGGCGCCGCCTACCGCGCCTTCCGCGCCGGCGGCCACCTGGCCCCGCGACGGGCGGTGGGCGGGCGCACGTTCGACGAGTTCCTGGCGGAGCGGTTCGGGGGTGCGGGGCGCCGGTGAACCGCAGGGCCCCGCCGCGCGGGCGAGGGGCGTCACCGGTGGGACCGCGGCGGACGCCGGGGCTCTCGCGCGCTCCCGCGGCGGACGCGGACCGGCCGGCGGTACCGCCGGCGGGATCAGCCGGGGCTGCCGGGGCTCCAGGAGGCGGGGACTCCGAAGAGTTCGTCCTGGGCGCGGTCCCGGGCGGTCAGCAGCGCGCCCCGCAGGACCGCGCCGCCGCCCAGGGCGCCGGCCCGCACCTCGGCGGGCAGGGGTGAGACGAGGGCCAGGCGGTCCCGCACCCGGGAGGCGAGCGCCTCCCCGCCGGCCTGCCCGACCTCCCCGCCCAGCACCACGCACCCCGGGTCCAGCAGGGCGACCACCGACGCGACGCCCACGACGATCCGGTCGGCCAGCGCGTCGAGGAAGCGCGGCCCGGCGGACGCCGGTCCGGTCCCCCGCACGGCCGCCCGTACCGCCTCCGCCGCCACCGGGCCCGCCCCGGACCCGGCCGGGAGGCCGTGCCGCTCCGCCAGCTCCGCGACCGCCGCCGCCCCGACCAGGGAGTGGAAGCCGCCCGCGCAGTCCGTGGCCGAGGGGAGGCCGCCGGTGCCCGGCACCGGGAGGAAGCCGATCTCGCCCGTGCCGCCGGAGGCGCCCCGGCGCAGGGTGCCGTCGAGGACCACGGCCGCGCCGGTGCCCTGGCCCAGCCACAGCAGGACGAAGGTGTCCCGGTCGCGGGCCGCCCCGTCGCGCTGCTCGGCCAGCGCGGCGAGGTTGGTCTCGTTCTCCACCCGGACCCGGGCCTCGGGAAGGCGCTCCTGGAGCGCGGCGACCAGGCGGCGGTGCCACTCGGGCAGGCCGGTGGAGTCGCGCAGTTCGCCGCTCGCGGGGTCGATCAGTCCCGGCGCGCCGATCCCGACGGTGTGCAGCCGGTCGGCGCCCGCCTCCTTCGCCGTCCGCTCCACCAGCGTCACCGCCCGCTCCACGGCCGGCCCCGTCCCCGCGTCCCCGGTGATGGGCGCGGAGGCCTCGGCCAGGACCTCGCCGACGAGGTCGGAGACGACCACGGCGACGCCTTCGGTGCGCACGTCGAGCGCGGCCAGGTGCGCCCGCCCGGCGACGATGCCGTACAGCTTGGCGTTGGGCCCGCGCCGGCGCTCCCCCGCCTCTCCGACCACCGCGATCAGGCCGGCGGCGGTGAGGCGCTCGACGAGGTCGGCGACGGTCGGCCGGGAGAGTCCGGTCAGCTGCTTCAGCCGGCCCGCCGTCAGCGGCCCCTCCTGCTGGAGCAGGCGCAGGGCGAGCCGGTCGTTGATGGCTCGAGCGGTGCTCGGGGATGCGGCCATGCCGGGATCCTCCCAGATCGGCGGGACCGGTCGGGGCCCGGGACGCGGTGCGGGCCCGGAGACCCCTTATCTATCAGGCAGGCTTCCTGATAGTTTACGGCGGCACACGCGGGGACGGACCGGCAGGGGGCGGACGATGGGCGAAGTGGTGCACGGGCGGCCCGAGGTGAGGCGGGCGCGGTACGCCGTGGCCGCCGTGTTCGCCGTGCACGGCGCCGTCACCGGCTCGTTCGCCACCCGCGTCCCGTGGATCCAGGACCACGCCGGGCTCACCGCGGGACAGCTCGGACTGGCCCTCGCCTTTCCCGCGCTCGGCGCGTCCGTCGCGATGCCGCTCGCGGGGAGGATCAGCCACCGCCTCGGCGCCCGCACCGCCCTGCGCGTGCTGATCGCCCTGTGGACGCTCGCGCTCGTCCTGCCCTCGCTCGCCCCGGACCTGGTCACGCTCTGCCTGGTCCTGTTCGTCTACGGCGCCACGGCCGGCATGTCGGACGTGGCGATGAACGCGCTGGGCGTGGAGGTGGAGAACCGCCTCGACAAGTCGATCATGTCCGGGCTGCACGGCATGTGGAGCGCCGGCGCCCTGATCGGCTCGGCGGTCGGCACGCTCGCCGCCCACCTCGGCGCGGACGCCCGGCTGCACCACCTGCTCGCGGCCGCCGTCCTGACGGCGGTGGGGGTCACCGCCTGCGCCTGGGTGCTGGACCTGCAGCCCGCCGAGGACGAGGAACCGCCGCCGAGGTTCGCGCTGCCGCCGCGCTCCGCGCTGCTGATCGGCGCGATCGGGTTCTGCGCGGTGTTCGCGGAGGGCGCGAGCCTGGACTGGTCGGCGGTCTACCTGCGCGACCGGCTCGACGCCTCGGCCGGTCTCGCCGCCGCCTGCACCACCGGTTTCACCCTGACCATGGCGATCGCCCGGATCGCCGGGGACCGGGTGGTGGACCGCCACGGCGCCGTCCGCACGGTCCGCGCGAGCGGGGTGCTCGCCGTGCTCGGCGGACTGCTGATCGTCCTCGCGCGGCACCCCGCGACGGCGATGGGCGGCTTCGCCCTGATGGGGCTGGGCATCGCGGTGGTGGTGCCGCTGTGCTTCGCCGCCGCCGGCCGCAGCGGCTCCAACCCGAGCCTGGCCATCGCGGGCGTCGCGACCATCACCTACACCTCGGGCCTGGTCGCTCCGAGCGCGATCGGGCTGCTGGCCCAGGCGACCAGTCTGATGGTGTCGTTCGTCCTGGTCACGGTGTTGTCGTGCGGCCTGGCCGGCTTCGCGGGGGTGCTGCGCGGCGGCGACCGCGAGGCGGTCACGCGTCCGGACGCAGCAGTTCCCGGGCCGCGGCCCTGAACGCCTCGCTCCAGGGCGCCGGGCGCAGCGTCCCGGCGTCCAGCCGCACCAGCACCCGGCTGCCCCGGGCGTAGGTCACCGCCCCGTCCGCCGAGCAGAAGCGGAAGCCGTAGGTCAGCCCGGTGGTGCCGAGCCGGTCCAGCCAGAGGTGGACGGCGTGGGCGCCCGGCCGGGTCACCGGCGCCTCGTAGGTCACGCGCAGTTCCCTGACCGCGTTGCAGGCGTCGCCGGCCGCGGCCCAGTCGCCCTCGAAGCGGACGCCGTTGCCGCGCCACAGCTCGGTCCAGGCCCGCTCGACCAGCAGCGGGTAACGGGCGTTGTGCAGCAGCCCCAGCGCGTCGAGGTCGTCGAAGTGGACGGTCACGGGGATCAGCCGGCCGTACGACAGGGCGGGGGCGAGCGGGGCTTCGGCGGTCACGGGTGGGACTCCTGGGGCGTACGGAACGGGTGCCGCCTCCGTCGGAGGGCGGCGCGCCCTCATCCTAAGCAGACGCTCAGCCGGGTCGGGGACGTCCGGCCCGCGGTACGGAGCATCCCTGACCAGCCCGCACAATGGTCCGGACACGCTGGCCGAACGACGAAAGCGACAGCCCATGGATCTCGGCGTCCGCTGGACACTGCACGGCGACGGACGCACCCCGGCGCCCGGCGCGGTGGTCCGCCCCGACGAACGGCTCTCCTGGCCCCGCACCGCGGGCCTGGGCGCCCAGCACGTCGTGGCGATGTTCGGGGCCTCCTTCGTCGCGCCGGTGCTCATGGGCCTCGACCCCAACCTGGCGATCATGATGTCCGGCGTCGCGACGGTCGTCTTCCTGCTGGCGACGCGCGGCCGGGTGCCCAGCTACCTGGGCTGCTCGCTCTCCTTCGTCGGCGTCGCCGCGGTCATCCGGGCCCAGGGCGGGTCGAGCGCCACCGTCACCGGTGCGGTGTTCGTGGTCGGCGCCGCGCTGTTCCTGGCGGGGCTCGCCGTGCAGCGCTTCGGGGCGCGGATCATCCACGCCGCGATGCCGCCGGTCGTCACCGGCGCGGTGGTGATGCTGATCGGCTTCAACCTGGCGCCGGTCACCGCCGCCACCTACTGGCCGCAGGACCAGTGGACCGCCCTGTTCGTGATGCTGTTCACCGGGCTCGCGGTGGTCTGCCTGCGCGGCTTCTGGTCCCGGATCGCGATCTTCCTGGGGCTGGTCTTCGGGTACGCCCTCTCCTGGGCGCTCGACCGGGTCTTCGGCAAGATCCACTCGGCGGACGCGAGCGGCGAGGTCACCGACCACTGGCGCCTGGACCTGTCCGGCGTGGGCCAGGCGGACTGGATCGGCCTGCCGACCCTGCACGGGCCGTCCTTCGAGTGGTCGGCGATCCTGGTCGCCCTGCCGGTGGTCATCGCGCTGATCGCCGAGAACGCCGGGCACGTCAAGGCGGTCGGCGAGATGACCGGCGACGACCTCGACGACAAGCTCGGCACGGCGATCTCCGCCGACGGCGTCGGCTCGATGCTGTCCACCGCGGTCGGCGGCCCGCCCAACACCACCTACTCCGAGAACATCGGCGTGATGGCCGCGACCCGCGTCTACTCGACCGCCGCCTACTGGGCCGCCGCCGGCTTCGCCCTGCTGTTCGGTCTGTGCCCGAAGTTCGGCGCGGTCGTGGCCGCCATCCCGGGCGGCGTGCTCGGCGGGATCACCGTCATCCTGTACGGCATGATCGGCCTGCTCGGCGCCCAGATCTGGATCAACGCCAAGGTGGACCTGCGCAATCCGCTGAACCTGGTGCCGGCCGCCGCGGGCATCATCATCGGCGTCGGCAACGTGACGATGGAGTTCACCGACACCTTCTCCCTCAGCGGCATCGCGCTGGGCACGCTCGTCGTCATCACCGGCTACCACGCGCTGCGTGCCTTCGCGCCGGCCCACCTCAAGACGCAGCAGCCGCTGCTCGACGCGGGCACCTCCGCCTACGACGACGGTCCGGACGGCCGGGGCGACGAGGGCCCTCAGCGCGCCGGTTCGTAGGCGTACGAGGGGTGAGGGCGCCCGGCGCCCTCTCGGCAGCCGTCCGACTCCCCCCGGCAGCTTCACCCGCGGGCAGGCGTCGGTGCCCGGCTCGCCGGTGTCGAGCGCCGGGGCGCGGCCGAGCCTGCGGCCCGCCGGGGCGCACCACTCGCCGTCGGCCGGGGCGCCGTCGCCGTCGCGGCCGGTGCCGGTCACCGCGCCGGGCCCCGGGAGGACCGCCCGGGGCGTCGAGCACGGCCCGGACGTGGGCGACCTCGTCGGCCGTGGCACGGAAGCCGGACACGTTGCTGAAGACCGCCGTCCCCGTCGCCGTCGCCGACGGGGACGGGGACGGGGACGGCGAGGGCGCGGCGGGCAGTGGTTCCGGCAGCGGCGACGCGGTCACCCCGGTGACGGCCTCGTCCGCCCGCGACCGTCACCGCCCGTCCTCGTCCCGGTGACGGTACCGACCGCGGCCACGCGGGAGGCCACCGCGACCGGCGCGCCCCGCCGGGCGGCGCGACGGCGCTCGCTCCTCCGTGCGGCCGGGCGCCGGGCACGCGAGCCCGGCACGGTACTGCTCCCCCCTCCCCCGCGGCGGCGCGTTCCCCCGATCCGGGGAAGCGCCGGGCCCGCCGCCGCGGCCACCCCCCTGAAGGTGCGACCCTGCGCTCATGGCGCAGCGCGAACAACTCCTCACGCCCGTGGACGCGGTCGTCTCCCGGATGCGCGCCCTCGACGCGGCCCTGCCGGACCGGGACGGGCTCGCGGTCTTCAACCGCGTCTACCTCGCCGTGACGGAGGCGGTGGACCGGGACGTCGACGCGGGCCGGTTCACCGACACGCGGGCGGCGATCGCGCTGGACGTGCGGTTCGCGGAGCGCTACCTGTCCGCGGTCGGGGCGCTGTTCGAGGAGCGGCGGCCACCGGCCTGCTGGCGGCCGCTGTTCCAGTTCCGCCGCCACCCCGGGGTGCGTCCGCTGCAGTTCGCGCTGGCGGGCGTCAACGCGCACATCGGCCACGATCTCGCGCTCGCCGTCGTGGACACCTGTCGTGCGCTCGGCTGCGCACCCGCCGACCTGGAGGACGAGTTCGACCGGGTGGGCGACCTCCTCGTCTCGCTGGAGGAACGCGTCCGCGAGGACCTGATGCCGGGTCCCGACCTGCTCCAGGTCGCCGACCCGCTGACCCACCTGCTGGGCGCCTGGAGCCTGGACCGCGCCCGGGACGCCGCCTGGACGGCGGCCCGCGCGCTGTGGGCACTGCGCCGTCTGCCGGACGTCGCCCGGGAGTTCGCCGACCGCCTGGACACGGCGGTCGGTTTCGCGGGCCGCATGCTGCTCACGCCCCTGCCGGACTGACGGGGGGTCAGTCCTCGGGCAGTTCCACCGGGGCGATCTCGTCGTAGAGGTCACCGGGACCCGGGTTGGCCGGGTCGGTCTCGCCGCCGAAGTGGCGCATGACGCCCCAGACCGCGTTCAGCGCGGTCTGGACGGCGCCCTCGGCCCAGCCGGCCGTCCAGGAGATGTCGTCGCCGGCGAGGAAGACGCCCCGCTTGTCCTCGGGCAGCCGGT
The DNA here is from genome assembly GCF_055574875.1 of Streptomyces sp. NPDC034670. Lineage (NCBI taxonomy): Bacteria > Bacillati > Actinomycetota > Actinomycetes > Kitasatosporales > Streptomycetaceae > Streptomyces > Streptomyces sp. NPDC034670. The sequence continues at coordinate 25,284 of NZ_JBVITR010000046.1, forward strand.
CCTGCATGAAGTGGGTGAACAGGCGCCGCTGGTAGCGGTAGTGGCCGGGCAGGTTGGCCTTGAAGGCGCCCATGAAGTAGGGCTCGTTCTCCCAGGAGACCGTGACCGGGCTGCCGATGATGTGCTTCCTGATGTCGACCTTCGGGTAGATCTCGCCGAGCGACTTCAGCATGACCTCCATCCGCTCGTTCGCGGACAGCGGCAGCCACTTCAGGCTGTCGTCGCACCAGGTGTAGGACAGGCAGATCACGGCCGGCCGGTCCGGGCCGTCGTCCAGCAGGTAGGTCCCCCGCGTCATGCGGTCGGTGAGCGTCATCGACATGACGTCCCGGCCGGTGTCCTCGTCCTTGTCCAGCCAGAAGGGGCGGTCGACGGGCACGAAGAGCTTGCTGGACTCCATGTAGTGGGTGCGCTCGATCGCCGTCCAGTGGTCGATCGGGAAGAGCGAGTCGTCACAGTCGATCTTGGAGAGCAGCATCCAGGACTGGGCGGTGAAGATCACCGCCCGGTACGTGCGGATGTCGCCGGCCGCGTCCGTCACCGTGACGCGGTTGCCCGCGGTGCGGTGGAGCCGGGTCACGGCCGGGCGCGGCTCGCCGTTCACGTGCAGGGACTTCAGCGAGGTGCCGTACGGCCAGTGGACGATCTTCTCCGGCTCGCGCTCCCACAGGCGCAGCGGCAGCTGCTGGGACCCGCCGACGATGCCGCGGTGGTGGTCGTCGGCCTCGGTGTAGACGACCCGGAGGATCTCCAGGATGGAGTTGGGGAAGTCGGTGTCCCAGCCGCCGGTGCCGAAACCGACCTGGCCGAAGATCTCGCGGTGCCGGAAGGACCGGAAGGCCTCGGACTCGCAGAGGAAGCCGTAGAAGGTCTGGTTGTCGAGCTTCTCGACCAGCCGGGCCCAGATCTCGCGGATGCGGGGGACGTCCCGCTCGCGCATCGCCCGGTTCATGTCGGAGAAGTCGGCGCCCTCCTCCAGGCACCGGGCCCAGGCGTCGGCCACGTCCCGGTACACCTGGGGCAGGTCGTCCAGGGTCTCGGCGTAGTGCGTCTCCCCCTTGAGGTCGACGACGGTCGAGGGGGTCGTCTCGGCGAGGGGGTTGGGGAACGGGCGGGTCTCCAGGCCCACCAGGTCGATGTAGTGCTGGAGCGCCGTGGAGGACGGCGGGAAGCGCATCGCGCCCATCTCGGCGGTCAGGGAGGGGTCGCAGCCCTCGAAGCCCACGGTCCGCAGCCGGCCGCCGATCCGGTCGGCCTCGTACACGACCGGCTTGAGGCCCATCTTCATCAGCTCGTACGCGGCGACGATGCCGGACAGGCCGCCGCCGACGACCGCGACCTCGGTGCCGTGCTCGGTCGCGGGGACCTGGCCGAGGCCCGCCGGGTGGGCGAGGAAGTCGTCGTACGCGTACGGGAAGTCCGGGCCGAACATGGTGATCGGCGGCTGCTGCTCGTCGGTGTGCTCGACGGCGTTGGGCACCGTGGACGTCATGGGGGTGCGGACTCCTTGGACGGAAAGGACTGCGGGGTGATTCAGACGAGGGACCCGTAGAGACCGGGACGACGGTCCCGCAGATACGGGTTGTTCTCGCGGGAGGCGGCGAGGAACACGGGGTCCGCGTCGGCGAGGACCAGTTCCTCCGCGCGGCCGGCCCGGGCGCGGGCGACCCCGTCGGGACCGGCGAGGGTGGACAGGCCCACGAACTCGAACTCGCCCTCCCGGCCGACCCGGTTGACGTACGCGACGTACATCTGGTTCTCGAAGGCCCGCACCGGCACGAGCGATTCCGCGACGAACGGGAAGGGGTGCATCAGGGCCGTGGGCACCAGCAGGAGGTCGGTGCCGGCCAGGGCGTGCGCCCGCGCGTTCTCCGGGAACTCCACGTCGTAGCAGATCAGCAGGCCGACGGTGAGGCCGTTCAGCTCGGCCTGGACCACGGGCCGGTCCCCCGGGGTGAAGTGGTCGCGCTCGAAGCAGCCGAAGAGGTGGGTCTTGCGGTAGTTCGCCAGGCGGGTGCCGTCGGCGGAGACGAGCTGGAGGGAGTTGAAGACCGCGTCGCCGGCGCGTTCCGGGTAGGCGTAGGCGACCGCGAGCCCGTGCCGGGCGGCCGTCTCGGCGACCGCGTCGGCCGCGTCGCCGTCGGCGGGCTCGGCGAGCCGGGCGACGTCGTCGCCGATCGCGTAACCGGTCAGGAACATCTCCGAGGTGACCAGCAGTCCGGCGCCCGCGGCGGCGGCGCGGCCGGCGGCCTCGTCGAGGACCTTGAGGTTCTCGGCGACGGATCCGGGCCGTCCGGAGCTCTGGAGCAGGGCGGTGCGCATGCGTGTTCCTCACCGGTACGCGGGGGTTTCGGGGGGTCGGATAGACGGTACGGTCGGCCGGCTCGGCGGAACAAGGAGGAGCCGTTGCGCACCGGTGGGCGAATCGTTGCGTCCGGGACGGGGCCGGCGGCGATTCGTTGCACGGCCCGTCCCCGCCGCCCGGGCGCGGGGCGCGGCGGGTGCGGCGCCGGGCGGCGGGGACGGCCCGCTCCCCGCGAGGGGGGCGCCGTGCACCGCACCGGGGCCCGTGCGCGGCACCCGGCGGCTGCCGCGCACGGGGGCCCGGTGGTCTCCCGCGGTCACGCCTCGGCGGCCCGCTTCCCGAGCCCCGCGAGCAGCAGCGCCGCCGTCGCCAGGTACGGCACCGCGAACACCGCGAAGGCGGTGCCGTGCGCGTGTCCCGAGGCGATCACCGCGTAGCCGCCGAAGACCGCGACCGTGGCCAGTTCCGTGCCCAGTCCCGCGACCGAGGTGAGGGTGGCGCGCCCGGTGCCCTCGATGCGCCGCTGGAGCCGGGCGTCGGCCAGTACCGTCGCCGCCTGGAAGCCTCCGAAGGCGAGGGCGACGAGGACGAGTCCGGCCGGGGTGCCGGCGGCCGAGCCGGCGGCCAGGGCGAGACCGGCGCCGGCGAGCAGGACCGCGAGCCCGGCCGTGCCGAGGCGCTCGCCCTCCCCGGCGAGCAGGCTGCCGGCGGTGGCGCCGGCCCAGATCAGCAGGAGCAGCCAGGGAACCGTCCCGTCGGCGACGCCCGTGCCGCGGACCAGCAGCGGCGTGTACTCGTCGAGGGCGCCCCACACGGCGCCCACGGCCGGGACGAGCAACAGTGCCCCGCGCACGGAACGGTCGGCGCGCGCCTCGGCGAGTCCGGCGCGCAGGGCCGCCGTCCAGCTGCGGGGGCCGGCCGCCGGGGGGCGGTGCTCGGGGAACCGGCCGGCGGTGGCCGCCGCCAGCAGGCACGTCAGCACGCTGGCGGCGCCGACGGCGGTGTGCCCGCCCAGGGTGAGCACCGGGCCGGCGAGTGCCATGGCCGCCATGACGGCGACCAGTCCGGCCGCCCGGGCCCGGCCCATGACCCGGGCGTAGCGGCCGGCCGCGCCGAGCCGTTCCAGCTCGTCGTGGACCAGCGCCTCCAACGCGCCGGAACCGAGTGCTCCGCCGATGCCCCACAGGACGAAGCCGACCGCGAAGGCGCCGTAGGAGGGCAGCAGCACCCACAGGGCGAAGCCGGCGGCGGTGAGCAGGGGGCCGATCCACAGCAGCAGCCGGCGGGAGACGGCGTCGGCCCAGGCGCCGGAGGGGACCTCCAGCAGCACCCCGGTGATCGACCAGAGCGCGAACAGGGAGGAGATCTGCCAGACCGTGAGGCCGGTGTCGCTGAACAGCAGCGCGTACACCGGGTAGAGCAGGACGAAGTCTTCGAGGAACGCGTAGCCGTACAGCGTGGTCGTCAGCCGACGCACGCGGACGTCGGACCCACGCGTGGACGTGAGAGTCATGAGGCCTTCCCGTGAGGGCGGTTCGGACACCGGACGCGAAGCGCGCACGGCGTCCGGGGCGGCCCTCGGGAGGCACGGCCGGTGGATCAATGTCGCCAGGTCATGGAGTCGATCCTAGGCGGGCGGACCCGGTCCGTCCCGCCGTTTCCCCGCACGGCCGGCGGTCAGGGCCTCCCGGCCGACGGCTGGGGCGGCAGCACCACGTCCCCGCTGCGCTTGAGCCGCTGCCAGGGCAGCCGGTATCCGCTGAGCGCGGTGAGGCAGGCCTGGGCGAGGACCAGGTACATCAGCTGGCGGTGGACGACCTGTTGCAGGGGCAGCGCCCACAGCGGCCGGAGGCTCTCGCCGTCCAGGCGGAACGCGTAGCCGGCGCACACCGCCTGTACCGCCAGCACTCCGGTCCACGCCAGCACCGTGCGCAACGGGTCGCCGAACACCAGGCCGTGGACGGTCAGGATGTCGATCAGGGGGGCGAGGAGCGGGGTGAGGATCTGGAAGACGGCCAGCAGCGGCAGGCCGAGGCGGCCGAAGCGGCCCGCGTGGCCGCGTTCGAGCACCGCCCGCCGGTGCTTCCACGCGGCCTGCAGGGTGCCGTAGCTCCACCGGTAGCGCTGGCGCCACAGTTCCCGCAGCGTGGCCGGTGCCTCGGTCCAGGCGAGCGCGTCCTCGACGTAGCGGACCTCCCACCCGGCCCGGTGCAGGGCCATGGTGACGTCGGTGTCCTCGGCGAGGGTGTCCCCGCTCATCAACCCGGCCTCCCGCAGGGCGGCGACGCGGAACGCGCCGACGGCGCCGGGGACCGTGGGCAGGCAGCGCAGCAGGTCGTACATGCGGCGGTCGAGGTTGAAGCCCATCACGTACTCGATGTGCTGCCAGCGGCCGAGCAGGCCCCGGCGGTTGCCGACCTTGGCGTTCCCGGCGGTGGCGCCGACGGCGGGGTCGGCGAACGGCTGGACGAGGCGGCGGACGGTGGAGGGGGCGAAGACCGTGTCGGCGTCCAGCAGCACGACGAGGTCGTGGGAGGCCCGCAGGATGCCGGTGTTGAGGGCGGCGGGTTTGCCGCCGTTGGGCCGGCGGACGACGGTGACCCGCTCCAGGGCGAGCGATTCCGCGACCTCGGCGGTGCCGTCGTCGGAGCCGTCGTCCACGACGATGATCTCGACGGGATGGTCACTGGCCGCCAGGGAGCGGACCGTCCCGGCGATGCACGGCCTCTCGTTGCAGGCGGGGACGACGACGCTGACGGGCCGGGTGACCGCGGGGCCCGCCCCGGCGCCGTCCGTACCGGTACCGGGCCCCGGACGCCGGCGGGCGTGGTGGCGGGCCAGGACGAGCAGCAGTGCGCACCGGGCGAGGACGAGCGACCCGACCACCAGCAGCAGCGTGCCGACGGCCGACACCGCCGTCTCCGACACCGACACGGCCGTCACGAAGAAGCGGCCCCGCCACAGGGTCGCGGGGTCCGCGGGAGTGGTGAGGCCGTCGGTGTGCAGGGCGTCGGCGAGGGTGGTGAAGCGGTAGCCCTGTGCCCGGAGCCGGGGGATCAGGGTCTCGAGGGCCTCCACGGTCTGCGACCTGTCCCCTCCCGCGTCGTGCAGGAGGACGACCGCGCCCCTGCCCGGCACGTCGGGCACGGCCGCGTCGGCGATCGCCCGGGCGCCCGGCCGCCGCCAGTCCCCGGTGTCCCGGTCGACGAACGCCAGGACGTAGCCCTTGTCGCCCAGGCGCCGGGCCGCGGACCACTGCCGGGCGTCCAGGGCGGAGGGGGTGGCGGAGTAGGGCATCCGCACGAGGGAGCTGTTGACGCCGCCGGCTCCCGCGAGGGCGAGCTGGGTCAGCGCCAGTTCGCGGTCGACGGCGGCCGCGGACTGGGTGGCCAGGTCCCGGTGGGAGAAGGTGTGCACGCCGATCTCGTGTCCGGCCCGGACCACCCGGCGCAGGGTCTCCGGGTGGCGCGCGACCTGCTGGCCGGTGACGAAGAAGGTGCCGGGGACGCCGTGGCGGTCGAGCACCGCCTGCACGCGCGGCGTCCAGACGGGGTCGGGGCCGTCGTCGAAGGTCAGGACCACCGTCCTGTCCGGTACGCGGAAGGTGCGCGGGTGGTCGCCGGTGGCGTCGACGACCGGGCCGCCGCCGGTGACCTCCTCGGGGACGCCGCCGGCCGGCCGCCCGCCGCGCTGCTCCTGGTCACCGGCGAAGCCTCGGGAGGTGTACCCCTCGACCAGGAGCACCGAGACGACGAAGGCCAGCAGGACGAGGGGGACGACGAGGCGGAAGCGGTGCCGGGACGGCGGGTGCGTCCCGGTCCGTCGCGGGCCGGGGGGCTCCGGCGGACGGCGGGCCGGCCGGCGGGGGCGCCGCCCCATCAGGGGGCCTCGGCCGCCGGTGGACCGGAGGACGGGGAGGCGCCGGGGTCCCCGGACGGCGCACCGGGTCCGGGCTCCGCAGCGGTGGGGGGCGGAGCGGGCTGCGGCGTCCCGGCCGGGGGCTCGGGGTCCGGCGGTGGAGCGGGGGGCTCCTCGGCTCCCCCGCCGGGTGCGGGCGGCGACGGGGGAGGCGGGACGGGCGTACCGCCGGGGTCGGGTGCGGCGGGTTCACCGGGGTCGGGTGCGGCGGGTCCGCCGGGGGCCGGGTCCGTGGGCCGGTCCGGTGCGGGCGGTTCCTGCGCGCTCGGTTCCTGCGCGGCCGGTTCCTCCGGTCCGGCGGGCGCCGGCGCGCCGGTGGGCGGCGGGCTCCCGGGGGGTGCGAGGAGCGGCGCGCCGGACGGGCCGAGCAGCGTGAGCTGCGGGACGAGCAGGGCGCCCGGGGCGGTCGCGAGGCGTGGGTCGGCGGCTCCCCCGAGGAGCGGCGCGGGCGGGTCACCGGGCGTCGGGGGGATCCCGGCCGGCGCGTTCCCCTCCGGTGCGGCAGGCGCCGCGGAGTCCGCCGGGAAGGGCAGCATCGCACCCGGCGCGAACGGCGTCGCGCCCATCAGGCTCATCCCCAGCACCGTCATGTACGCGGCCGCCAGCCCGGTCAGGCCGTATCCGGTACGCCGGAGCAGGCGTGCCCGCCGGCCGGAGGAGTCGACGAACACGGGGACGCCCGCATCGGCCGCCGGCCCGGTTCCCGTGTGTCCGGAAGGGGCACGGTGCAGCATGTCCTCAGCGTACGCCGGAAACGGACTCATGGAGTCCGCTTGTGGCCCCGGGTCCCGGTGAAGCCCCGTCGGGGGCCCCCGGGGTCCGTCCGGCGGATCGAGCCGGACGGACCCTAGGCGGGCGACCCCGACGAGAAGCGCCGCAGCAGGGGTGACAGCACCAGCACGGACTTGGTCCGCTCGACGAACGGCTCCCCGGCGATGCGCTCCAGGACCCGTTCGAAGTGGCGCATGTCGGAGGCGAAGACCTGGGCGATCGCGTCCGCCTCGCCGGTGACGGTGGAGGCGGCCACGACCTCCTGGTAGCGCTCCAGGCCCCGCTGGATGGTCTCCGGGGAGGTGTTGCCGCGGCAGTAGATCTCGACGAACCCCTCGGTCTCCCAGCCGAGGGCGGCCGGGTCCACCCGGACGGTGAAGCCGGTGATGGCGCCGGTGGCGCGCAGCCGGTCCACCCGCCGTTTCACGGCGGGCGCGGACAGACCGACGAGGTGGCCGATGTCCGCGTAGGAGCGGCGGGCGTCCTCGGCGAGGGCGTGCACGATGCGTTCGTCGAGATCGTTCAGCACTGCGGGTGGTTCACTTCGTCTCTGGTGCGTCCGGTGCGGCGAGCCGGGAGCGGCGGTAGCCGTACAGGAAGTAGAACACGAGCCCGGCGGCCATCCAGACACCGAAGACCACCCAGGTGACGGTGGACAGGCTGCCCATCATCCACACGCAGAAGCCGAAGCCCAGCGCGGGCAGGAGCGGCGACAACGGCACCCGGAAGGTGCGGGGCATCTCGGGGCGGCTCCGGCGCAGCACCACGACGGCCACGTTGACCAGCGCGAAGGCGAACAGGGTGCCGATGCTGGTGGCGTCGGCGAGCTGGCCGAGCGGGACGGCGGCGGCGAGCACGCCGCAGAACAGGGAGACGATCAGGGTGTTGGCGCGGGGCGTGCCGGTCCTCGGGTGGATCCTGGCGAACACCTTGGGCACGAGCCCGTCCCGGGACATGGCGAACAGGATGCGGGTCTGGCCGTAGAGCACGGTCAGCACGACGCTGGCGATGGCGACGACCGCGCAGAACGCGAGCAGGGTGCCCCAGAAGGCCTGACCGGTGACCTCGCGCATGATCTGGGCGAGCGCGGCCTCGGAGTCGGTGAAGTCCTCCCAGGGCCTGGCGCCGACGGCGACGGCGGCCACGAGGACGTACAGCGCGGTGATGACGACGAGCGACAGCAGGATCGCGCGGGGCAGGTCGCGCTGGGCGTTCCTCGCCTCCTCACCGGCGGTGGAGGCGGCGTCGAAGCCGATGTAGGAGAAGAACAGGGTGGCCCCGGCGGCGCTGACGCCGGCCATGCCGAGCGGCATGAAGTTCTCGTAGTTGCCGGAGCGCAGGCCCTGGACGCCGACGGCGCAGAACAGCACCAGCGCGCCGACCTTCACCACGACCATGACCGTGTTGGCGCGGGCGGACTCGCGGGCGCCGCCCATCAGGAACGCCATGGCGAGCAGGACCACGATCAGCGCGGGCAGGTTGAACACCCCGCCGTCGCCGGGCGGGGCGGACAGCGCGGCCGGGATGGTGACGCCGATGGTGCCGTCGAGCAGTTCGTTGAGGTACTCTCCCCAGCCGACGGCGACGGCGGCGACCGACACGCCGTACTCCAGCATCAGGCACCAGCCGCAGACCCAGGCGACCAGCTCGCCCATCGTTGCGTACGCGTACGAGTACGAGGAGCCGGAGACCGGGATGGCGCCCGCCAGCTCGGCGTAGGAGAGGGCCGAGAAGAGGGCGGTCAGGCCGGCGATGACGAAGGAGAGGGTGACGGCCGGACCGGCCTTGGGGACGGCCTCGCCGAGGACGACGAAGATACCGGTGCCGAGGGTGGCACCGATGCTGATCATGGTCAGCTGCCACAGTCCGAGGGAGCGGCGCAGCGCGCCTCCCTCGCCCTGCCCGCCCTCCGCGACCAGGCGTTCCACGGGCTTGCGGCGCATCAGGCGCGCGCCGACGCCCGGGGCGGGCGGCGCGGTGGGCCTGCTGTTGTGCGGGGGTGCGCCTTGGTCGAGCACGCGCTGACTCCTTCGTCGCTGCCGGTGTTCCGCGGCGGGGGCCGGCAGCGTCCCGCGACAGCCGGGACCCGTCGGGCGGTCCCCGCCGCACCACGTACAGCGCGTAACCCTACGAGGTCGGGCGTTGCTGCTGAAATGCAGCAACCTTGCGCACCACCGCAAGATCGTTGCGTTCCTCGCGCCGGGACGGGTGTTCGTTGCGCCGCGGCTTTCGTCCGTTGCGTCCGGCCGGCCGGACGGCGGGCCGGGCCTCCCGGCACCAAGTGCCCTGCCCGCCGGGGCGGTCCGGTGACCGGACCGCCCGGGGCGGACCCCGTCGACGGCCCGGCGCGTCCGGCGGCCGAGGCGGGCCGGGGAGGGGGAGGGAGCCGGACGCGGCGGGCCGGGCGGACGGGACGCCCGCGCGCGGGGTGGCGGAGGTCACTGCGCGGCCGTGCCGCCGCGTTCCTCCGCGGGGAGGACGGCCGCGCCCGGACGCACCGCGGCCCCCGCCCTCCCGTCGCGGGGAGAGGGGGGCCGCGAAGGAGCCGGTCGCCGTCAGTTCCAGCTGGCGTGCAGCGGCTTGCCCTCGGCGTAGCCGGCGGCGCTCTGGACGCCGACGACGGCCTTCTCGGCGAACTCCTCCAGCGAGCCGGCGCCCGCGTAGGTGCAGGAGGAGCGGACGCCCGCGATGATCGAGTCGATCAGGTCCTCGACGCCCGGCCGGGCCGGGTCGAGGAACATGCGGGAGGTGGAGATGCCCTCCTCGAACAGCGCCTTGCGGGCCCGGTCGTAGGCCGACTCCTCGGCGGTGCGGTTGCGCACCGCCCGCGCGGAGGCCATGCCGAACGACTCCTTGTAGGGGCGGCCGTCCGCGTCGTGCTGGAGGTCGCCCGGGGACTCGTACGTCCCGGCGAACCAGGAACCGATCATCACGTTGGACGCGCCGGCCGCGAGCGCCATGGCGACGTCGCGCGGGTGGCGGACACCGCCGTCGGCCCACACGTGCTTGCCGTACTTCCTCGCCTCCGCCGCGCACTCCAGGACGGCGGAGAACTGCGGACGGCCGACGCCGGTCATCATGCGGGTGGTGCACATGGCGCCGGGGCCGACGCCGACCTTGACGATGTCCGCGCCCGCTTCGATCAGGTCGCGCACGCCCGCGGCGGCGACGACGTTGCCCGCGGCGACCGGAACCCGGGGGTCGAGGTCGCGGACCAGCTTCAGCGCGTTGACCATCGACTCCTGGTGGCCGTGCGCGGTGTCGATGACGAGGGTGTCGACGCCCGCCTCCAGCAGCTGCTGGGCCTTGCCCGCCACGTCGCCGTTGATGCCGACGGCGGCGGCGATCCGCAGCCGCCCCCGGTCGTCCGTGGCCGGCGTGTACAGGGTGGCGCGCAGGGCCCCCTTGCGGGTGAGGATGCCCGCGAGACGGCCGTCGGCGTCGACGGCGGGAGCGTAGCGCCGGTTGGCCGCGTCGAGGGTGTGGAAGGCCTCGCGCGGGTCCAGGCCGGCGTCGATGAGCAGCAGGTCGCGGGACATGACCTCGGTGAGCTGCGTGAAGCGGTCCACGCCGGACAGGTCGGCGTCGGTGACCACGCCGACCGGCTTGTGCCCGTCGTCCACGACGACACCCGCGTTGTGCGCGCGCTTGGGCAGCAGGGCGAGCGCGTCGGCGACGGTCTGGTGCGGGGCCAGCACGATGGGGGTGTCGAGCACCAGGTGGCGGCTCTTGACCCAGGAGACGACCTCGGTGACGACCTCGATCGGGATGTCCTGCGGAATGACCACGAGGCCGCCGCGGCGGGCCACGGTCTCGGCCATGCGGCGGCCGGCCACGGCGGTCATGTTGGCGACGACCAGCGGGATGGTGGTGCCCGTGCCGTCCGGGGAACTGAGGTCCACGCCCAGCCGCGAGCCGACCGCGGACCGGTTCGGCACCATGAAGACGTCGTCGTACGTCAGGTCGTACGCGGGCCGGATGTCGTTGAGGAAACGCACGTGCTGCACATCCCAGTCGATCAGAGGTGGCCCCCGGACAGGTCAGCCAGGGGGAAGAGCACGTACTTCATTGTCCCATGGCGGCCGGTCCGCGATTCCCCGGCGCATCGTCCGAGCGGGCCGGGAGGACTCGGGAGGAACCTCCGAAGGCGACCGGGACACGGGGCGCCGGCGGAGGGGCGCGGCGGCCGCCGCGCCCTCCCGGCCGCCGTCAGTTCCCGTCGGGGTCGGCCCGGTTGAGCGCCGGCCTCGGCGTCGGCCCCGCCGTCATCAGGTAGTCCGCGGCCGAGGTGTCCGTCACCAGGCTGGTGACGAGTCCGGAGCGCAGCACCGCGTCGATCGCGGGCCCCTTGCGCTGTCCGCCCGCGATCGCGACGACCTCGGGGACGCGCCGGAGCTGGTCGGTCTTGACCGTGATGCACCGCTCCCCCAGGTCCCGGCCGACCCGGCGCCCCTCGGCGTCGAAGAGGTGCGCGGACATCTCGGCGGCGACCCCGAGGGAGGCGTAGTGCGCCCGCTCCTCGTCGCTGAGCATGTCGTGCACCGTCGAGATGCCCGGCTCCCAGGAACCGATGGAGACACAGGCCACCGTGACCTTGTCGAAGTACTCGAAGGCCCGCGCGATCCCGGTCTGGTGGCGCAGCGCCTGAGCGGTGGCCGCGTCCGGCAGCAGCATCGGCGCGTAGATGGGGTGGGCGTCGCCGCCCGACACCTGCGCGGCGCGGCGCACGGCCTCCACCGAGCCGCGCTCGGCGGTCCCGGCGTCGTACACGCCCGTCAGCTGCACGACCGTGCAGGGCGGCAGCCGGTCCAGGGCCGCCGCCATGTGGATGGTGGAACGGCCCCAGGCCAGGCCCAGCACGTCCCCTTCGTCGACCAGCTCGCCGAGCAGGTCGGCGGCCACCTCTCCCAGGTTCTCGGGGTCGGGCGTCTCCTCGGCCTCGACCGGGGACTCGACCACGACGGCGTGCCTCAGGCCGTAGCGGGCGCGGAGCGCGTCGGAGCGCTCGGCGTCCAGCTCGGCCGGCACGCGGATCTCGATCCGTACGAGATCCCGTTCGAGGGCGGTCTCCAGCACCCGGGCCACCTTGAAGCGGCTGACGCCGAACTCCTCGGCGATCTGGATCTTGGACTTGCCCTCGAGGTAGAAGCGGCGGGCCATGGCCGCCGCCTGCACCAGCTCAGCGGGTCCCATCCGCATGGCTGACCGGCCCGCCGACATACCCGACACGGGGATCTCCTCACTGCCGTTCACACTCTGGATTCGCCGTTCATCCTTGCAGATCCGGCGCGGTTGATCAGCCCTGCCGGAAGCCGTTCACGTTCCTGACGCTCAGTGGTCGCACGCCCACGACGCCCGGGCCGTGGCCGCCTCGGCCCGCCTGCGCAGCGCACGCACCGCCTCGGCCGGGTCCTCGGCCCCGTACACGGCGGAACCCGCGACGAAGACGTCGGCGCCGGCGTCGGCGCACCGCTCGATGGTGGACGCCGAGACCCCGCCGTCGACCTGGAGCCAGAGCTGCAGACCGTGCTTGCTGATCAGCTCACGGGTGCGGCGGATCTTCGGAAGCATGATGTCGAGGAAGGCCTGGCCCCCGAAGCCCGGCTCGACCGTCATGACGAGCAGCATGTCGAGTTCGGGGAGCAGGTCCTCGTACGGCTCGACGGGGGTCGCCGGCCTGAGTGCCATGGAGGCCCGCGCGCCCTTGGCCCGGATCTCCCGGGCGAGCCGCACCGGCGCGGTGGCCGCCTCGGCGTGGAAGGTGACGGAACCGGCCCCCGCCTCCACGTACTGGGGCGCCCACCGGTCGGGGGCCTCGATCATCAGGTGGCAGTCCAGCGGGGTGTCCGTCGCGCGGGCGAGCGACTCCACGACCGGCACGCCGAGCGTGAGGTTCGGGACGAAATGGTTGTCCATGACGTCGACGTGGAGCCAGTCGGCTCCCTCGACCGACTTCGCCTCGTCCGCGAGGCGGGCGAAGTCGGCGGACAGGATGCTGGGGTTGATCTGCACGGCCATGCACCAAGCCTGCCATGCCCGGGTACGGATGGTGGCTCCGGTCCGGACCCGGGCCCTTCACCGGGTGCTGCGACCCCGTCGTCCGCGGCCCCGGAGGGCACCGCGACCCGGGGGCCGGGGCCCCGCGCGTCCGGTGTGCGACCGGCGCACGAGTGGCCGGTGCTGCCGCTGTGGCCGGCGGTGCCGGCGCCGGCGCCGCCCCCGCCCGGGAGCCCGGCGGCCGCGCCGGCCGTCCCGCCGGGAGGGTCCCCCGGGGCCTGTCGTCAGCCGGTCCGGCGGATGAGCGCCAGGTACATCGCGTCGGTGCCGTGCAGGTGCGGCCACAGCTGTACGTCGGGCCCCTCGCCCAGGTCCGGCACGCCCGGCAGCAGCGGCCGGGCGTCGATCAGGTCCGCGTCCGGGAACTGCCGGAGGAGGTCGGCGACCACGGCCCGGGTCTCCGCGAGGTGGGGCGAGCAGGTGGCGTAGCCGACGACGCCGCCGGCCCGCACGGACTCCAGGGCGGTGCGCAGCAGCCCGCGCTGGAGCGGGGCGAAGCCCTCCAGGTCCTCCGGGCGGCGCCGCCAGCGCGCCTCGGGGCGGCGGCGCAGGGCGCCGAGGCCGGTGCACGGCACGTCGACCAGCACCCGGTCGAAGCTGCCGGGCCGCCAGGCCGGCCGCGTGCCGTCGGCGGCGACGACCTGGTACGGCCCGGGGTTGCCGGCCAGTGCCCTGGCCACCAGCCCGGCCCGGTGGGTCTGCTTCTCGGAGGCGAGCAGCACGGCGCCCCGCTCGGCGGCGAGCGCCCCGAGCAGCGCGGCCTTGCCGCCGGGCCCGGCGCACCCGTCCAGCCAGAACCGGTCCCGCCCCTCGACCGGCGCGGCGGCGAGCGCGAGGGCGACGAGCTGGCTCCCCTCGTCCTGGACGCCGGCCCGGCCCTCCGCCACGGCCGGGACCGCGCCCGGCTCGCCGCCCTCGGTCAGCCGCACCGCGTGGGGCGACCAGCGTCCCGGCACGGCGGCGTCCTCGCCGAGCAGTTCGTCGGTGGTGGCCCGGCCGGGCCGGGCGACGAGCGTGACCTCGGGGCGCTCGTTGTCGGCCCGCAGCAGGTCCTCGATGCCGGCCCGGCCGCCGCCGAGCGAGTCCCACAGCGCGGAGACGACCCAGCGGGGGTGGGAGTGCACGACGGCGAGATGGTCCTCGGGGTCCTCGTCGTAGGGCGGCGCGACGCGCTCCAGCCACCCGTCGAGGTCGTCCTGCGCGACCTTGCGCAGCACGGCGTTGACGAACTTGGCCCGTCCGTCGCCCAGCACCACCCGGGCCAATTCGACGGTGGCGGAGACGGCGGCGTGCGTCGGGATCCGCGTCCCGAGCAGCTGGTGCGCGCCGAGGCCCAGCACGTCCAGCACCGGCGGGTCCACCTCGCGCAGCGGCCGGTCCGCACAGGCCGCGACGATCGCGTCGTACGTCCCCTGCCGGCGCAGCGTCCCGTACACCAGCTCGGTCGCCAGCGCCGCGTCCCGGGCGTCGAAGCCGCCCCTCTCGCGCGCCGCGCGCAGCAGCGGCGGCAGGACGAGGTTGGCGTACGCGTCCCGCTCGTCCACGGCCCGCAGGGCCTCGAAGGCGAGGATGCGGACGGGGTCCTTCTGGGGCCGGCGGTAGGGCTTGGCGGGCCTGCGGGGCCGACGGGGCTGGTCGCTCACGAAAAAGGTGCTCCGGATGTGGGGTGAAGTACGCGCTCCAGCCTACGTCCCGGGAGTCCGCGGGCGTCAGGCGCCGACGGTCTCCCCGGCGGTGATCCGCGCCCCGCGCGCCCAGTCCGCCGCCCGCATCGGCTTCTTGCCCTGGGCCTGCACCCACAGCAGCTCCACGGCGTACGAACCGGTGCCGACGTGCACGTCGTTCTTGCCGACGGCCAGCTGCCCGGGCGCGAGGTCGGTGCGCCCGGGCACGGGGGCGGCCTGAATGATCTTGAGCCGCTCGCCCCGGAAGGTGGTCCAGGCGCCGGGCGCGGGGGTGCAGCCGCGCACCACCCGGTCGACGCGCAGCGCCGGGGCGGTGAAGTCGATGCGGGCGTCCTCGACGGAGACCTTGGGCGCGAGGCTGACGCCCTCGGCGGGCTGGGGCACGGCCTCCAGGGTGCCGTCCTCGATGCCGTCCATGGTCGCGACGAGCAGTCCGGCGCCCGCGAGGGCCAGCCGGGTGAGCAGGTCGCCGCTGGTGTCGGTGGGCCGGATCTCCTCGGTGACCGTGCCGTAGACGGGCCCGGAGTCGAGGCCCTCCTCGATGAGGAAGGTGGAGGCGCCGGTGATCTCGTCGCCCGCCATGAGGGCGTGCTGCACCGGGGCGGCCCCGCGCCAGGCGGGCAGCAGTGAGAAGTGCAGGTTGACCCAGCCCCGGGCCGGGACCTCCAGGGCCGCCCGGGGCAGCAGGGCCCCGTAGGCGACGACGGGGCAGCAGTCGGGCCCGATCTCCTCCAGGCGCTCCAGGAACTCCGGCTCCCCGGGCCTGGCCGGCTTGAGCACCTCGATCCCGGCCTCCTCGGCCCGTTCGGCGACGGGGGAGGCGACCAGCCGGCGTCCCCGCCCGGCCGGCGCGTCGGGCCGCGTGACGACGGCGGCCACCTCGTGCCGCCCGGAGGCGAGGAGTGCGTCCAGGGCGGGAACGGCGACCTCGGGGGTACCGGCGAAGACGAGCTTCATGGGGTGCTTCGGGCCTCTCGGGCGGGGGCGGACACGGGCGGCGCACCAGTCTATGGGGCGCCGGCGCAGGCGTCCGTGCGGGAGAGCCGCCGGCGGCGGGCGCCCCCCGCGGGAGACGTCCGGAGCCCGTCCCCGGAAACGGGTGGTGCGCGGGGGCGTACGCATATGCCGCCACGCCCCGTCCCGTGACCCGCGGAGCGGATCCGCGTTGGTCAAGAAAGAGTTGACCACGGGCCCCCGACACGGGCCCATTCCTTTCAACGCCGGTTCGAGAGGCTTGTTCATGGCCGACCACGCAACCCACGACGCCCAGGCTCGGGCCAGCCTGCACCTGCTGGTGCGGGACATCGAGCGGGTCCGCCGGCAGGTGGACGCACTGCGCACGCTCACCGCCCAGCTGGGCAACGTCTACCGTCCGCGCCGCTCCGGCCCCTCCACGGGCTTCGTCGTCTACGGACGCGCCCCCGCCCCGACGGTCCGTCTCGCCCAGGAGCTGCGGGACAGTGTCGAGACCCTGGTCACGGCGGCCGTGGACTTCGACCGTTCCCTGGGCTTCTCGTGGGACGCGGTGGGCTCCGCGCTGGGCGTCACCAAGCAGGCGGTGCACCGCCGGTACGGCTCCCGCCGCACCCCCGCGCAGGTGCCGAAGGCCACCGGGACCGAGCACGCGGCGGAGCCGTCGGGCACCCGTACGGTCAATGTGGGCACCGGTCTCTCCACGGTGCCGGCGGTCCCCGAGACCCGCTCCATGCCGACGCAGCCCACCGCGGGCAGCCCGTCGCTGCGCGACGAGCCGCGGCCGACGGCCTTCCCCGGGCCCCGCAGCGGCTGAGCCGCCCGCTCCCCCGGCCCCCGGCCCGGCCCCGCCCTTCCGGACGCATCGGTTCCGGGAGGGCGGTGCCCGACGGGCCGCCCGCGGCCGGGCCGCGTACGGCGCCCGGGCCGCGCGGCGCCCCTCACCCGATGTCGGGCGGATCGATCCGCACCCGCACCGCCTCGCCTCCGCCCCGGGCGGTCCGTGCCGCCTGCGCGGCCTTCAGCGCGCCCGCCAGGGCGGCGCCCCTGCCCGGCGGCACCCGGATCAGACTCCGCTCCCAGTGCTCCCCGGGGGGCGGCCCCCCCGGCCGCCGCTGCTGTCCCGCGGCGGTGACCGGCAGCGGCACCGGGCCCAGCACCTCCGCCTCCCCGGGCAGTTCGACCGCGCGGAGGAACTCGGCCACCGCCGGGCCCGGCCCCGACACCGCCGCCATCCGCGACACCGGCGGGAATCCCAGCTCGGCGCGCTCGGCCAGCTCCCGCACCGCGTGCCCGACCGGGTCCCACCGCACCAGCGCCTGCACCGGCCGCAGCGTCGGCTCGGCGACCACCACCACCGTGCCGCCCGCCGGCTGCGGACGGACCAGCGCCGCCGCGCCGATCCAGCGGCGCAGTGCGTCCTCCCCGGCCCGCAGGTCGGGGCGGCCCAGCATGGCCCATCCGTCCAGCAGCAGGGCCGCCGCGTACCCGCCCTCGGCGACCGGCTCCGCGCCGGGCGTGCTCACCACCAGCGCGGGCGCCGCCGGCACCGTGTCCAGCACGTGCTCGCGCCCCGAGGTGCGCACCGGGACGGCCGGGAAGGCGCGGCCCAGTTCCTCGGCGGTCCGCCGCGCCCCCACCACCTGGGCCCGCAGGCGGAACCCGCCGCACTCGGGGCAGTGCCAGCCGCCCTCCTCGCGCCCGCACCAGCCGCACCGCAGATCGTCGGAGCCGTGCGCCTGAAGCGGTCCGGAGCAGTGGCGGCACCGCGCCGGTGTCCGGCAGCGGGCGCACGCCATCCGCGGCACGTACCCCCGCCGGGGCACCTGCACGAGCACCGGGCCGTGCCGCAGCCCTTCCTTGACGGCCTGCCAGGCGAGCGTCGGCAGCCGTGCCGCGCGGGCGGCCTCGTCGCGC
Organism: Streptomyces sp. NPDC034670; assembly: GCF_055574875.1. Classification (NCBI taxonomy): domain Bacteria; kingdom Bacillati; phylum Actinomycetota; class Actinomycetes; order Kitasatosporales; family Streptomycetaceae; genus Streptomyces; species Streptomyces sp. NPDC034670. The sequence goes on from NZ_JBVITR010000046.1 coordinate 42,909, forward strand.
GCGAGGTCCTGGTCCCCCACCGTGCGCACCAGCGGTGCGGCCTGCCGTACCCGTTCCCTCCCGGCGACCAGCGGCCGGGCCCAGCCGGTCTCCACCAGCTGGGCGGCCTCCACGGTGCAGCTCCAGCTCCCCAGGAGGAACCCGCACCGGTCCTGCGCCGCCCTCAGCAGCAGCACCTCGCGGGCGTGCGGCTGCGGGGCGTGCTGTTCGCTGTGGCTGCCGTCGCCGTCGTCCCAGAGGGCGACCAGTCCGAGGTCCCGCACCGGCGCGAACATGGCCGCGCGCGTCCCGACGACGGCCCGTACGGCTCCCCGCCGCACGGCGAGCCACTGCGCGTACCGCTTCTCCGGCCCCGCGTCGGCGGTGAGCACCGCGTGCCGCCCCGGGCCCAGCAGCGCGGTGAGCGCGGCGTCGACGCGGGCGACGGCCCGTCCGTCGGGCAGGACGACCAGCGCGCCGCGTCCGGAGGCCAGCGTCGCCGCGACGGCCCGCGCCGTCTCCTCGCTCCACTGCGGCCCGGGCAGCGCGTTCCACACCGCCCGCGGGGAGTTCCCGCGGGCCAGGGAGCGCAGGAACGCGGGCCCCTGCTCGTAGCGGTCCCAGGAGCCCGGATCGGGCGGCGGGGGCGGCGGCAGCGGGGCGGGCGAGGGCCGCCGCTCGGCGCGGGCGTTGCGCGGCGGGACGGCGAGCTGGAGCACGTCGGCGAGGCTGCCGGCGTACCGGTCGGCGACCGCCCGGGCGAGTCCCAGCAGGTCCTCGCTCAGTACCCGTTCGGGCGAGACGACCTGGGCCAGCGCCGCCAGGGGACCGGAGTAGTCGGACTCGGCGAGCCGCTCGACGAGGAACCCGTCGACCAGCCCCCCGCCCTCGCGCCGGCCCTCGCGCACCCGGTGCCGTCCGGCGCCGAACCGCACCCGCACCCGCACTCCGGGCTGTGCGTCGGCGTCCAGTTCCTCGGGGACGGCGTAGTCGAAGTAGCGGTCGAGGTGGAGCACGCCCCGGTCGACGAGGACCCGGGCGACGGGCAGGTCCTTGGCGAGCGCGGCTCCCCGCCAGGTACGCGGCTTGGCCCGGGGCACCTCGGCCTTGCGCACGCTCGCCCGGATGAGCGCGAGCTGCTCGGGCGGCGCGCCCCCGGCGCCCTTGTCCGCCTGTCCGTTCTCGCTGCTCACGCCTGCATTCTTACCAAACGCCACCGACAGCGGCCCCGGCCTGGGACGCGCCGGGGCCCGGCGCGTCCCGTGAGGGAACGCCGGGCCCCGCGCACTGCGGTGCGCTCTGCGCCCTACAGGCCCGCCGCCCTGCGCAGCGCGTCCACGCGGTCGGTGCGCTCCCAGGTGAAGTCGGGCAGCTCCCGGCCGAAGTGGCCGTAGGCGGCGGTGCTCGCGTAGATCGGCCGCAGCAGGTCCAGATCGCGGATGACGGCGGCCGGCCGCAGGTCGAAGACCTCGTCGATGGCCTGCTCGATCCGCTCGGTGTCGACCTTGGCGGTGCCGAAGGTCTCCACGAACAGGCCGACCGGCTCGGCCTTGCCGATGGCGTAGGCGACCTGCACCTCGCAGCGGGCGGCCAGGCCGGCCGCGACCACGTTCTTGGCGACCCAGCGCATCGCGTACGCCGCCGAGCGGTCCACCTTGGACGGGTCCTTGCCGGAGAAGGCGCCGCCGCCGTGGCGGGCCATGCCGCCGTAGGTGTCGATGATGATCTTCCGGCCGGTCAGGCCGGCGTCGCCCATCGGGCCGCCGATCTCGAAGCGGCCGGTGGGGTTGACCAGCAGCCGGTAGTTCTCGGTGTCCAGCTTGATGCCCTCGTCCAGCAGCGCCCTGAGCTCCGGCTCCACGACGAACTCGCGGATGTCGGGGGCCAGCAGCGACTCCAGGTCGATGTCGGAGGCGTGCTGCGAGGAGACCACCACGGTGTCCAGCCGGACCGCCTTGTCGCCGTCGTACTCGATGGTGACCTGGGTCTTGCCGTCGGGGCGCAGGTAGGGGATCGTGCCGTTCTTGCGCACGTCCGACAGGCGCTTGGACAGGCGGTGCGCGAGGAAGATCGGCAGCGGCATCAGCGTCGGCGTCTCGTCCGTGGCGTAGCCGAACATCAGGCCCTGGTCGCCGGCGCCCTGCCGGTCCAGCTCGTCGTCGTCACCCTCCACCCGGGCCTCGTAGGCGGCGTCCACGCCCTGGGCGATGTCCGGGGACTGCGCGCCGATCGACACCGACACACCGCAGGAGGCGCCGTCGAAGCCCTTCTTGGAGGAGTCGTAGCCGATCTCCAGGATCTTGCCTCGGACCAGCGTCGCGATGTCCGCGTACGCCTTGGTCGTGACCTCACCGGCCACGTGCACCAGACCGGTGGTGATCAGGGTCTCGACGGCGACCCGGGAGGCCGGGTCCTCGCGCAGCAGCGCGTCGAGAATGGTGTCGCTGATCTGGTCAGCGATCTTGTCGGGGTGACCCTCGGTCACGGACTCCGAGGTGAACAGACGACGGGACACAACGCTCCCTGGGGTTGCAGCGGCTGCTGGCTGATCGTTGACGGACGGCGGGGGCTGCACCCGACGCCGTCCGTGGAACAGTTTATCGGTCGCACTTCACCGCCGGTCCTCCTGTCTCGCCTCTCGGAAGCCCTGTGACCTGCGGCACGGGCATTCTGCCCGGATCCTCTCGCCCATGGCCAGAGGCGCCACACTTCGAGAGTGCGGGATTTCCGGAAGCCGGCGGCGGAGGGCGCCCCTCACCCGAGGCGCTCGGCCACCAGGTCCCACACGGTTTCGGCCAGGGCCTCCTTCGGGCCGCGCGCGACGCGGGTCTCACTGCCGTCGGCGCCCAGCACCACGGCCTCGTTCTCCTCGGAGCCGAAGGTCTTGCGCTCCCCCACCTCGTTCACCACCAGCAGGTCGCAGCCCTTGCGCTTCAGTTTGGCGCGGCCGTTGGCGAGCACGTCGTCGGTCTCGGCGGCGAAGCCGACGATCACCTGTCCGGGCCGCGCCCGGTCGCCGGAGACCTCGGCGAGAACGTCCGGATTCCGTACCAGGGCGATGGGCTCGGGCTCCTGGCCGTCCTTCTTCTTGATCTTCCCGGTGGCGTAGGCGGCCGGCCGGAAATCGGCGACGGCCGCGGCCATCACCACCGCGTCCGCGTCCGCGGCGGCGCCGAGCACCGCCTCGCGCAGTTCCACGGCGGTCCCGACGGGGACGACGTCCACCCCGGCCGGGTCGGGCAGCGCGGTGTTCGCCGCGATCAGCGTGACGCGGGCGCCCCGGGCGGCGGCGGTGCGGGCGAGGGCGTAGCCCTGCTTGCCGGAGGAGCGGTTGCCGAGGAAGCGGACGGGGTCGAGCGGCTCCCGGGTGCCTCCCGCGCTGACCACCACGTGCCGCCCGGTGAGGTCGGGCGCCGTGGCGCCGCGGGCCAGCACCCGGCGGCAGACCTCGAAGATCTCGGCCGGCTCGGGCAGCCGGCCCTTTCCGGTGTCGACGCCGGTGAGACGGCCGACGGCCGGTTCGACGACCACGGCGCCCCGTGCGCGCAGCGTGGCCACGTTGTCCTGGGTGGCCGGGTGCTCCCACATCTCGGTGTGCATGGCGGGGGCGAAGACCACCGGGCAGCGGGCGGTGAGCAGGGTGTTGGTCAGGAGGTCGTCGGCCAGGCCGTGGGCCGCCCTGGCGAGCACGTCCGCCGTGGCCGGGGCGACGACCACCAGGTCGGCGTGCTGCCCGATGCGGACGTGCGGCACCTTGTGGACGTCGTCCCAGACCTCGGTGGAGACCGGGTTGCCGGAGAGGGCGGACCAGGTGGCGGCGCCGACGAAGTGCAGCGCGGAGGCGGTGGGGACGACCCGGACGTCGTGCCCCGACTCCGTCAGCCGCCTGAGCAGCTCACAGGCCTTGTACGCGGCGATGCCGCCGCTGACCCCCAGAACGACCTTCGGCTTGTCCACCGTCTCTCCCCGGACCTCGGAATGTGTGCGACCACCACCATGAGACACCACAGGCCCGGCAGACGTGCTGCCGGGCCTGTGGAGAAGTCGGCCGCGATCGGACGGTACGACGCGCCGACCGGTGACCGACGCTTACTGACCGGGGCCTTCGACGGCCTCGGAGGTCAGCAGTCCCGCGTTGATCTCGCGCAGGGCGATCGAGAGCGGCTTCTCGTGGACGTGGGTGTCGACGAGGGGACCGACGTACTCGAGGAGGCCCTCGCCGAGCTGCGAGTAGTACGCGTTGATCTGGCGGGCCCGCTTGGCCGCGTAGATCACGAGGCTGTACTTCGAGTCCGTGGCCTCGAGGAGCTCGTCGATCGGCGGGTTGATGATGCCCTCGGGCGCGGAGATGGAAGAGGACACGCTCTACCTTCCGATGGATGGGAAAGATGCAGTCCGTGCGACCACCGACCGGTCCCGCTGATCGGTCCCGGTGGACGGTCCCGCCGGACGGTCGGCAACGGTCACACGACGTTCATCAAGGCTATCAGCTCGCGGGCCACGCCCTCGACGGAGGTGTTGACCAGGGTCGTGTCGAACTCCGGCTCGGCCGCGAGCTCGGTCTTCGCGGCCTGCAGCCGGCGCTCGATCACCTCGGGCGGCTCGGTGCCGCGACCCGTGAGCCTGCGCACGAGCTCCTCCCAGGAGGGGGGAGCCAGGAACACCAGCTGGGCGTCGGCCATGGACTCGCGGACCTGCCGCGCTCCCTGGAGGTCGATCTCCAGCAGCACGGGCACGCCCGCCTCCAGGTGCTCCAGCACCGCCGCCCGGGGCGTGCCGTAGCGGTTGCCGGCGAACTCGGCCCACTCCAGCAGCTCGCCGTTGGCGATCAGCTTGTCCATCTCCTCGTCGGTGACGAAGAAGTAGTGGACTCCGTGCTGCTCGCCCGGACGGGGCCTCCGCGTCGTTGCCGACACGGAGAGCCAGACCTCGGGGTGTTCCTTGCGCATATGGGCGACGACCGTGCTCTTGCCGACCCCGGAGGGGCCGGAGAGCACGGTCAGCCGCGGACGTTCAGTCATGCAGCGATTATTCCAGCAATCCCGGGGCGCCCGGGACGCCGGTCCCGGACCGCCCGGGGTTCAGGAACCGGTGCTGCCGAACTCGCGCTCCAGCGAGGCGATCTGGTTGGACCCGAGCCCGCGCACGCGGCGGCTCTCGGAGATGCCCAGTCGCTCCATGATCTGCTTGGCGCGGACCTTGCCCACGCCCGGCAGGGACTCGAGCAGGGCGGAGACCTTCATCTTGCCGATGACGTCGTTCTCCTGGCCCTGCTTGATGACCTCGTGAAGGGAGGCGCCGGAGTGCTTGAGTCGATTCTTGACCTCGGCCCGCTCCCGGCGAGCCGCGGCGGCCTTTTCGAGCGCGGCTGCGCGCTGTTCAGGGGTAAGGGGCGGAAGAGCCACGCCTACGTCACCTCGGATGTCGAACTGTCGGATACGGACCGGTGAGGAACCTAGTCGCCCCACACCTGGGGAGCCACGAGCAACACGCCTGCCCGTTCTCCCCCACTGCCGCGAGGGCGTGGGAGGTGCTCCACTCGTCGGAGACTAGCGGCCAACTCCGTCTGAGTCAGCGAGAACAGCGGAAAAGTCCTGGTCAGCCTCCGTCAGGCTGGACATTTAAGACATATTGCCCCTGATTTGAGGATGTATCCAGGGTCGGGGAGGCACGGATTCCTCCGCCGACCGGCTCAGACGGCCGTCACGGCGGCCCGGATCTCCTCCGCGAAGCGGTCCGCCGCGTCACGCAGCGCGACGACGTCGGGACCGTGACGCAGCACACCCCGGCTCACGTTCGGCACGACGTGGCGCACCGCGCGCCCGAAGACGGCCGGGAGATCGGCCGCCGTGGCCCCCTGGGCGCCGATGCCGGGCGCGAGGATCGGGCCGCCCATGTCCAGGTCGTACGAGGACAGGTCGCCGAGCGTCGCCCCGACCACCGCGCCGAAGGACCCGAGCGGCTCCTCACCGGCGTTCTCCAGGGCCAGGTGCCCGAGCATCGTCGCCCCGACGGTGCGCCCGTCGGCGCGCACCGCGTGCTGCACCTCGCCGCCCTCCGGGTTGGAGGTCAGCGCCAGCACGAACAGTCCCGTGCCGCTCTCCCGGGCCAGCGCGACGGCCGGGCTCAGCGAGCCGTAGCCGAGGTACGGCGAGACGGTGAGCGCGTCGGAGAACAGGGGCGCGTCCGGGCGCAGGAAGGACTCGGCGTAGGCGGCCATGGTGGAGCCGATGTCGCCGCGCTTGGCGTCCATGACGACCAGCGACCCGGCCGCGCGCGCCTCCCGGACCGTCCGCTCCAGGACGGCGACGCCGCGCGAGCCGAAACGCTCGAAGAAGGCGCTCTGCGGCTTGAGCACGGCGACCCGGCCGGCGAGGGCCTCGACGACCGTGCGGCTGAACCGCTCCAGGCCCGTGACGTCGTCGTCCAGGCCCCACTCGGTGAGCAGGGAGGCGTGCGGGTCGATGCCCACGCACAGCGGGCCGCGCTCGTCCATGGCCCGGCGCAGCCGCGCGCCGAAGGGTGCGAGTCCGCTCATGCCGTCGTCTCCGTCCTCGTGGTCCCCGCGGTCCCTGTGGTCCCTGTGGTCTCCGTGGTCCCCGTGGTCCTCGTACCGGCGCCCACCGCGTCGGCGAGCGTGGCGTACGGGCTGGTGCGCAGGCGCGCGGCGAGCCCCTTGTGGATGCCGCGGGCCCAGAAGGGCCCCTCGTAGACGAAGGCGCTGTAACCCTGGACCAGCGTGGCGCCGGCCAGGATGCGCTGCCAGGCGTCCTCGGCGTTCTCGACGCCGCCGACGCCGACCAGGGTGATCCGGTCGCCCACGCGCGCGTAGAGGCGGCGCAGGACCTCGAGGGAGCGCGCCTTCAGCGGGGCGCCGGACAGCCCGCCGGCCTCCCCGGTCGCGGCGGGCCCGGACGTCAGGCCGAGTCCCTCGCGCGCGACGGTGGTGTTGGTGGCGATGATCCCGTCCAGGCCGAGTTCGACGGCCAGGTCGGCGACGGCGTCGACGTCCTCGTCGGCGAGGTCCGGCGCGATCTTCACCAGCAGCGGCACCCGGCGGGCCGGGACGGCCCGGTCGGCGGCCTCGCGGACGGCGGTCAGCAGCGGGCGCAGGTGGTCGACGGCCTGGAGGTCGCGCAGGCCGGGCGTGTTCGGGGAGGAGACGTTGACCACCAGGTAGTCGGCGTGGGGCGCCAGCCGCTCGGCCGACTTCACGTAGTCCCCGACGGCCTCGGACTCCGGTACGGCCTTGGTCTTGCCGATGTTGACGCCGACGGCCGTCCGGAAGACGGGCGTGCGGGAGGCCAGGCGCGCGGCGACGGCCAGCGAGCCGTCGTTGTTGAAGCCCATGCGGTTGATCAGGGCGCGGTCGCCGACCAGCCGGAACAGCCGCTTCTTCGGGTTGCCGGGCTGCGGTTCCCCGGTCACGGTGCCGATCTCGACGTGGTCGAAGCCGAGCATCGCCAGGCCGTCGATGCCGACGGCGTTCTTGTCGAAGCCGGCCGCGAGCCCGAAGGGGCTGTGCAGGCGCAGTCCCAGGGCCTCGGTGCGCAGTTCCCGGTGGCGGGGCGCGAGCACGGCGGCGGCGAAGGTGCGCAGCACGGGGATCCGAGCGACCAGGCGGATCCAGCGGAAGGCCAGGTGGTGGGCCCGCTCCGGATCCAGCCGGGTGAACACCAGGTGGAAGAAGTACTTGTACATGCCTGTCCTCGTGAAGAGCCTCATCAAGAGCCTCATGAAGAGGGGGACACCGTTTCCGGTGTCCCCCTCGGGGCCGCTAGTCGCGGGCCGCGGTCAGGTGCTGCGCGTGTTCCTGGAGCGAGCGGACGCTCACGTCCCCCCGGCCCAGGGCGTCGATGCCCTGGACCGCGGCGGCGAGCGCCTGGACCGTCGTCAGGCACGGCACGGACCGCGCCACGGCCGCCGTGCGGATGTCGTAGCCGTCGAGGCGGCCGCCGGTTCCGTACGGGGTGTTGACGATGAGGTCGACCTCGCCGTCGTGGATGAGCTGGACGATGGTCTTCTCGCCGTTCGGGCCGGTGCCCTCGAAGTGCTTGCGCACCACGGTGGCGTTGATCCCGTTGCGCTTGAGGACCTCGGCGGTGCCGGAGGTGGCGAGCAGCTCGAAGCCGTGGGCCGCCAGCTCGCGCGCCGGGAAGATCATCGAGCGCTTGTCGCGGTTGGCGACCGAGATGAACGCGCGTCCCTTGGTGGGCAGCGGGCCGTAGGCGCCCGCCTGCGACTTGGCGTACGCCGTGCCGAAGACGGAGTCGATGCCCATGACCTCGCCGGTGGAGCGCATCTCCGGGCCGAGGACCGTGTCGACGCCGCGGCCGTGGATGTCGCGGAAGCGGGACCAGGGCAGCACCGCCTCCTTGACGGAGATCGGCGCGTCCAGCGGCATGTCGCCGCCGTCGCCGTGCGCCGGGAGCAGGCCCTCGGCGCGCAGCTCGGCGACGGTGGCGCCCAGCGAGATGCGGGCGGCGGCCTTGGCCAGCGGCACCGCGGTCGCCTTCGAGGTGAAGGGGACGGTGCGCGAGGCGCGCGGGTTGGCCTCCAGGACGTAGAGGATGTCCCCGGACAGCGCGAACTGGATGTTGATCAGGCCGCGCACCCCGACCCCGCGCGCGATGGCCTCCGTGGAGGCGCGCAGGCGCTTGATGTCGTGGCCGCCGAGGGTGATCGGGGGCAGGGCGCACGCGGAGTCGCCGGAGTGGATGCCGGCTTCCTCGATGTGCTCCATGACGCCGCCGAGGTACAGCTCCTCGCCGTCGTACAGCGCGTCGACGTCGATCTCTATGGCGTCGTCGAGGAAGCGGTCCACGAGCACCGGCCGCGAGGGGCCGATCTCGGTCGACTCGGCGATGTACGCCTCCAGCCGGGCCTCCTCGTAGACGATCTCCATGCCGCGTCCGCCGAGCACGTAGGACGGCCTCACGAGGACCGGGTAGCCGATCTCGTCGGCGATGGCCTTGGCCTCGGCGAAGGTGGTGGCGGTGCCGTGCTTGGGCGCCGGCAGGCCGGCCTCCTGGAGGACCCGGCCGAAGGCGCCGCGGTCCTCGGCGGCGTGGATGGCCTCCGGGGAGGTGCCGACGATCGGCACGCCGTTGTCCTTCAGCGCCTGCGCCAGGCCGAGCGGGGTCTGTCCGCCGAGCTGGACGACGACGCCCGCGACCGGCCCGGCCTGCTGCTCGGCGTGGACGATCTCCAGCACGTCCTCCAGCGTGAGCGGCTCGAAGTACAGCCGGTCGGAGGTGTCGTAGTCGGTGGAGACGGTCTCCGGGTTGCAGTTGACCATCACGGTCTCGTACCCGGCGTCGTGCAGCGCGAAGGAGGCGTGGACGCAGGAGTAGTCGAACTCGACGCCCTGGCCGATGCGGTTCGGGCCGGAGCCCAGGATGATGACGGCCGGCTTCTCGCGCGGGGCGACCTCGGTCTCCTCGTCGTAGGAGGAGTAGAAGTACGGGGTCCGCGCGGAGAACTCGGCGGCGCAGGTGTCGACCGTCTTGTAGACCGGGCGGATGCCGAGCACCTGGCGGACCTCGCGCACGACGTCCTCGCGCAGCCCGCGGATCTCGCCGATCTGCTGGTCGGAGAAGCCGTGCCGCTTGGCCTCGGCGAGCAGGTCGCGCGTCAGCTCGGGCGCCGCGGACAGCTCGTCGGCGATCTCCTTGATGAGGAAGAGCTGGTCGACGAACCAGGGGTCGATCCTCGTGGCCTCGAAGACCTCCTCGGGGGTGGCGCCCGCGCGGATGGCCTGCATGACGGCGTTGATCCGGCCGTCGGTCGGGCGGACGGCCTCGCGCAGCAGCTCGGCCTTGTCGCCGGGCTCGCCGACGAACGTGAACCGGCTGCCCTTCTTCTCCAGCGAGCGCAGCGCCTTCTGGAGGGCCTCGGTGAAGTTGCGGCCGATCGCCATGGCCTCGCCGACCGACTTCATGGTGGTGGTGAGGGTGGAGTCGGCGCTCGGGAACTTCTCGAAGGCGAACCGGGGCGCCTTGACGACCACGTAGTCCAGGGTCGGCTCGAAGGACGCCGGGGTCTCCTGCGTGATGTCGTTCGGGATCTCGTCGAGGGTGTAGCCGACGGCGAGCTTGGCGGCGATCTTGGCGATCGGGAAACCGGTCGCCTTGGAGGCCAGCGCCGAGGAGCGCGACACCCGGGGGTTCATCTCGATGACGATGACGCGGCCGTCGGCGGGGTTCACCGCGAACTGGATGTTGCAGCCGCCGGTGTCGACGCCGACCTCGCGGATGACCGCGATGCCGATGTCCCGCAGGGTCTGGTACTCGCGGTCGGTGAGCGTCATCGCCGGGGCGACGGTGATGGAGTCGCCGGTGTGCACGCCCATGGGGTCGAAGTTCTCGATGGAGCAGACGACCACGACGTTGTCGTGCTTGTCGCGCATCAGCTCCAGCTCGTACTCCTTCCAGCCGAGGATGGACTCCTCCAGGAGCACCTCGGTGGTCGGCGAGAGGGCCAGGCCCTGGCCGGCGATGCGGCGCAGCTCGTCCTCGTCGTGCGCGAAGCCGGAGCCGGCGCCGCCCATGGTGAAGGACGGGCGGACGACGACCGGGTAGCCGCCGAGCTCCTCGACGCCGGCCAGGACCTCGTCCATGGAGTGGCAGATCACCGAGCGGGCGGACTCGCCCTGTCCGATCTTCTTGCGGACCTCCTCGACGACCTCCTTGAACTGGTCGCGGTCCTCGCCCTTGTGGATGGCCTCGACGTTGGCGCCGATCAGCTCGACGCCGTACTTGTCGAGGACGCCGTTCTCGTGCAGGGAGATCGCGGTGTTGAGCGCCGTCTGGCCGCCCAGGGTGGGCAGCAGGGCGTCCGGCCGCTCCTTGGCGATGATCTTCTCGACGAACTCGGGGGTGATCGGCTCGACGTAGGTGGCGTCGGCGATCTCCGGGTCGGTCATGATCGTCGCCGGGTTGGAGTTCACCAGGACGACGCGCAGGCCCTCGGCCTTGAGCACGCGGCACGCCTGGGTGCCGGAGTAGTCGAACTCGGCGGCCTGGCCGATGACGATCGGGCCGGAGCCGATGACCAGGACGGACTGGATATCGGTGCGCTTAGGCACGCTGGCCCTCCATCAGGGAGACGAAGCGGTCGAACAGGTGGGCGGCGTCGTGCGGGCCCGCTGCCGCTTCGGGGTGGTACTGGACGCTGAAGGCCGGCTTGTCGAGCAGCCTGAGGCCCTCCACCACGTTGTCGTTCAGGCACACGTGGGAGACCTCGGCGCGGCCGAACGGGGTGTCGGAGACCCGGTCGAGCGGGGCGTCGACGGCGAAGCCGTGGTTGTGCGAGGTGACCTCGACCCTGCCGGTCGCACGGTCCTGGACCGGCTGGTTGATGCCGCGGTGGCCGTACTTCAGCTTGTAGGTGCCGAAGCCGAGGGCGCGGCCGAGGATCTGGTTGCCGAAGCAGATGCCGAACAGCGGGGTGCCGCGCTCCAGGACGTCCCGCATCACGGCGACGGCGTGGTCGGCGGTGGCGGGGTCGCCGGGGCCGTTGGAGAAGAACACGCCGTCGGGAGCGACGGCGTAGACGTCGTCGGCGGTGGCGGTCGGGGGCAGGATGTGCACCTCGATGCCGCGCTGGGTCATGCGCTGCGCGGTCATGCCCTTGATGCCGAGGTCGATCGCGGCGACGGTGAACCTCTTCTCGCCGGCCGCGGGGACGACGTACGCCTCGGTGGTGGCGACCTCGGAGGCGAGGTCGGCGCCCTCCATCGGGGGGACGTCCCGCACGCTCGCCAGCAGTGCGGCGTCGTCCCGCACGGCGTCGCCGCTGAAGATACCGACCCGCATGGCGCCCCGCTCGCGCAGGTGCCGGGTGAGCGCGCGGGTGTCGATGCCGCTGATGCCGACGACGCCCTGCGCGGCGAGTTCCTCGTCCAGGGGACGGCGGGAGCGCCAGTTGGAGGGGACCCGTGCGGGGTCGCGCACGACGTAGCCCGCGACCCAGATCCGCTGCGACTCGGGGTCGTCGTCGTTGACGCCCGTGTTGCCGACGTGCGGGGCGGTCATCACCACGACCTGGCGGTGGTACGACGGGTCGGTGAGGGTCTCCTGGTAGCCGGTCATGCCGGTGGAGAACACCGCTTCGCCGAAGGTCTCCCCCACCGCCCCGTAGGCACGGCCGCGGAAGATCCGGCCGTCCTCCAGGACGAGTACGGCGGGAACCCTGGCGGCTCCCCTGGTGGAGGTTGTCATCGTGCGCCTTCCGTCTTGGAGATCATGTGGTTGAGGGTGTCGACCCACTCGTTGTGCTCGGCCGCGCGGTCCGAGCGGAAGCCGGAGTCGACCAGCCGGTCGCCGTGCGCCCAGGTGACGACCAGCAGGCCGCCCTCGGTGAGGACCTTGCCGGCGATGCCCTTGTCGAGCCGGGCCCCGCGCAGCGCGCCGGCCGGGACGAAGAAGTCCTCCGCTCCGGGCCGCACGACGTCCAGTCCGGCGTCGGTGAGCGTCAGCTCGGCCCGGCTGCGGGTGCCCAGGCCGTGCGCCACGATGCGGTCGAGCCACTGGCCGGCGGTGGTGGAGCCGTGGTAGCGGCCGCTCATGGTCAGCCTCGCCGGGCCGGGGTCCTCCGGCGCGGTGTGCAGCTCCGGGAGGTCGCCCTGGAGGGTGCCGCGCCACTTCCAGCCCTCGCGCATCAGCCAGTAGACGAGCGCGACGAAGAGGGCGAGTCCGACGATCCAGCCGATCCGGGCGGCCCAGTCGGTCACTTCCGCCGATTCCTTCTCGGCGGCCAGCAGGAGTACAGGTGTCACGTGAGCTTCCCGTCGACGAGTGTGGCCTTGCCCCGGAGCCAGGTGTGCGTGACACGGCCCGGCAGCTCACGGCCCTCGTACGGGGTGTTGCGGCTGCGCGAGGCGAAGCCCGCGGGGTCCACGGGACCACGGTATGCCGTGTCGACGAGGGTGAGGTTGGCGGGCTCGCCTGGCGAGACGGGACGGCCGTGGCCCTCGGCCCGTCCGATGCGCGCGGGGGTGAAGGACATGCGGTCGGCGACGCCGGCCCAGTCCAGCAGCCCCGTGTCGACCATGGTCTCCTGGACCACCGACAGCGCGGTCTCCAGGCCGACCATGCCCATGGCGGCGGCGGCCCACTCGCAGTCCTTGTCCTCGTGCGGGTGCGGGGCGTGGTCGGTGGCGACGATGTCGATCGTGCCGTCGGCGAGCGCCTCGCGCAGCGCGTGGACGTCCCGCTCGGTGCGCAGCGGCGGGTTGACCTTGTAGACCGGGTCGTACGTGCGCACCAGTTCGTCGGTGAGGAGCAGGTGGTGCGGGGTGACCTCGGCGGTGACCCGGATGCCGCGGGACTTGGCCCAGCGGACGATCTCGACGCTGCCCGCCGTGGAGAGGTGGCAGATGTGGACGCGGGAGCCGACGTGGTCGGCGAGCAGCACGTCCCGGGCGATGACCGACTCCTCGGCGACGGCCGGCCAGCCCCCGAGCCCCAGCTCGGCGGAGACGACGCCCTCGTTCATCTGGGCGCCCTCGGTCAGCCGCGGCTCCTGCGCGTGCTGGGCGACGACCCCGTCGAAGGCCTTCACGTACTCCAGGGCGCGGCGCATGATCACCGCGTCGTGGACGCACTTGCCGTCGTCGGAGAAGACGGTGACGCCGGCGGCCGACTCGTGCATGGCGCCCAGCTCGGCGAGCTTGTGCCCCTCCAGGCCGACGGTGACGGCGCCGACGGGCCGCACGTCGCAGTAGCCGTGCTCCCTGCCGAGCCGCCAGACCTGCTCGACCACGCCGGCGGTGTCGGCCACCGGGAAGGTGTTGGCCATGGCGAACACGGCCGTGTAGCCGCCGCTCGCCGCCGCGCGGGTGCCGGTCAGCACCGTCTCGGAGTCCTCGCGGCCGGGCTCGCGCAGATGGGTGTGCAGGTCGACCAGGCCCGGCAGCAGCACCTTGCCGGCGGCCTCGACGACCTCGGCGCCCTCGGCACCCAGTCCGGTGCCCACCTCGGCGATGGTCCCGCCGTCGATCAGGACGTCCTGCGGGTCGCCGCCGAGCACCTTCGCACCGCGGATCAGGATCTTGCTCATCTGTCTTACTTCTCCTCGGTGGTGTGGGGGCGGGTGACGGCGGGCACGTTCCGGGAGTCGACCACGGCGCCGCCCAGGAGCAGGTAGAGGACGGCCATCCGGATGGAGACCCCGTTGGTGACCTGCTCGACGGCGGTGCAGCGGTCGGAGTCGGCGACCTCGGCGGTGATCTCCATGCCGCGCACCATCGGGCCGGGGTGCATCACCAGGGCGTGCTCGGGCATCCGCGCCATGCGGTCGCCGTCGAGGCCGTAACGCCGTGCGTACTCGCGCTCGGTGGGGAAGAACGCGGCGTTCATCCGCTCGCGCTGGACCCGCAGCATCATCACGGCGTCGGACTTGGGCAGGGCGCCGTCGAGGTCGTAGGAGACCTCGCAGGGCCAGGACCCGACGCCGACCGGCAGCAGGGTCGGCGGGGCGACGAGGGTCACCTCGGCGCCGAGGGTGTGCAGCAGGTCGACGTTGGAGCGGGCGACCCGGCTGTGCAGGACGTCGCCGACGATCGTGACGCGGCGGCCGGAGAGGTCCCGGCCGAGCCCGGCGTCCCGGCCGACGAGCCGGCGCCGCATGGTGAAGGCGTCGAGCAGGGCCTGGGTGGGGTGCTGGTGGGTGCCGTCGCCGGCGTTGATGACGGAGGCGTCGATCCAGCCCGAGTTGGCCAGGCGGTAGGGGGCTCCGGAGGCGCCGTGCCGGATGACCACGGCGTCGACCCCCATGGCCTCCAGGGTCTGGGCGGTGTCCTTGAGCGACTCGCCCTTGGAGACGCTGGAGCCCTTGGCGGTGAAGTTGATGACGTCCGCGGACAGCCGCTTCTCGGCGGCCTCGAAGGAGATCCGGGTCCGCGTCGAGTCCTCGAAGAAGAGGTTGACGACGGTCCGGCCGCGCAGGGTCGGCAGTTTCTTGATCGGCCGGTCGGCGACCCGGGCCATCTCCTCGGCGGTGTCGAGGATCAGGACGGCGTCGTCGCGGGTGAGGTCGGCGGCCGAGATGAGATGGCGCTGCATCTGTCAGGCTCCGTAAGGCAGTTCGACGAGGCGAGATCGGGCAGCCGGGCACGCGCGGGGCATGCCGGGCCGGCGCGCGGCGTCGGCGCGCGCCCGATGTGCTACTGAGCGGTCCGCTTCGCGCCGAGCAGGACGGTGTCGCGGCCGTCCTCCTCGGTGAGCAGGACCTTGACCGTCTCCCGCAACGACGTGGGGAGGTTCTTGCCGACGTAGTCGGCGCGGATGGGCAGTTCGCGGTGGCCGCGGTCGACGAGGACGGCGAGCTGCACCGCGCGGGGGCGCCCGATGTCGTTCAGCGCGTCCAGGGCGGCGCGGATGGTGCGGCCGGAGAAGAGGACGTCGTCGACGAGCACGACCAGCCGGCCGTCGATGCCGTCACCGGGGATCTCGGTGCGGGCCAGCGCGCGCGGCGGGTGCATGCGCAGGTCGTCGCGGTACATGGTGATGTCCAGCGAGCCGACCGGGACCTTGCGCTCGGTGATCTGCTCGAGCTTGGCGGCGAGCCGCTGGGCGAGGAAGACGCCTCGGGTCGGGATGCCGAGGAGCACCACGTCGTCGGCGCCCTTGGCGCGCTCGACGATCTCGTGGGCGATGCGGGTCAGCACCCGCGCGATGTCGGGGCCCTCGAGAACGGGCCGCGCATCGGACTGCGTGTCCATGGGAAGCGGACCTCCTTCTCCGCCTCACGGGACGGACCTTAAAGGACGTCGGAATTGCGTCGCCTACGGTATCAGGTCGCGGCGACACGCCCGACCACCCCGAGATCACCCCGATGGCGCAGCCGATCTCCGATAGCACGGAAGAGTCGGCGTGGACCGTTCGGCTTGACGCACGAGAGTAACGCTGCGTAACCTCACAGTGAGTTACCAGCCGCGCGGCTCGGAAAACCGAACCAGTCGCGTCGACACAGTGCCGGGGAGCCATATGTCCAGCGAATACGCCAAACAGCTCGGGGCCAAGCTCCGGGCGATCCGCACCCAGCAGGGCCTTTCCCTCCACGGTGTCGAGGAGAAGTCCCAGGGACGCTGGAAGGCGGTCGTGGTCGGTTCGTACGAGCGCGGGGACCGCGCCGTGACCGTGCAGCGCCTCGCGGAGCTGGCGGACTTCTACGGCGTTCCGGTGCAGGAGCTGCTGCCGGGCACCACCCCGGGGGGCGCCGCCGAGCCGCCGCCGAAACTGGTCCTGGACCTGGAGCGGCTGGCCACGGTGCCGGCCGAGAAGGCGGGCCCGCTGCAGCGCTACGCGGCGACGATCCAGTCCCAGCGCGGCGACTACAACGGCAAGGTGCTCTCGATCCGCCAGGACGACCTGCGCACCCTCGCCGTCATCTACGACCAGTCGCCCTCGGTCCTCACCGAGCAGCTGATCAGCTGGGGCGTCCTGGACGCGGACGCGCGGCGCGCGGTGGCCTCCCACGAGGAGGGCTGAGCCCGCGGCGCTCCGCGAGCCGGGCCGGACGGAAAGCAGAAACGTACCGGGGGGGGGGGGGGGGGGGGGGGGGGGGGGGGGGGGGGGGGGGGGGGGGGGGGGGGGGGGGGGTGGGGGGGGTGGGGGGGGGGAGT
>NZ_JBVITR010000047.1:0-10133 GCF_055574875.1 Streptomyces sp. NPDC034670
GGAGCCGCAGGGTCGTCGATGAACACGTACAGGGCCGCCAGAAGGGCGTCCAGGTCTGTCTTCACACACTGACCAACGGGCGCCCTTCGCCATAGCCGCGGCCGGCACAAACACCGGACTCACTCATCCAGGGTGCAACCGACCGGAGCCGGGCGGAGTCTGTCCTGGTGACGTGTGAAGCGGGACCGACCGGCGAGGAGTCGAATCGATCATGCAGTGTCCGAAGTGCCGCGCGCCGATGCACACCTACAACCGCAACGGCGTCCAGATCGAGCAGTGCAGCGGGTGCCGGGGGATCTTCCTCGACTACGGCGAGCTGGAGTCGCTGACCCGGCTGGAGGCCCAGTGGTCCCAGCCCGCGCCGCCCGCCCCGCCCGCCGCTCCGCAGGCGTATCCGGCGGCCCCGCAGCCCCCCGCGTGGGGCGCCCCGCACGGCGGCCACCACAGCGGCCACCACGGCCACCACCGGCACAAGAGCTTCGGCCGCATGCTGTTCTCGTCCTGAGGACCCCGGACACGGCCGGACCCCCGGCCGCTTCGGCGGCCGGGGGTCCGTGGCGGTGGACGATACTGGGATTGAACCAGTGACCTCTTCCGTGTCAGGGAAGCGCTCTCCCGCTGAGCTAATCGTCCTCGGGACCGTGATCCGCCCCGAGGGGGCGGATCACGGGTGCTGCGTGCGCGATACTGGGATTGAACCAGTGACCTCTTCCGTGTCAGGGAAGCGCTCTCCCGCTGAGCTAATCGCGCGGGGGATCCGAAGATCCAGTGGACGATACTGGGATTGAACCAGTGACCTCTTCCGTGTCAGGGAAGCGCTCTCCCGCTGAGCTAATCGTCCTTGGAGGTGGAGACGGGATTTGAACCCGTGTAGACGGCTTTGCAGGCCGTTGCCTCGCCTCTCGGCCACTCCACCAGGGGAGGGGGCCGGGAAGCCCCCTCTTCCTACGAGCGGACGACGAGGCTCGAACTCGCGACCTCAACCTTGGCAAGGTTGCGCTCTACCAACTGAGCTACGTCCGCCTGTCGTTTCGGTCGGCTTGCGCGTCCCGGCGACGAACTGAACTCTAGCGGATTCCCGGGCCATCACAAAAACACGTTTGCGCAGCGTGCTGCGCGGAGCCCGCTCACGGGCCCGCTCCGGGCCCTCGGGGGACGCGGCCGGGGCGCCCGGAGCGGGCCCGCCCTACACTCCTGGCGTGCCCGACCTCCCGCCCCTCGCCCGCTTCGGCGACCGCGTCGCCACCGGACTCCTCGACGTCACCGACGACCCCGCGGCCCTGGACTCCACCGGGTTCTGGGCCGTCGGCGCCGACTTCGAGGGCCGCCTGACCTGCGCACGCTTCCGGGACGTCCGGGAGCAGCCGGTGCCGGCGCCCGTGCCGGGCGCCTGGCGGGGGCCGGGCGCCGGCGACTGGACGTCCTCGCTGGACCGGACCGCGTACACGGCGGCCGTCCGCCGCGTCCGCGAGCACATCGCCGCCGGCGAGGTCTACCAGGCGAACCTCTGCCGTGTGCTGTCCGCGCCCGTGCCGTCCGACGCCGACGTGGACGCCCTCACGGCCCTGCTGGCCCGGGGCAACCCGGCGCCGTACGCGGGAACGATTCGCCTGCCCGGACACGGCGTGGAGATCGCCACCGCGTCGCCCGAGCTGTTCCTGCGCCGCGACGGGCGGACCGTGGAGTCCGGGCCGATCAAGGGCACCGGACGCACCGAGGCGGACCTCCTCGAGAAGGACTACGCCGAGAACGTCATGATCGTCGACCTGGTCCGCAACGACATCGGACGGGTCTGCGCCACCGGCACCGTGACGGTGCCGGACCTGTGCGCCGTCGAGAAGCACCCGGGACTGGTCCACCTCGTGTCGACGGTACGCGGCGAACTGCGCCCCGGCGCCGGCTGGCCGGAGCTGCTCGCCGCCGCCTTCCCGCCCGGCTCCGTCACCGGCGCGCCCAAGTCGAGCGCCCTGCGGATCATCGACATGCTGGAGACGGTGCCCCGCGGCCCGTACTGCGGAGGCATCGGCTGGGTCGACGCCGACCGCGGCACCGGCGAGCTGGCGGTGGGCATCCGCACCTTCTGGATCGACCGGGACGCCGGCGGCGGAGCCGTCCTGCGGTTCGGCACCGGCGCCGGGATCACCTGGGGCTCCGACCCCGAGGGGGAGTGGCGGGAGACCGAGCTGAAGGCCTCCCGGCTGCTCGCGGTAGCGTCGGGAGCGTACGAGGTGAGTGAAGGGACCTGAGTGGTGAAGATCTGGCTCGACGGCGGGCTGCAGGACATCGAGTCCGCCCGCGTCTCCGTCCTCGACCACGGACTGACCGTGGGCGACGGCATCTTCGAGACGGTGAAGGCCGTGGCGGGCCGCCCGTTCGCGCTCACCCGGCATCTCGACCGGCTGACCCGGTCCGCCCGGGGGCTCGGACTGCCCGACCCCGACCTGGACGAGGTCCGCCGCGCCTGCGCCGCCGTCCTCGAGGCCAACCCGATGCCGCTCGGCCGGCTGCGCATCACCTACACGGGAGGCCGCGGCCCGCTCGGCTCCGACCGGGGCGGCCACGGTCCCACCCTCGTGGTCGCCCTCGGGGAGGCGACGCGCCGCCCCGACTCCACCGCCGTCATCACCGTGCCCTGGGCCCGCAACGAGCGCGGCGCGGTCACCGGCCTGAAGACCACCTCCTACGCCGAGAACGTCGTCGCCCTCGCCCGGGCCGGCGAGCGGGGCGCCTCCGAGGCGCTGTTCGGCAACACCGCCGGACGCCTCTGCGAGGGCACCGGGTCCAACGTCTTCGTCGTCCTCGACGGCGAGCTCCACACCCCGCCGCTCGCCTCCGGCTGCCTCGCGGGCATCACCCGCGCCCTGACCGTCGAGTGGACCGGCGCCCGGGAGACCGACCTGCCGATGGACGTCCTCCAGCGGGCCGAGGAGGTCTTCCTCACCTCCACCCTGCGCGACGTGCAGGCCGTGCACCGGATCGACGACCGCGAGCTGCCCGGCACCCCGGGGCCGGTGACCGCCAAGGCCATGCGGATCTTCGAGGAGCGCTCGGGCGCCGACCTCGATCCGTGACGGTCCGGGAATTCGGCTGACCCCGGGCGCGGCAGCGGGTAGAACACCCGTGATGACCACGACCCTGCGGCCGGTCGAGCCGCTTCAGCAGAACCCCGACGGCACGCGCTCGCGCCGCTACCGGGTGTGCGTGAACAGCCGTCCCGTCGGGGCGGTCCACCTCTCCACGCACCCCGTCTTCGGCACCGGGGTGGCCCGGATCCTGCACCTGCGCATCGAGGAGCCGGACCGCCGGCGCGGCCGGGGCACGGTGGCCGCGCTCGCGGCGGAGGAGGCGGTGCGCGCCTGGGGCTGCCGCCGCATCGAGGTGTCCGTGCCCGCCGGCGCCGGGCCGGCCCTCCGCCTCGCCGCGGCCCTCGGCTACGTGGTGCGCGGCCGCGGCATGGAGAAGCCGCTCGGCGACACCCCGCCCGCCCTTCCGGAGGGCAGCGGGGCACGGCCGATGACCGACGCCGAGTACGGGCCCTGGAGGGACAGGGGCGACGAGGAGTACGCGCGGAACTGGACCGCGCGCGGGGTGCCCGAGGCCGAGGCGCGCGCCAAGGCGGAGCGGGACCGGGCCGTCCTGCTGCCCGAGGGCCGCGCCACCGAGGGCATGCTCTTCAGCGTCCTGGAGCACGAGGGCACCCGCGTGGGCACCCTGTGGCTCGCGGTGCGCGGGGAGCGCGGCTTCGTCTTCGACGTCGAGACCGACGCCGCCCACCGCGGCCGGGGGCACGGACGCTCCCTCATGCTGCTCGCCGAGGCGCAGGCGGCCGCCGCGGGCAAGCGGGCCCTCGGCCTCAACGTCTTCGCCGGCAACACACCGGCCGAGCGGCTCTACGCGTCGCTCGGCTACACGACGACCGAGTACTCGATGTACAAGCCGCTGCTGTGACCGCCGGCAAAGCCCCCGGTCACCCCTCCCGCCCGGCCAGCAGCCGGTCGGCGATCTCCTCGATGCGCTCGCGCAGGCCCTCCTGGCTCCTGCCGCCGTCGAGGCGCTCGCCGCCGATGACGTAGGTCGGGGTGCCCGTCACCCCGATCGCCTTGCCCTCGGCCTGGTCCGCGTCCACGATCAGGATGTGCCGCCCGTCGATCAGCGCGGTGTCGAACTCCTCGGCGTCCAGGCCGAGCTCCCGGGCGACCTCGACCAGGAAGGGCTCTCCCCGGCGGTCCAGCTCCTCGACCCGGCCGAGCACCGCCTCGACGTACGGCCAGCCCCGTCCCTGCTCCAGCGCCTCCTCGGCGGCCTGGGCGGCGGCGAAGGAGTGCTTGTGCTTCTCCAGCGGGAAGTGCCGCAGGCGCAGCTCCAGGCGGTCGCCGTAGCGGGCGCGCAGGGCGCGGAGGTCGTCCAGGGCGGTGCGGCAGTCCGGGCACTGGAGCTCGCACCACACGTCGAGGACGGGGGCGGCGGGGCGGGCGGGGGAGGAGTCGCTCATGCCCACAGTCTTCCAGCCGCGCCCCGGACCACCCCATCGGCCCCCGGCCGGTCCGGGACCGGCCGGGGGCCGGGAGCCGGGAGCACGCCCTCACCGGCACCCGCGGAGGAAGCCGACCCGGAGATCTCCCTGATCTCGGGCCGGAACATGGCCCGACCGGGGCCGTCAGGTGCAGGATGGAAGGGACGAAGTGCCCACAGCGGGCGCACACCACCCAGCGAGCGACCAACCGCCTGGAGGCCCGGATGATTGCCGAGACCGTCTGCTCCGCCGTGTCCGCGGCCGGCCTGGGCATCGCGGTGATCACGGCCTACCGCAGGCGCTTCCTCACCGCGGTCCGTATGGCCGCCTACGCGCTGGTCCCCCTCGGCCTGGTCATGACCGGTGCCGTCGAGTGGCTGGCCGACACCGCGTTCAGCCCGACCGCCTGGGCGGGATTCGGGGTGCTGGGCCTGTCCTGGGTGCTGTTCGCCACCACCCGCACCGTGGAGCGCCGGCGCGGGGGTACGCGCAAGGAGCGCAAGGCGGCCCGGGCGGAGGCGGCCCGGGCGGAGGCGGCGGGCCCGGCGGCACCGGCGCCTTCCCTGGGGCAGGGCTCCCGCCCCGCGACCCGGCCGGCGTCCGCGCCCCGGGACGACGACGACTTCAGCGACATCGAGGCCATCCTCAAGAAGCACGGCATATGACGGTGCCCCGCGCCGCGGGTGACGGGCGCGGACGGACCGGAATGTCAGAGAAGGTCCCGCGGCGTCCGGAAACGATCACAACTCGAACCGTAGATCACGGAATCGGCGGCCTCGCGCTCACTCCCCGAGTGTTGATCGCGTCCGGCGCTCCCGGTGGGTCATCATCACGGCGAGATGCTGGACACGACACAGAGCGAGGCCGCGCCGCCGCAGGACGAGCCGCGCGGATGCCTCTTCGCCCTTTCCCAGCCACCGCTGATGATCTTCCTTGCGGTGATCGGGTGTCTCCTGCTCACGGCCGCCCTGCACGACCTGCTGTGGCTGTGAGCCGTACCCGCGGTACCCGGCGTCACCCGTCGGGACCGCGTCGGCACGGCATCGAGAAGCACCGGGAGGTCCCGTCCGGCCTCGACGGCCTCCGGTCCCGCCGGACCGCCGCCCGACCGGTCAGCCCGCCGCCTCCTTGCGCCGCGCCCGGTACGCGGCGACATGCAGGCGGTTGCCGCAGGTGCGGCTGTCGCAGTAGCGGCGCGAGCGGTTGCGGGAGAGGTCGACGAAGGCGTGCCGGCAGTCCGGGGCCTCGCAGCGCCGCAGACGCTCCTGCTCGCCCGCGACCACGAAGAACGCCAGCGCCATCCCGCAGTCGGCGGCCAGGTGGTCGGCGACGGAGGCACCGGGGGCGAAGTAGTGCACATGCCAGTCGTAGCCGTCGTGGTCGGTGAGCCGGGGCGTGGTGCCCGCCGCCGCGATCAGCTCGTTGATCAGGCCGGCGGCGGTGCGGGCGTCGGGAGCGGCGAACACCGCCGCGAACCGGCCGCGGAGCCCGCGCACCGCGGTCAGGTCGGACTCCGTGAGCACCCCCACCTCGCTGACCTCGTGCTTCCGTACGAAAACCTCGAGAGCCGCGACATCCGGCAGTCCGTCGGGCGCCGAGTCGTCCTCCGGCGCGGTGTTCACCAGGTCCACCACGGTTTCCAGCGCGCACCGGGTGTCGTGGGTGATCAGCACGATTCGCTCCCTGGCCTGGGGGTCGGGCGGGCGCCCGTCGATGCTGGCCGATGGTAGTGGCTCCGGTGGGCACCGCACCGCCCTCGTCCGCACGAGGGCCCCGCCCCCGGCGCCGGAGCGCCTTGCGGCACTCCCGGGCCGGCGGCGCGGCGCACGCGGCCGGTCACGGAAGGTGTGCGGCACGAGGACGCCGGCGCCGCGGACGTGCCGCGGCGCCGGCGCCGGTGTGTGCCGTATGCGGTTGTCCGTGGTGCGACTGTCCGGGCCCGAGCCGTCTCCCCGAGTCGACGGCGCCGGGCGGCTTGGTGGGGTCGACTAGCTTTCCGCCAGGATGTGCGAGAGCTCCTGATCGAGATCGAAGTGCCGGTGCTCCGTGCCGGGGGGCACGGCGGCGTCGGTGCGCTTCAGGAAGGACTCCAGAGCCCGTGCCGGGGCCTCGAGCAGGGCCTCTCCCTCCGGTGAGCTCAGGGCGATGCAGACGACGCCCTGGCCGTGGCTGCGCGACGGCCAGACGCGGACGTCGCCCGTTCCGGTGGGACGGTGAAGCCCCTCGGCGAGGAGGTCGCGGGCGAACACCCACTCGACGGTCTCCTCGGCTCCGGTGTGGAAGGTGGCGTGCACGGCGTAGGGGTCGGCCGTGTCGTACCGCAGGCCTGCGGGGACAGGCAGGGAGGACTCGCTCGACACAACGAGGCGCAGGTGCAGCTCGCAGCTGACCGTGGTGTTCATAAGCGCCAGGGCCTTTCGCTCAGTGTGCGCTCGGGGATTCGCACGTCGGCGAAATCGACATGCCACCTACGGTGCCGTTGTAAACCCCTCTGCGTGTTTTGCGTGTGTTTAGGTAACCCTTCCGGCCGAGGAGGTGTTCGCGACCTGCGCCCATTCCGGTGATGTGATTCGCTCAGGTAGGGTTTGGCTGCATGAACACGGGGAGTAACAAGCCTGGCGAGGCTGTCATGGGGGCTCACGGGGCGACATTGGACGAAAGCCGGGACGACCAGAGCGAGGCACGGGGACTCGGTTCGCGGGCGCCGGAGTTCGTCAGGGCGCGCCGCGTCCTGCACCTGAGCTGGCAGGTCGGCGTCTTCGTCGTCGGCCTCGCGGTCGTGGTGGCCGGCGCCGCGATGCTGGTGCTGCCCGGGCCGGGCTGGGTGGTGATCTTCGGCGGCATGGCGATCTGGGCGACCGAGTTCGTCTGGGCCCAGCTGGTGCTCCGGTGGACCAAGCGCAAGGTCACCGAGGCGGCGCAGCGCGCGCTCGACCCCAGGGTGCGGCGCCGGAACATCATCCTGACCTCGGTCGGTGTGGTGATCGCGGCCGTGCTGGCCGGGGTCTACCTCTGGAAGTTCGGCCTCCAGATGCCCTGGAAGATCGAGGACCAGTGATCCCCGGCGGGGTGCGGCGGCCCGGCTCCCGCCGGTCACGGGCACGGCCTGACATGGGGTAATGTTCTTCCTGCGCCCGGGCGATTAGCTCAGTGGGAGAGCGCTTCGTTCACACCGAAGAGGTCACTGGTTCGAACCCAGTATCGCCCACCGGACCACACGGCGGCCCGGCTCACACCTCGTGAGCCGGGCCGCCGTGGTGTGGGCGGTCTGTATGCCCGCGCGCCGGCCCCGTCCGCGCGCCGGCCCGTTCCGTTTTCCGGCCGCCCTCATCCGACCGTGACCTTCCGCGTCGTCCGCTCCGGCCGGCCCGCCGTGTTCGGCCGATCGGTCGCGCGGGGGCGACCTGCGCCTTCCCCCGCGGGCGCGCGGCCGCGGCCGAAGGGGCCCGGCGGTCCGCGCGGTCCGGCCGGCCGGCGATTCCCGTCCGCATCATCGACGCGCCCGAGGGCCCTCCGTCCCTTGTGCCGGCAAGCGCTTGCTTGAAACGATTCACGAGGCGGACGCGACGTCGCGGGGGAGGCTCGTGTGCAGCAGCGCGGGAAAGCGGAAGGGCGGACCGGGAGGCGGACGATCCTCAAGGCGGCGGGGGCCTCGCCGGCCGTCACGGGACCGGGCGCGACGACCGGCGCGTGCGGCGGCGTCGGCGGCTCGGGGGACGGAACGGTGACGATCCGTTACTCCCGGTGGGGTGCCGAGGACCGGGCCGAGCGCAACAGCAAGACCATCGATCTCTTCGAGGAGAAGCACCCGAAGATCAGGGTGAAGACCGACTTCCAGCCATACACCGACTTCTGGAAGAAGTTCCGCACCCAGGCGTCCGGGGAACCCGCCGGACGCCTTCCGGAATGCCATCGGATTCCTCCGCAAATACGACGCGAAGAACGTCCTGCTCGATCTCGGTGGGCAGGTGAGGGCCGGCCACCTCCGCATGGAGGGCTTCCGGGCCGGACTGGAGAAGTTCGGCGAGATCGACGGCAAGCTCCTCGGCGTGCCCGTCGGCTCCAACTCGGCGCCGGCGGCGGCCGGCGCGCCTCCGGCTCCGGCTACGCCGACGGAGCCGGCGGCGGCCTCTCCTTCGGCCCGCGCGACTTCCGGGAGAGGTTCCCCGCCCAGCTCGACGTCCGCGACGCCCACACCGACGCCGCCGAGGTCACCCTCCGGCTCCGGTCGCCCGAGGCCCAGCCCATGGACCTGCGCTACGACCACGACGGCCCGGGCCAGGACACCTTCCCCGAACAGCTCGAAGGCCCCGACGTCACCTACGAGGACCACGAGCCCGGATTCGGCACCCCTACGGCATCGCCCGCACCTCCGAACTCCTCTTCCGGGCCAACGCGTCCACCCCGGGCGCCGGGGAACTCGCCGCACAGGTGGGGCCGTCCGCGTCCTCCCGCAGCTCGCCGCCCCGCCGAAGCAGCTCATCGGGGCGGGCGTCTTCGGCCGGGGCCTGTTCGCCGAGCCGGACCGCTCCACCCCGGCCAGGGCGAGGATCGAGACCACCTCGATTTCCTCCTCACCTCCTACAAGGACCAGGTGGAGCAGCGCCGCTGGTACGGCTTCTGGGACCACGGCGACATCATGCACACCTACGACACCGCCCGGCACCAGTGGCGCTACGACGTCGGCGGCTACGCCTGGGACAACTCCGAGCTCTCACCCGACCTGTGGCTCTGGTGCGCCCACAAGGAGTCGGCGCCCTGGAGGGCGGAGCCGGTGAGCGGCCCGACCGCACCGGTGGCGGGCGGCGAGGCCCCCCGGGTGTCCACCGACGACACCGCGCTCCACGGCCTCGCCGCCCTTGAGAACCCGGCGCTGCCGGGGGGCCGATGCCGTGAGGGCACGTCCCGGGCGCGGGCGGGCACACTCCGTCCATGGACTGGAACCACTACCGCTTCCGCAGTCTGTGGACCCTGCCCGCGCCCGTGCCCGCGGTCTACCGGGCCCTGGAACGGATCGAGGACTACCCCCTGTGGTGGCCCCAGGTGCGGGAGGCCACCCGGCTCGACGACACCAGCGGAATCGTCCGGATCCGCTCCCTGCTGCCCTTCGACCTGAGGGCGACCCTGCGCGCGGGGCGGCGCGACCCGGAGACCGGGATCCTGGAAGCGGGCCTGTCCGGGGACATCGACGGCTGGGCCCGCTGGACCGTCACCCGGCTGGGCCCCGGCGGCAGCCTCGTCCACTACGAACAGGAGGTGGACGTCCGCAAGCCGCTGCTGCGGCGGTTCGCCGTGCCGGGGCGGCCCGTCTTCCGCGTCAACCACGCGCTGATGATGCGGGCCGGGCGGCGCGGGCTGGCCGCCCGCCTGCAAGCGGTTTGATGGAAGCCCGCCCGGACCTGTATTGTTCAGTGCGTTCCCGGGCGATTAGCTCAGTGGGAGAGCGCTTCGTTCACACCGAAGAGGTCACTGGTTCGAACCCAGTATCGCCCACCATGACGACGGCGGCTCGTGCCTGCAGAAAGTGCAGGCCGGGCCGCCGTCGTCCGTTCCGCGCGGCTCCCCGCCGCGCACAGCGGGGAGACGCCACCCGCGCCCCACGGAGGGAAACACCATCGAA
>NZ_JBVITR010000047.1:10143-17696 GCF_055574875.1 Streptomyces sp. NPDC034670
TCCTACCCCCCCCCCCCCCCCCCCCCCCCCCCCCCCTTCCCCCCCCCCCCCCCCCCCCCCCCCCCCCCCCCCCTCCCCCCCCTCCCCCCCCCCCCCCCCCCCCCCCCCCCCCCCCCCCCCCCCCCCCCCCCCCCCCCCCCCCCCCCCCCCCCCCCCCCCCCCCCGCCACCCGCGCCCCGCGGCGGGACGCACCGTCGACCGGGACGCTCACGCCGCCGCCGGCAGATCCGGACGCAGCGGCCAGGCGGGGTCGACCGCCTCCTCCGTGCCACTGCGCGCGAACCACGCCTGCAGACCCCTGGCCTGCGCCGCGTGCCACACCGCCTGCAGGGTGTGCAGCTCACCGGGGGACAGCCGCTCCAGCCGCGCCGCGAAGCGCCGCCCGACCGCCCGGGTGACCTCCAGCGCGGCCGTCGCGTCCGCCGCCGCGTCGTGCGCCCCCTCCAGGGCGACGCCGTAGTGCGCGCACAGGTCGGTCAGGGTGCGGCGGCCCTTGCGGTAGCGGTCCAGGTGCTTGTCGAGCACCCGCGGGTCCAGCACCAGCAGCGGCACCCGCTCGAACCAGCGGCTCAGCGACGAGGCGCGGTGGCGGCGCAACTCCCGGTCCAGCAGGGTGAGGTCGAACGGCGCGTTCATCACCACCAGCGGGCGGCCCGCCCGGACCTGCTCCGCCAGCGACTGCGCCACCTCGTACATCACCGGCGCCGGCCAGCGGCCGTTGCGCTGCAGGTGCTCCTGGGTCAGCCCGTGCACCCGCGTCGCCGCGGCGGGCACCGGCACCCCCGGGTCCACCAGCCAACGGGTCACCCGGGGCCGGGTCCCCGGGGCGTCCTGGACGACGAGAGCGGCCGAGACGATCCGGTCGGTCTCGACGTCCACACCCGTCGTCTCCGTGTCGAAAGCGGCCAGCGGCCCCTCGTACCAGCACGTCATACCCACCAACCCCTTGTTCACCTCCGGCAGTTGACGCCCCGTCCACTGCCCGGTCCGGTGATACCCGGACCGTTTGCGCCGTACGCCGGAAGGAGACAACAGGAGTACGGGTCTTCGCAGTTCACGGACCCGCAACGGGGATCGACTGTTCTGGAAGGCTGTCGGCCATGGCCATCGCGCAGCCCGGACGGGGCGGGCTGCTGCCCGAGCGCACGCCACCCACCCGCGGCACCCTCGCCACCACCGCCTGCATGGAGACCCTGCAGGTCGGCTACCTGCACGCCGTCGCGGCCGCCGCGGGCTGCTCGCTGTCCCAGCCCTTCCCGGACAACGGCATCGACTGGCACGTCAGCCACAGCGCCCCCGGGCACACCGTCGACGACGAGGTCACCATCAAGGTGCAGCTCAAGGCGACCCACCAGATCGCGCCCGGCCCGCCCGGCCGCTCCTTCTCCTTCACGCTCGACAACGCGCACCTGGTGAAGCTCGCCCGCACCCCGGTCTCGGTGCACAAGATCCTCGTCGTCATGCTCGTCCCGCGCTCGCAGGACGACTGGCTGCGGGCCGGCCACGACCGGCTCGACCTGCGGCACTGCTGCTACTGGACCAACCTCGCCGGACACCCGGTCACCGGCCGGCACCGCACCACCGTGCGGATCCCCACCGCGCGCATCTTCGACGACCGGGCGCTGTGCGAGATCATGGCGCGGGTCGGGACGGGAGGAAGACCGTGACGCACCGCCCGGCCCGGGAGCCCCTGCGGCCCGTCCGCCCGTATCCCGCCGGCACCGCCCGGCCGCCCGAGCCCGCCGGGACCGACCCGGCCGTCCTCACGGCCCTCCTGCACCGGCACGGCTGGCGGCGGCGCGGCGGCCCCGCCGGGCGCTACGGCCGCTGGACCCCGCCGGGACCGGACCACGGCACCAGCCTCCTGGTCCCGGAGGGCCGCGCCTTCCCCGACAGCGAGGACCTGCTCGCCGAGGCCCTGCACGCGCTGTCCCGCAGCACCGCGCCCTCCGCCCGCGAGATCCTGCTCGCCCTCGCCGTACCCAGCGACGAGATCCGCTGGTGGCGCGACGTACCGGCCGGCCCCGGCGACGCCACCGCCTGGACCTTCGAGGAGCAGCTGCGCTCCGCCGCCCGTCGGACCCTGCTCGCCGCCGCGCTCGCCACCCGTGCGCGGGCCGGCTTCCACGGCGCCCGGCACCGGCGCCCGGCCGCCGCCGTGCTGGACACCGTGCTGGTCGCACCGGCGCCGGACGGGCGCCGGCTGACCGCGTTCGCCCCCGTCACCACCGGCCGCCCCCTCGCCGTGCGCCTCCACCAGGCCCTGCACGCCACCCGCGAGGCCGTCGACTACCGCCGGGCCACCGGCGGCATGGACGCCTTCGACACCGCCGTCGAGGCGGGCGTCAGCCAGGAGCTCACCGAGGCCCTGGCCGCCCTGGTCCGGGGCACGCAGGGCGCCCGGATCGCCGTGGCGTGGGCCCCGGCGGCCGGCGTCCCCGAGGGCTGCGCGGCCCGCGCCGAACCCGTCGAGTTCACCCCCGGGGACCTGCCCGCGCTGCGCGAGGCCGGTCTCCGCTACCGGCGCGCGGAACCCGCCGTGCCGGTGCGGATCACCGGCACGGTGGTGCGGATGCGCAGGTCCGGGCCGCGCGGCGCGGGCACCGTACGCCTGCGGGTGCTCGCCGGGGCCGAGGTCGGTCACGTCCGGATCACCCTCGGTGAGGAGGACTACCGCATCGCCGGCCACGCCCACCTGGTCGGGCTGCCGGTGCGGGTGCGCGGACGGCTGGAGAGCCGGGGCGGCTTCCGCCGGATGACCGGGGCCGGCGAGGTCGTACCGGTGCGGGTCGACGAGGCCGAGCGGGACCGGCTGATGAAGGCGGTCCGGGAGAACGCCGAGACCGCGGCCTTCTTCGGCGAGGCCTGCGGCCCGGACTGCGGGGAATGACTTCGCGCCGGGCGGGCCGGGGTCGGTACGATCGGGAGCTGTGCGTGCGCTCCGGTACGGCGCCGCAGCCCCACCTTCAGTCAGGAGAGACCGGTGTCAGACGTCCGTGTGATCATCCAACGCGATTCCGAGCGGGAAGAACGCGCGGTGACGACGGGCACCACGGCCGCCGAGCTCTTCGCCGGCGAGCGCTCGGTCATCGCCGCGCGCGTGGCCGGCGAGCTCAAGGACCTCTCCTACGAGGTCAAGGACGGGGAGACCGTCGAGGGAGTGGAGATCTCCTCCGAGGACGGCCTGAACATCCTGCGCCACTCCACCGCGCACGTCATGGCCCAGGCCGTGCAGGAGCTGTTCCCCGAGGCGAAGCTGGGCATCGGCCCGCCCATCCGGGACGGCTTCTACTACGACTTCGACGTGGACAGGCCGTTCACGCCCGAGGATCTCAAGGCCATCGAGAAGCGCATGCAGGCCATCCAGAAGCAGGGCCAGCGCTTCTCCCGGCGCGTGGTGACCGACGAGGCGGCCCGCGAGGAACTCGCCGACGAGCCGTACAAGCTGGAGCTGATCGGCCTCAAGGGATCGGCCTCGCACGACGACGGCGCGGACGTCGAGGTCGGCGCCGGAGAGCTGACGATCTACGACAACCTGGACGCCAGGACCGGCGAGTTGTGCTGGAAGGACCTCTGCCGCGGTCCCCACCTGCCCACCACCCGGAACATCCCGGCGTTCAAGCTGATGCGCAACGCGGGCGCCTACTGGCGCGGCAGCGAGAAGAACCCGATGCTCCAGCGCATCTACGGCACCGCCTGGCCCTCCAAGGAGGAGCTGAAGGCCCATCTGGAGTTCCTCGCCGAGGCCGAGAAGCGCGACCACCGCAAGCTGGGTCACGAGCTCGACCTGTTCTCCATCCCGGAGCAGATCGGCTCCGGCCTCGCCGTCTTCCACCCCAAGGGCGGCATCGTCCGCCGGGTCATGGAGGACTACTCGCGGCGCCGCCACGAGGAGGAGGGCTACGAGTTCGTCTACACCCCGCACGCGACGAAGGGGAAGCTCTTCGAGACCTCGGGCCACCTGGACTGGTACGCCGACGGCATGTACCCGCCCATGCAGCTCGACGAGGGCGTGGACTACTACCTCAAGCCCATGAACTGCCCGATGCACAACCTGATCTTCGACGCGCGCGGCCGGTCGTACCGCGAACTGCCCTTGCGGCTCTTCGAGTTCGGCACGGTCTACCGCTACGAGAAGTCGGGCGTGGTGCACGGCCTGACCCGCGCCCGCGGCTTCACCCAGGACGACGCGCACATCTACTGCACCCGCGAGCAGATGTCCGAGGAGCTCGACAAGACCCTCACCTTCGTCCTGAACCTGCTGCGCGACTACGGCCTGACCGACTTCTACCTGGAGCTGTCCACCAAGGACCCGGAGAAGTTCGTCGGCACCGACGAGGCCTGGGAGGAGGCCACCGAGACGCTGCGCCAGGTCGCCGAGAAGCAGGGCCTGCCGCTGGTCCCGGACCCGGGCGGCGCCGCCTTCTACGGGCCGAAGATCTCCGTGCAGGCCAAGGACGCCATCGGCCGCACCTGGCAGATGTCGACCATCCAGCTCGACTTCAACCTGCCGGAGCGCTTCGACCTGGAGTACACCGCCGCGGACGGTTCCAAGACCCGCCCGGTCATGATCCACCGCGCGCTGTTCGGCTCCATCGAGCGTTTCTTCGCCGTGCTGCTGGAGCACTACGCGGGCGCCTTCCCGGCGTGGCTCGCCCCGGTCCAGGCGGTCGGCATCCCGATCGGCGACGCGCACGTCGAGCACCTGGAGAGGTTCGCCGCACAGGCCCGCAAGCAGGGGCTCCGCGTCGAGGTCGACTCCTCCTCGGACCGCATGCAGAAGAAGATCAGGAACGCCCAGAAGCAGAAGGTGCCGTTCATGGTCATCGCGGGCGACGAGGACATGGCGAACGGCGCGGTCTCCTTCCGCTACCGCGACGGCTCGCAGGAGAACGGCATTCCCGTCGACGAGGCCATCGCGAAGATCGTGAAGGTGGTCGAGGAGCGGGCGCAGGTCTGACCGCCGGACCGCCTCGGGCCCCCGGGAGCGATCCCGGGGGCCTTTGCCGCACCACCCGGACGACGCCATATGCTGCACGCATGACGAGTGAGCCGGAGCAGCAGTCGGGGGTGGGCACGCAGGACGCGTTCCAGCGCCTGTGGACGCCTCACCGGATGGCCTACATCCAGGGGGAGAACAAGCCGACCGGCCCCGGAGCCGACGACGGCTGCCCCTTCTGCTCGATCCCGGCCAAGTCCGACGAGGACGGACTGGTCGTCCGGCGCGGCGAGCTGGTCTACGCGGTGCTCAACCTGTACCCCTACACCGGCGGCCACATCATGGTCGTCCCGTACCGCCACGTCGCCGACTACACGGACCTCACGGCGGACGAGACCGCCGAGCTCGCCGGGCTCACCCAGCAGGCGATGACCGCCCTGCGCACCGCCTCCGGCGCGCACGGCTTCAACATCGGCATGAACCAGGGGACGGTCGCGGGCGCCGGCATCGCCGCCCACCTGCACCAGCACGTCGTCCCGCGCTGGGGCGGCGACACGAACTTCATGCCCGTGGTCGGCCACACGAAGGTGCTGCCGCAGCTGCTGGCCGACACCCGCAAGATGCTGGCGGAGGCCTGGCCCTCCTGAGCGGGGCGGGGTGCCCCGGCCGGGGCACCCCCTCACGCGTCGTACACGTCGGCCTTCTTGGGCGCCGCCTCCTGCACCGCGACGCTGAGGGACGACGACCTCGCACCGAACTTCTCGGTGTCCACGCCGTTCTCCCGCAGCACCTTGATCGCCGCCGCGTGCACCACCCGCAGCACCGGCGTCGCCGCGCGCAGCGCGTCGTCGGCCATGAAGCGGTGCCGCCACGGCTTGTCGGCCCAGGCGTGGCGCAGCCCGAACGGCTCCGGCAGGGTCAGCTTGCCGCCCAGCCAGTCCAGCAGCGGCGGGTACCAGGTCAGCGGCGCGCGGGCGGTCAGGCGCACCACCTCGTCCGTGTCGACCAGGGGGAGCTTCACCGTCCGGGTCTCCCAGAACCTGACCGACTTCTGGACCGACTTCTCCTTGGCCGCCGGCTTGGTGGTGAACAGGGAGTGCACCGGCCCCAGCGCGTGTCCGGTCACCTCGATGCGCAGCGTCTCGTGCAGCACGGTCACCGTGATCAGCATGGTGAGGACCAGCTGGCCGTCCCACAGCGTCCACTGGACGCCCAGGTAGTGCCGGTCGCCCGCGCCGAACTGCTGCTTGTTGCAGATCTCCTGGACGGCGTGCGACTTGACCTGGTACGCCTCGACGTCCGTGCCCTCGGGCCGGGAGACCGCCGTGGCGTTCTCCCCGATGGGCGTGACGATCCAGTGCCGTATCGACGGCTTGGGGAAGCCCCCGGTGTGCAGGGGGCCGCGCTCCAGCATCCGCAGCCGGTCGTGGATGGCCTTGATGACGTCCCAGCTGCGGAACGGGTGGATCTCCCGGTCCGGGTCGGCCGGCACCAGGTCCTCGGCGAGCTGCCAGCTGCCCCAGCGCGTGCCCATGCCGAGGATGCCCTTGGGCCCCGCGTAGAACACGGAGTTGGACTGCTGCTCGGCGCTGAGCCGGGCCAGGGACTGGCGCAGCTGCTCGGCCGCCGTCTCGCCGGGGCTGCGCGGCACCGTCTCGGGCACCTTGGCGCCGACGCTGCTGCCGGAGAGCAGGCTCTCCCAGCGCTCCCTGAGGTCCCTCGCCGTGCGTTCGCAGATCCGCTTGGCCCAGAACCAGCCCACCACCGGGGCGATCACCGCCGCGCGCGCGTACCAGCCCCAGAACCCGCCGAACGGCATGCGGAGCAGGAACAGCACCGCGAGCGCGCCCACCGCGACCAGCAGCGTCGTGGCGAGTGCGCCGGCCCGCTTGTCCTCCCGCCTGGCGACGGTGGTGCGGATCTGGAAGACCAGCAGCCACACGAGGAGGCCGGGCAGGAACAGCAGGCCGCACAGGACCATGACGGCGCTCAGCCAGTTGTCCCGCTCCCGGCGGATGTGGTGCGCCGCGAGGGCGTGCTCCACCACCACCTGCGGCTGGGCCCCGAAGGACTGGATGAGCGGCGCGCGCCCGGCCCCCAGCATCCGGTCGATGATCGCCCGGGAGAACGCCTCGCCCAGATTCGGCCGGAACAGCTTGATCCGGGGCTTGGAGACGGCCGACTGGTGCCATTCGCTGTTGGCCTTGAGTATCTCCTCGGCCTCGTTGTCCCGGTAGGCCGCCGAGGCCAGCGCGAACGTCGGCGTCTGCTCCTCGTCGCCCGTGCGCGGCACCTGCGGACCGAAGAAGTCCGCGAAACCGCTCTCAACGGTCATTCCCGCCCCCGATCGCCGCCACTGTCGTCTTGCGGCCTTCCCGACTTCCTTGTCGCGCACACCTGTTGATCAGGTATTCAGCGTATCCGCAGCCACCGGCGTTCGTCGGCGGACGGCCCAACCCGTCCGCCCGTACGGAGGCGAGGCACCGCGGAGCCGTCCGGCGAAGGACGGGCGTGGGGGGGGGGGGGGGGGGGGGGGGGGGGGGGGGGGGGGGGGGGGGGGGGGGGTAGGGGGGGGGGGGGGGGGGGGGGGGTCTGCTGGGTCTTTTGTTGGCGC
>NZ_JBVITR010000047.1:17706-29431 GCF_055574875.1 Streptomyces sp. NPDC034670
GCCGACCGCGGGGCGAGAGGGGGGGGGCCCGCCCCCCCCCCCCCCCCCCCACCCCCCCCCCCCCCCCCCCCCCCCCCCGACCGCCGGCTACGAGGCGGCGCGCGCCTCCTCGCGGACCCGTTCGGCGACCTGCGGCGGCATCGGCTCGTGCCGCGCGTACCGGCGGCTGAAGCGGGCGGTGCCGTGCGAGAGGGAGCGCAGGTCGACGGAGTACCGGCCGATCTCGATCTCCGGTACCTCGGCCCTGATCAGCGTGCGCCCGGCGGCCGCCTGCTCGGTGCCGAGCACCCGGCCGCGCCGGCCGGACAGGTCGCTCATCACCGCGCCGACGTAGTCGTCGCCGACCAGGACGCTCACCTCGGCCACCGGCTCCAGCAGGTGGATCCTCGCGTCCGAGGCCGCCTCCCGCAGCGCCAGCGCGCCCGCCGTCTGGAAGGCGGCGTCGGAGGAGTCCACCGAGTGCGCCTTGCCGTCCAGCAGCGTCACCCGCACGTCGATCAGCGGATGTCCCGTGGCGACCCCCTTGGCGGCCTGGGCCCGCACGCCCTTCTCGACCGACGGGATGAACTGACGCGGCACGGCCCCGCCGACCACCTTGTCCACGAACTCGATGCCCGAGCCGCCCGGCAGCGGCTCCACCTCGATCTCGCAGATGGCGAACTGCCCGTGCCCGCCGGACTGCTTGACGTGCCGGCCGCGCCCGGCGGCCCTGCTCCCGAACGTCTCCCTGAGCGGAACCCGGTGCGGCACGACGTCGACCCGGACGCCGTAGCGGCTGCGCAGCCGTTCCAGGGCCACGTCCGCGTGCGCCTCGCCCAGGCACCACAGGACCACCTGGTGCGTGTCCTGGTTCTGTTCCAGCCGCATCGTCGGGTCCTCGGCGACCAGCCGGGCCAGCCCCTGCGACAGCTTGTCCTCGTCGGGTTTGCTGTGCGCCCGGATGGCCAGCGGC
This sequence comes from Streptomyces sp. NPDC034670, assembly GCF_055574875.1. NCBI lineage: Bacteria > Bacillati > Actinomycetota > Actinomycetes > Kitasatosporales > Streptomycetaceae > Streptomyces > Streptomyces sp. NPDC034670. The sequence goes on from NZ_JBVITR010000047.1 coordinate 18,659, forward strand.
AGCAGCGGGTCGGGCATCTCCCACGGCTCCACGAGCAGCGGGTCGTCCTTGGCGGACAGGGTGTCCCCGGTCTCCGCGCGGCTCAGTTTCGCCACGCACGCGAGATCGCCCGCGACGACGTGCGGCACCGGCCGCTGCTGCTTGCCGAACGGCGTGGTCAGGGCGCCGATCCGCTCGTCGACGTCGTGGTCCTCGTGGCCCCGGTCGGCCATCCCGTGCCCGGAGACGTGGACCGTCTGGTCGGCGCGCAGGGTGCCGGAGAAGACCCGGACCAGCGAGATCCGGCCGACGTAGGGGTCGGAGGAGGTCTTCACGACCTCCGCGACCAGCGGGGCGCCGGGATCGCACGGCTGAAGCCCGCGCGGCCGGCCGTCCACGGTGGTCACGCGTGGGGTGCCGTGCTCCAGCGGGGTCGGGAAACCCCTGGTGACCAGGTCCAGGAGCTCGACCGTGCCGAGTCCCTGGCGGGCGCCCTCGGCCGCGGGGGCGGCGGCCAGGACGGGGAACAACACCCCGCGCGCGACCGCCCGCTCCAGGTCCTCGATCAGTGTCTTGACGTCGACCTGCTCGCCGCCGAGGTAGCGGTCCATGAGGGTCTCGTCCTCGCTCTCGGCGATGATCCCCTCGATGAGCCGGCCGCGGGCCTCCTCGAGCAGCGGCAGCCGCTCCTCGTCGGGCTCGTGCTCCTCGCGCTCGCCGGTGGAGTAGTCGAACAGCTTCTGCGACAGCAGTCCGACCAGCCCCGTCACGGGCGCGTGCCCGTCGGGCCCCTCCGGACCGCGCAGCGGCAGGTACAGCGGAAGCACCGCGTCGGGGTCGTCGCCGCCGAAGGCCTCGGCGCAGACCCGGGTCATCTCCTCGAAGTCCGCGCGGGCCGCCTCGAGGTGCGTGACGACGATGGCGCGCGGCATGCCGACCGCCGCGCACTCGTCCCACACCATCCGGGTCGAGCCGTCCACGCCGTCCGAGGCCGAGACGACGAAGAGGGCCGCGTCCGCCGCCCGCAGACCGGCCCTGAGCTCCCCGACGAAATCGGCGTATCCGGGGGTGTCCAGCAGGTTGACCTTGATGCCGTCCCAGGCGACGGGCACCAGCGAGAGCTGTACGGAGCGCTGCTGCCGGTGCTCGATCTCGTCGTAGTCGGAGACGGTGCCGCCGTCCTCCACGCGGCCCGCCCGGTTCACCGCTCCCGCGGTCAGCGCGAGAGCCTCCACCAGGGTCGTCTTGCCCGAGCCGGAGGGGCCGACCAGCACCACGTTCCGTACGGACGCGGGGTGGTCGGCCGCCTGTGCCCTGCCGGCGGCTCCGGGGTGTGTGTGCGCCTTGTCGCCCATGATCCTGCCTCCCGTGCACGGTGAGGTCGCTGTGGGCGCGGACCCGCGGAATCCGCGTGCGGTGCGGCTCCGGCGACGCCCGCGGTCCTTCGAGCTTTCCACTCCCGTCACGGCGCGTCCATACGAAGGACGCCGTCCCGTCGTGCGTGCCGTTCACGGCCGGGCGGGCCACCGCCCGGCCGGGCCCCGGCCCGGGTGCCCCGGGGCCGCCCGCCCGCGCGCGTGGCTACGATTGGGCCCGCCGGTGGCCAGCAGGGGCCACGCGGCCACACCGACCGTCGGGAAAGCCATGCTGAACAAGTACGCGCGTGCGTTCTTCACGCGTGTCCTCACACCGTTCGCCGCATTTCTCATCCGTCGGGGGGTCAGCCCCGACACGGTCACGCTCATCGGCACCGCGGGTGTGGTCGCGGGCGCGCTGGTCTTCTACCCGAGGGGCGAGTTCTTCTGGGGCACGGTCGTGATCACGCTGTTCGTGTTCTCCGACCTCGTCGACGGCAACATGGCCCGCCAACTGGGCCGCTCCAGCCGTTGGGGCGCCTTCCTGGACTCCACCCTCGACCGGGTCGCCGACGGCGCGATCTTCGGCGGCTTCGCCCTGTGGTACGCGGGCGGCGGCGACAACGACGTCCTGTGCGCCGTCTCGATCTTCTGCCTGGCCAGCGGCCAGGTGGTGTCGTACACCAAGGCGCGCGGCGAGTCGATCGGCCTGCCGGTCGCCGTCAACGGGCTCGTCGAGCGGGCCGAGCGGCTCGTGATCTCGCTGGTCGCGGCCGGCCTCGCGGGCCTGCACGCGTTCGGCGTGCCCGGCATCCGGCACCTGCTGCCCGTCGCCCTGTGGATCGTCGCGGCCGGCAGCCTCGTCACCCTGGTCCAGCGGGTCGTCACCGTGCGCCGGGAGTCCGCCGAGGCGGAGGCCGGGGCCGGGGACCGGGCCCGGGGGAGCGAGGCCGCGACGTGAGCGCCCGGGAGCGGTTGACCGACGCCCTGTACGGCGCCGGCTGGAGCACGGTGAAGCGGCTCCCGGAACCGGCCGCCGTCCGCCTCGGCCGGACCATCGCCGACCTCGCCTGGAAGCGGCGCGGCGAGGGGGTGCGGCGCCTGGAGGGCAACTACGCGCGCGTGGTGCCGGACGCGGACCCCGCCCGGCTCGCCGAACTCTCCCGCGCGGGCATGCGGTCGTACCTGCGCTACTGGATGGAGTCCTTCCGGCTGCCCGCCTGGAGCGCCGAGCGCGTCAGGGCCGGCGTCACCGTCGAGGACCTCCACCACCTGACCGACGGTCTGGCGGCCGGCAAGGGCGTCGTCCTGGCGCTGCCGCACCTGGCCAACTGGGACCTCGCCGGCGCCTGGGTCACCACGGAGCTGGGCATACCGTTCACCACCGTCGCCGAGCGCCTGAAGCCGGAGACGCTGTACGACCGGTTCGTCGCCTACCGCGAGGGCCTCGGCATGGAGGTGCTCCCGCACAGCGGCGGCACCGCCTTCGGCACGCTGGCCCGGCGGCTGCGCGACGGCGGACTGGTCTGCCTGGTCGCCGACCGGGACCTGTCCGCCTCCGGCGTCGAGGTCGACTTCTTCGGCGAGACCGCCCGGATGCCGGCCGGCCCCGCCCTGCTCGCCCAGCACACCGGTGCGCGGCTGCTGCCGGCGACGCTCTGGTACGACGACTCGCCCGTGATGCGGGGCCGGGTCCACCCGCCGGTCGAGGTCCCCGCGTCGGGCACGCGCGCCGAGAGGACGTCCGCCATGACCCAGGCGCTGGCCGACGCCTTCGCCACGGGGATCGCCGAGCACCCGGAGGACTGGCACATGCTGCAGCGCCTGTGGGTCGAGGACCTCGACCCCGCGCGGGGCCCCGAGAAGGACCGGGAGGGGACTGCGTGAGGATCGGCATCGTCTGCCCGTACTCCTGGGACGTGCCGGGCGGCGTCCAGTTCCACATCCGCGACCTGGCCGAGTACTTCGTCCGCCTCGGGCACGAGGTGTCCGTCCTCGCCCCGGCCGACGACGACACCCCGCTGCCCCCGTACGTCGTCTCGGCGGGCCGCGCGGTGCCGGTGCCGTACAACGGGTCGGTGGCCCGGCTCAACTTCGGCTTCCTGTCGGCCGCACGGGTGCGGCGCTGGCTGCACGAGGGCGCGTTCGACGTCATCCACATCCACGAGCCGACGTCGCCCTCGCTCGGCCTGCTGGCCTGCTGGGCGGCCGAGGGGCCGATCGTCGCCACCTTCCACACGTCCAACCCGCGCTCCCGTGCCATGATCGCCGCGTACGCGATCCTGCAGGCCGCCCTGGAGAAGATCAGTGCCCGGATCGCGGTGAGCGAGTACGCCCGCCGGACCCTCGTCGAGCACCTGGGCGGGGACGCGGTGGTGATCCCGAACGGCGTCGACGTCGACTTCTTCGCCAGGGCCGAGCCCCGTCCGCAGTGGCAGTCGCGGGAGGCGCGGGGGCTCGCCGAGGACGGGGACGGGGCGGGCGGCACCATCGGCTTCATAGGCCGCATCGACGAGCCCCGCAAGGGCCTGCCGGTGCTCATGAGGGCCCTGCCGAAGATCCTCGCCGCCCGCCCGGGGACCCGGCTGCTGGTCGCGGGCCGCGGCGACGAGGAGGAGGCGGTCGCGTCGCTGCCGCGGGAACTGCGCCCGCGCGTCGAGTTCCTCGGCATGATCAGCGACGAGGACAAGGCCCGCCTCCTGCGCAGCGTCGACCTGTACGTGGCGCCCAACACCGGCGGCGAGAGCTTCGGCATCATCCTGGTCGAGGCCATGTCCGCGGGCGCGCCGGTGCTCGCCTCCGACCTGGACGCCTTCGCGCAGGTCCTCGACCGGGGGACGGCGGGCGAACTGTTCCCCAACGAGGACGCGGACGCGCTCGCCGAGGCCGCCGTCCGCCTCCTCGCGGACCCCGGGCGCCGCGCGAAGCTGCGCGAACGCGGCAGCGCCCACGTCCGCCGCTTCGACTGGTCCACCGTCGGCGCGGACATCCTGTCGGTCTACGAGACGGTGACGGCCGGGGCGGCCGCGGTGGCGGCGGACGACCGCACGACGGGGCTGCGGGCGCGGTGGGGGCTGACCCGGGACTGACGGCGGGGGACCGGCGGGGACCCGCGGATCCGGCCCGTCCGGTGACCGGGGCCGGGGCCGCCCGGGCCGGGGCGGGGGGCCGGGGGCGAGATCCCCGGGGACCGCGCCCGGGCCCGCGGCGTCCCCGCCGGCGCCGCCGTCCGCCCCCGGGCGCCCCACCGGGTCCGGCGGAGCGCCCCGGTAGCCTTGCCGCCCGTGACCGCAACCCTCATCTGGATCCTCGTCGCCCTCGTCGTGATCGGCCTCTACCTGAGCTGGACGGCGGGGCGGCTGGACCGGCTGCACGCCCGCATCGACGCCGCCCGGGCCGCGCTCGACGCGCAGTTGCTGCGCCGCGCCTCCGTCGCCCAGGAGCTGGCCACCTCCGGAGTGCTCGACCCGGCCGCCTCGATCGTGCTCTACGAGGCCGCGCACGCCGCGCGGCAGGCGGTGGAGGAACAGCGCGAGGTCGCCGAGAGCGAGCTGAGCCAGGCCCTGCGCGCGGTCTTCGCCGAGGCGCAGCAGGTGGACGCGGTCAGGGCGGCGCCCGGCGGGGAGGAGGCGGCCCTGGAACTGGCCGAGGCGGTGCGCAGGGTGCCCATGGCCCGCCGCTTCCACAACGACGCCGTGCGGGCGGCGCGGGCGCTGCGGCGGCACCGCAAGGTGCGCTGGTTCCGGCTGGCGGGACACGCGCCGTTCCCGATGGCCTTCGAGATGGACGACGAACCGCCGGCGGCCCTGACGGAGCGGGCGGCGTAGCGGCGGGACCCGGCCCCCGCGGGTCCGTCGCCCACCGAAAAGGATCCACCGCCTCTCCATTGGCCCTTGCTGTGGACCGGTCCGCTCACGTTTCCTCGGTGCTGCAGGAACCCCCTTCCCCCTCAGCGAGGTCATTCGTGTCCAGCACGCTCTCCGAAAACCAGGGTCCCGAGACCGGCACCGCGCGCGTGAAGCGCGGCATGGCCGAGCAGCTCAAGGGCGGCGTGATCATGGACGTCGTCACACCGGAGCAGGCGAGGATCGCCGAGGACGCGGGCGCCGTCGCCGTCATGGCCCTGGAGCGGGTCCCGGCCGACATCCGCAAGGACGGCGGCGTGGCCCGGATGTCCGACCCGGACATGATCGAGGGCATCATCGACGCCGTCTCCATCCCGGTCATGGCCAAGTCCCGCATCGGCCACTTCGTCGAGGCGCAGGTGCTGCAGTCGCTCGGCGTCGACTACATCGACGAGTCCGAGGTCCTCACCCCCGCCGACGAGGTCAACCACTCCGACAAGTGGGCGTTCACCACCCCCTTCGTCTGCGGCGCCACCAACCTCGGCGAGGCCCTGCGCCGCATCGCCGAGGGCGCCGCCATGATCCGCTCCAAGGGCGAGGCCGGCACCGGCAACGTCGTGGAGGCCGTGCGCCACCTGCGCCAGATCAAGAACGAGATCGCCCGGCTGCGCGGCTTCGACAACCACGAGCTGTACGCCGCCGCCAAGGAGCTGCGCGCCCCGTACGAGCTGGTCAAGGAGGTCGCCGAGCTCGGCAGGCTGCCGGTGGTGCTGTTCTCCGCCGGTGGTGTGGCCACCCCGGCCGACGCCGCGCTGATGCGCCAGCTCGGCGCCGAGGGCGTCTTCGTCGGCTCCGGCATCTTCAAGTCCGGCGACCCGGCCAAGCGCGCCGCCGCCATCGTCAAGGCGACCACCTTCTACGACGACCCGAAGATCATCGCGGACGCGTCCCGCAACCTCGGCGAGGCCATGGTCGGGATCGACTGCGACACCCTCCCCGAGGCGGAGCGCTACGCCAACCGCGGCTGGTGACCCGCTGATGACCGAAGAAGCACCTGTCGTGGGCGTCCTGGCCCTCCAGGGCGACGTACGGGAGCACCTCGTGGCCCTGGCCGCGGCCGGCGCCGTGGCCGGGCCGGTCAGGCGCCCCGGGGAACTCGCCGAGGTCGACGGCCTGGTCGTCCCCGGCGGCGAGTCCACCACGATCTCCAAACTGGCCGTGCTCTTCGGCCTGATGGAACCCCTGCGCGCACGCGTGCGCGACGGCATGCCCGTCTACGGCACCTGCGCCGGCATGATCATGCTCGCCGACAAGATCCTCGACCCGCGCTCCGGCCAGGAGACCGTCGGCGGCATCGACATGATCGTGCGCCGCAACGCCTTCGGACGGCAGAACGAGTCCTTCGAGGCCGCGGTCGACGTCGAGGGCGTCGCGGGCGGTCCGGTGGAGGGCGTCTTCATCCGCGCCCCCTGGGTCGAGTCCGTCGGAGCCGGGGCCGAGGTGCTCGCCGAGCACGACGGACACATCGTGGCGGTCCGCCAGGGCAACGCCCTGGCCACGTCGTTCCACCCGGAACTGACCGGCGACCACCGCGTGCACGGCCTGTTCGTCGAAACGGTGCGCGCGTGGCGGGCGGGCGAGTCCTTGTAGGATTCCTGCGTCCGCTGCAGAGATGGGTTACGCGAAGGAGACAGGCAGATGTCCGGCCACTCTAAATGGGCCACGACGAAGCACAAGAAGGCCGTCATCGATGCCAAGCGCGGCAAGCTCTTCGCGAAGCTGATCAAGAACATCGAGGTCGCGGCCCGGATGGGCGGTGCCGACCCCGAGGGCAACCCGACGCTGTACGACGCCATCCAGAAGGCCAAGAAGCAGTCGGTCCCCAACAAGAACATCGACTCCGCGGTCAAGCGCGGCGCGGGCCTCGAGGCCGGCGGCGCCGACTACGAGACGATCATGTACGAGGGCTACGGTCCGAACGGCGTCGCGGTGCTCATCGAGTGCCTCACCGACAACCGCAACCGCGCCGCCTCCGAGGTCCGCGTCGCCATGACCCGCAACGGCGGCTCCATGGCCGACCCGGGTTCGGTGTCGTACCTCTTCAACCGCAAGGGCGTGGTGATCGTCCCCAAGGGCGAGCTGACCGAGGACGACGTCCTCGGCGCGGTCCTGGACGCGGGGGCCGAGGAGGTCAACGACCTCGGCGAGTCCTACGAGGTCGTCAGCGAGCCGACCGACCTGGTCGCGGTCCGCACCGCCCTCCAGGACGCCGGGATCGACTACGAGTCCGCCGACGCCAACTTCGTCCCGACCATGCAGGTCGAACTGGACGAGGAGGGCGCGAAGAAGATCTTCAAGCTGATCGACGCGCTGGAGGACAGCGACGACGTGCAGAACGTCTTCGCCAACTTCGACGTGAGCGACGAGATCATGGAGAAGGTCGGCGCGTAGCGCCGCCGGCCTCGGCCGACTCGACGGGCCGACGGGGCGCACCCGTCGGCCCGTCGGCTTGTCCACGTTGTCGGTGGCACCCGATAGCCTGCACGAACAGGCGAGCGAAGGAGAGGGGCCGGGCGTGCGTGTGCTGGGGGTGGACCCGGGGCTGACCCGGTGCGGCGTCGGCGTGGTCGAGGGCGTCGCCGGCCGGCCGCTCACCATGCTCGGGGTCGGTGTCGTGCGCACCTCGGCGGACGCCGACCTCGGCCACCGCCTGGTCGCCATCGAGGAGGGCCTCGAGCAGTGGCTGGACGAGCACCAGCCGCAGTACGTGGCCGTGGAGCGCGTCTTCAGCCAGCACAACGTCCGCACGGTCATGGGCACCGCCCAGGCCAGCGCCGTCGCCCTGCTGTGCGCCTCCCGCCGCGGCATCCCCGTCGCCCTGCACACCCCCAGCGAGGTCAAGGCCGCCGTCACCGGCTCCGGACGCGCCGACAAGGCGCAGGTCGGCGCCATGGTCACCCGGCTGCTTCGGCTGGCCGCGCCCCCGAAGCCCGCCGACGCGGCCGACGCCCTCGCCCTCGCCATCTGCCACATCTGGCGCGCCCCCGCGCAGAACCGACTCCAGCAGGCGGTCGCCCTGCACGCAACGAAAGGCCGTACGGCATGATCGCCTTCGTCAGCGGCACCGTCGCCGCCCTCGCCCCCGACACCGCGGTCGTCGAGGTCGGCGGCGTCGGCATGGCCGTCCACTGCACGCCGAACACGCTGTCCGCGCTCCGCGTCGGCCAGCCGGCCAGGCTGCACACCTCCCTCGTCGTGCGGGAGGACTCGCTGACCCTGTACGGCTTCGCCGACGACGACGAGCGCCAGGTCTTCGAGCTGCTGCAGACCGCGAGCGGCGTGGGCCCGAGGCTCGCGCAGGCGATGCTCGCCGTGCACACCCCGGACGCCCTGCGCCGCGCCGTCGCGACCGCCGACGAGAAGGCCCTCACCGCCGTGCCCGGCATCGGCAAGAAGGGCGCCCAGAAGCTGCTCCTGGAGCTGAAGGACCGCCTGGGCGAACCGGTCGGCGCGCCGGCCGCCGGCGCCCCGTCCGGCGGCGGCTGGCGCGACCAGCTGCACGCCGCCCTGATCGGCCTCGGGTACGCGACCCGCGAGGCCGACGAGGCGGTGGCCGCCGTGACGCCCCAGGCGGAGGCCGCCGGGGGAACACCCCGGATCGGCCCGCTGCTGAAGGCGGCCCTGCAGACGCTGAACCGCGCCCGATAGCCCGTACGGAGAGCTGAGGCACACGCACATGAACTGGGACGACACGACCGACGCCCCCGCCGCCGAGCGGCTCGTCGGTGCGTCCGCCGACGGTGAGGACCAGGCCGTCGAGGCCGCCCTGCGGCCCAAGGACCTGGGCGAGTTCATCGGTCAGGAGAAGGTCCGCGAGCAGCTCGACCTGGTGCTGCGCGCCGCCCGCGCGCGGGGCGCCACCGCCGACCACGTGCTGCTCTCCGGGGCTCCGGGCCTCGGCAAGACCACCCTCTCGATGATCATCGCCGCCGAGATGGACGCCCCCATCCGCATCACCTCCGGCCCCGCCATCCAGCACGCCGGGGACCTCGCGGCGATCCTCTCCTCCCTCCAGGAGGGCGAGGTCCTCTTCCTCGACGAGATCCACCGCATGTCCCGGCCCGCCGAGGAGATGCTGTACATGGCGATGGAGGACTTCCGTGTCGACGTCATCGTCGGCAAGGGCCCCGGCGCCACCGCCATCCCCCTCGAACTGCCCCCCTTCACCCTGGTCGGCGCCACCACCCGGGCGGGCCTGCTGCCGCCGCCACTGCGCGACCGCTTCGGCTTCACCGCGCACATGGAGTTCTACGAGCCCGCCGAGCTGGAGCGGGTCGTCCACCGCTCGGCGAGCCTCCTCGACGTCGAGATCGACACCGAGGGCGCCGCCGAGATCGCCGGCCGCTCCCGCGGCACGCCCCGGATCGCCAACCGCCTGCTGCGCCGCGTCCGCGACTACGCGCAGGTCAAGGCGGACGGCCTGATCACCAAGGAGATCGCCGCGGCGGCCCTCGCCGTCTACGAGGTCGACGCCCGCGGACTGGACCGGCTCGACCGCGCGGTGCTCCAGGCCCTGCTCAAGCTGTTCGGCGGCGGCCCCGTCGGCCTCTCCACGCTCGCCGTCGCGGTCGGGGAGGAGCGTGAGACAGTGGAGGAAGTGGCCGAACCCTTCCTCGTACGGGAGGGCCTGCTCGCCCGCACCCCGCGCGGGCGGGTCGCCACCCCGGCGGCGTGGGCGCACCTCGGCCTCACCCCGCCCCGCTCGGGGACCCCCGGAAACGGACAAGGGGACCTGTTCGGGGCGTGACGGCGACGGCGGCGGCCCCGGCAGGAACCCCGGTGCCACGCCAAGCGTTGTTCCCTGCGCGCGGACTCGCCTAGACTCCGCCGGTGCCACCGTTGTCGGCGGCATCACACCACCCCCAACCAACAGGCCGTTCTCCAGCGCGGTCGTGTGAAGGAAGTTCCGACCCGTGAGTCTCCTGACCCTCCTCCCGTTCATTGTGCTCATCGGGGCCATGTTCCTGATGACCCGGTCGGCCAAGAAGAAGCAGCAAGAGGCCATCGAGATGCGGAACCAGATGCAGCCCGGTTCCGGCGTCCGCACCATCGGGGGCATGTACGCCACGGTCAAGGAGGTCAACGAGGACACGGTCCTCCTCGACGCCGGACCGGGCGTGGAGCTGATGTTCGCCAAGAACTCGATCGGCGCCGTCCTGAGCGACGACGAGTACAACCGCATCGTGCACGGCATCGAGCACGACCTGAAGTCCGACGCCGACGTCGTCCCCGACGACGCCTCCTCCCTCACCGGGACCGAGGAGCCGGCCGGCGCGGCCGCCTCCGACGACAAGCCCGTCGACCTCGGCAAGAAGGACGCGGCCGACGAGCCGGCCGACGCCACCGCCGACGACGTGAAGGCGGACGACCCGTCGAAGAAGACCGACGGCGGTTCCGAGGCGAAGTAAGAGAAGCAGAAGGAGCATGCGTGTCCCGGGGGGGGGGGGGGGGGGGGTTGCGCTCCGACAGACCCTCTCTTTCCCCTACACCACCACCCCACCGCCCCACCGCCCCCCGAGCGCGAGAGAAAAAGA
>NZ_JBVITR010000047.1:29441-35977 GCF_055574875.1 Streptomyces sp. NPDC034670
ACGCTAACGCCAAACCGTAGCTCCCCCCCCCCCCCCCCCCCCCCCCCCCCCCCCCCCCCCCCCCCCCCCACCCCACGCTCGGTTCGTACCGGAACCCGACCACACGTCATGGCCGCCCGCCCGTCGACGGGCGCGAAGCGGCCCGAGAGGGAGTCAGGAGAAGGTGGCCAGACTCAAAAAGGGACAGAAGGCGAGCGCCCAGAGCAAGCCCGGGCGCTCGCTGGCCCTGATTCTGATCGGCATCGTGGCACTCACCGGAGGCATGTTCGCCTCCGGGCACACCACTCCGCGTCTGGGGATCGACCTGGCCGGTGGCACGAGCATCACGCTCGCGGCGGTACCGGAGGCCGGCCAGGAATCCGCGATCAACAAGACCACCATGGACACCGCGGTCTCCATCATGGAGCGCCGCGTCAACGGTCTCGGCGTCTCCGAGGCCGAGGTCCAGACGCAGGGCGCCCGCAACATCATCGTCAACATCCCCAAGGGCACGAACTCCCAGCAGGCCCGGGAGCAGGTCGGCACCACCGCCAAGCTCTACTTCCGCCCGGTCGTCGCCACCGAACTCGCCGGCGGCGGGGCCGCCCCCGCGCCGAGCGCCTCCGGCAGCGCCCCGGGCGGGGACACCGGCGAGGACGGGGCCACCGGGAAGGCGACCGGGAAGGCCGCCGACGGGGAGTCCGACGGCTCCTCCCCGTCCGCCTCCACCGCCCCCTCGGCGAACCCCACCACCCGGGGCCGCGCGCTCACCGACGGCCTGGAGGCCGACGGGACGCCCTCCGCCGGCGCCTCCGCCGAGGGCGGGGCCACCCCTTCCGCTTCCACGACCGGCGGCGCCTCCGGAGCCGCCGGGGACGTGGACGACGAGCTCCAGGCCCAGTACGCCGCGCTCGACTGCACCGAGGAAGCAGTCCGCGCCAAGGCCGGTGACGGCGCCAGGGCCACCGAGCCGACCGTCGCCTGCGGCCAGAACTCCCAGGGCCAGTGGCAGAAGTACCTCCTCGGCCCCGCCGCGGTCGACGGCACGGACGTCGACGAGGCCCGGGCGGTCCTGAACACGCAGAGCGGCGCCGGCTGGACCGTCACGATGGACTTCACGGACGAGGGTGCCGAGAAGTTCGCCGACGTCACCGGCGAGCTGGCCCGGAAGCAGTCCCCGCAGAACCAGTTCGCCATCGTCCTGGACGGCGAGGTCGTCTCCGACCCCTACGTCAGCCAGGCCCTGACCGGCGGCAACGCGGAGATCTCCGGCAACTTCACCCAGCAGTCCTCCCAGGAACTGGCCAACATGCTGTCCTACGGAGCCCTGCCGCTGACCTTCCGCGAGGACAGCGTCACCACCGTCACCGCCGCACTCGGCGGCGAGCAGCTGGAGGCCGGCCTGATCGCCGGTGCCATCGGCCTCGCCCTGGTCGTCCTCTACCTGCTGGTCTACTACCGGGGCCTGTCCTTCATCGCCCTCTTCTCGCTGCTGGTGTCCGCCGCCCTGACCTACGTGATCATGTCGCTGCTCGGCCCGACCATCGGCTTCGCGCTCAACCTGCCGGCCGTGTGCGGCGCCATCGTGGCGATCGGCATCACGGCGGACTCCTTCATCGTGTACTTCGAACGGGTCCGGGACGAGATCCGCGAGGGCCGTGCGCTGCGTCCCGCCGTGGAGCGGGCCTGGCCGCGGGCCCGGCGCACCATCCTGGTCTCCGACTTCGTGTCGTTCCTCGCCGCCGCGGTGCTCTTCGTCGTCACCGTCGGCAAGGTCCAGGGCTTCGCGTTCACGCTCGGTCTGACCACCCTGCTCGACGTCGTGGTGGTGTTCCTCTTCACCAAGCCGCTGCTGACGCTGATGGCCCGGCGTGAGTTCTTCGCGAGCGGCCACAAGTGGTCCGGCCTCGACCCGAAGGCCCTGGGGGCCAGGCCGCCGCTGCGCCGCACCCGCCGTCCCGTCCCGGTCGCCGCCGGCTCCGTCGAGACCAAGGAGGTCTGAGATGTCGAAGCTCGGCACCCTCGGCGCCCGACTGCACCACGGCGAGATCGGCTACGACTTCGTCAGGAACCGCAGGATCTGGTACGGCATCTCCGTCCTGATCACCATCACGGCCATCGTCGGACTGGCGGTGCGCGGCCTGCACATGGGCATCGAGTTCCAGGGCGGCGCGGTCTTCACCACCCCCGAGAACACGAGCGTCTCGGTCGCCGCGGCCGAGGAGTACGCGCAGGACGCCTCCGGCCACGACGCCATCGTCCAGAAGCTCGGCGACGGCAGCATGCGCATCCAGGTCTCCGGCATCGACACGGACGCCTCGGACCGGATCAAGGACACGCTCGCCGAGGACCTCGGGGTCGACGCGGAGCAGATCAACGCCGAACTGGTCGGCCCCAGCTGGGGCGAGGAGATCGCCGACAAGGCCTGGCAGGGTCTCGGCATCTTCATGGTCCTGGTCGTGATCTACCTGGCGATCGCCTTCGAGTGGCGCATGGCGGTCGCCGCGTTCATCGCCCTGGTCCACGACATCACCATCACCGTCGGCGTCTACGCCCTGGTCGGCTTCGAGGTCACGCCGGGCACGGTGATCGGTCTGCTGACCATCCTCGGGTACTCGCTCTACGACACGGTCGTCGTCTTCGACAGCCTGAAGGAACAGACCAGGGACATCACCAAGCAGACCCGCTGGACGTACAGCGAGATCGCCAACCGCTCCATCAACAGCACCCTGGTCCGCTCCGTCAACACCACGGTGGTCGCGTTGCTGCCCGTCGCGGGCCTGCTGTTCATCGGGGGCGGCGTCCTCGGCGCCGGCATGCTGAACGACATCTCGCTGTCCCTGTTCGTCGGTCTCGCCGCCGGTGCGTATTCTTCGATCTTCATCGCCACCCCGCTCGTCGCCGACCTCAAGGAGCGCGAGCCGACGATGAGGACCCTCAAGAAGCGCGTCCTGGCCAAGCGGGCCCACGGCGCGTCCCGGGAGGACTCCCGGGACGCCCCGTTCGCCGACGACGACGCGTACGACGACGAAGAGATCACCCCCGCAGTCGTCGGCCCGCGCGACCAACCGGCGTCGCGCGGCCGCGGCCGGGGCCGGAGCCCAGGAAGGCGCCGATGACCGACATCAAGGAACTGCTGATCAGCCGCATCCGGGACGTGGCGGACTACCCGGAGCCGGGGGTGATGTTCAAGGACATCACCCCGCTCCTGGCGGACCCGGCGGCGTTCACCGCGCTCACCGACGCCCTCGCCGAGATCGCCGGGCGCACCGGCGCCACCAAGGTCGTCGGCCTGGAGGCCCGGGGCTTCATCCTCGCCGCCCCGGTCGCCGTCCGCGCGGGCCTCGGCTTCATCCCCGTGCGCAAGGCGGGCAAGCTCCCCGGAGCCACCCTCAGCCAGGCGTACGACCTGGAGTACGGCTCCGCGGAGATCGAGGTGCACGCGGAGGACCTGTCCGGGGACGACCGCGTCCTGGTGGTCGACGACGTCCTCGCCACGGGCGGCACCGCCGAGGCGTCGGTCCAGCTCATCCGCAGGGCGGGAGCCGAGGTCGCGGGCCTCGCCGTGCTGATGGAACTCGGTTTCCTCGGCGGCCGCGCCCGTCTGGAACCGGCCCTGGCGGGCGCACCGCTGGAGGCGCTGCTCACCGTCTGACCGGCCGGCGGCACGGCGGAGAGGCTCTCGCCGCACCACGGGGCGGACCCGGGGGAATCCGGCGTCCGCCCCGTGCGTTTCCCGGGTGGACGGTCCTCACACCACTCCGGAGGCGATCGGCGGGCACCGGATCGCTACCATGGGGTTTCCGGAGCCTGACCGGGGACCCGGATCGCGCACGAGGAGCCCTCTTGCCAGACGAGGCCCAGCACCTGACCGCCGCCAAGCCCGAGTCCGCCTCGGCGGCCGCGGCCAAGCCCGCGCCGAGCGCGCCGCAGGCGAAGAACGACACCCGCGGGCCGGTCCGGCACGCCCAGGCCACCCCCGTCGACAAGCCCGAGCAGCCGCGCCCCAAGCCGTCCCCCGCCCCCGACTCCGCCCGGGCGGGACGGCCCCCGTCGCCCGAGCGCTCCGCCTCCCCGGTCCGCCCGAACACGGGCCAGCCCGCGCGCTCCGGCTCCTCCAACCGCGTCCGCGCCCGCCTCGCCCGGCTCGGCGTCCAGCGCGCGAATCCGTACAACCCGGTGCTGGAGCCGCTGCTGCGGATCGTGCGCAGCAACGATCCCAAGATCGAGAACGCCACGCTCCGCCAGATCGAGCGCGCCTACCAGGTCGCCGAGCGCTGGCACCGCGGGCAGAAGCGCAAGAGCGGCGACCCGTACATCACGCACCCGCTCGCCGTCACCACCATCCTCGCCGAGCTCGGCATGGACCCGGCCACGCTGATGGCCGGCCTGCTGCACGACACCGTCGAGGACACGGAGTACGGCCTGGAGGACCTGCGCCGCGACTTCGGCGACGTGGTCGCCCTGCTCGTCGACGGCGTCACCAAGCTGGACAAGGTCAAGTTCGGCGAGGCCGCGCAGGCCGAGACCGTGCGCAAGATGGTCGTCGCCATGGCCAAGGACCCCCGGGTCCTGGTCATCAAGCTCGCCGACCGCCTGCACAACATGCGCACCATGCGCTACCTCAAGCGCGAGAAGCAGGAGAAGAAGGCGCGCGAGACCCTGGAGATCTACGCGCCGCTCGCCCACCGCCTGGGCATGAACACCATCAAGTGGGAGCTGGAGGACCTCGCCTTCGCGATCCTCTACCCCAAGATGTACGACGAGATCGTCCGCCTGGTCGCCGAGCGCGCGCCCAAGCGCGACGAGTACCTCGCCGTCGTCACCGACGAGGTGCAGCAGGACCTCAGGGCGGCCCGCATCAAGGCCACCGTCACCGGTCGCCCCAAGCACTACTACAGCGTCTACCAGAAGATGATCGTCCGCGGCCGTGACTTCGCGGAGATCTACGACCTGGTGGGCATCCGCGTCCTGGTCGACACCGTCCGCGACTGCTACGCGGCCCTCGGCACGGTGCACGCGCGGTGGAACCCGGTCCCCGGCCGGTTCAAGGACTACATCGCGATGCCCAAGTTCAACATGTACCAGTCGCTGCACACGACGGTCATCGGTCCCGGCGGCAAGCCGGTCGAGCTGCAGATCCGCACGTTCGACATGCACCGCCGCGCCGAGTACGGCATCGCCGCGCACTGGAAGTACAAGCAGGAGGCCGTCGCCGGCGCCTCCAAGGTCCGCACGGACGTCCCCAGGAGCTCCGGCAAGGACAAGGACGCCGTCAACGACATGGCGTGGCTGCGGCAGCTCCTGGACTGGCAGAAGGAGACCGAGGACCCCGGCGAGTTCCTGGAGTCGCTGCGCTTCGACCTGTCCCGCAACGAGGTCTTCGTCTTCACCCCCAAGGGCGACGTCATAGCGCTCCCGGCCGGTGCCACCCCGGTCGACTTCGCGTACGCGGTCCACACCGAGGTCGGCCACCGCACCATAGGGGCGCGGGTCAACGGCCGCCTCGTGCCGCTCGAGTCGACCCTGGACAACGGCGACCTGGTGGAGGTCTTCACCTCCAAGGCGGCCGGCGCGGGCCCCTCCCGCGACTGGCTCGGCTTCGTCAAGTCGCCGCGCGCCCGCAACAAGATCCGCGCCTGGTTCTCCAAGGAGCGCCGCGACGAGGCCATCGAGCAGGGCAAGGACGCCATCGTCCGCGCGATGCGCAAGCAGAACCTGCCGATCCAGCGCATCCTCACCGGCGACTCCCTGGTCACGCTCGCGCACGAGATGCGCTACTCGGACATCTCCGCGCTGTACGCGGCGATCGGCGAGGGCCACGTCTCCGCGCAGAACATCGTGCAGAAGCTGGTCCAGGCCCTCGGCGGCGAGGAGGCGGCCACCGAGGAGATCGACGAGTCGGTCCCGCCGGCCCGCGGCCGCAGCCGCAAGCGCCGCTCCAGCTCCGACCCCGGCGTCGTTGTCAAGGGCGTCGAGGACGTCTGGGTCAAGCTGGCCCGCTGCTGCACCCCGGTGCCCGGCGACCCGATCATCGGGTTCGTCACCCGCGGCAGCGGCGTCTCGGTGCACCGCAGCGACTGCGTGAACGTCGACTCGCTCTCCCGCGAGCCCGAGCGCATCCTCGAGGTCGAGTGGGCGCCCACCCAGTCCTCCGTCTTCCTGGTCGCCATCCAGGTGGAGGCGCTGGACCGCTCCCGGCTCCTCTCGGACGTCACGCGGGTGCTGTCCGACCAGCACGTCAACATCCTCTCCGCGGCCGTCCAGACCTCCCGGGACCGCGTGGCGACCTCCCGCTTCACCTTCGAGATGGGCGATCCCAAGCACCTCGGACACGTCCTGAAAGCCGTGCGGGGCGTGGAGGGCGTCTACGACGTCTACCGCGTGACCTCGGCCCGCACCCGCTCCTAGACCGCACAGCACGCGAGAGGGGCCCCGTACCTCGGGTACGGGGCCCCTCTCGCGGGTGCGGGCAGCCCTTCAGCCGCCGAACTCCTGCAGCCCCTTCAGCGCCTGGTCCAGCAGGGCCTGGCGGCCCTCCAGCTCCCGCTCCAGCT
>NZ_JBVITR010000047.1:36073-59411 GCF_055574875.1 Streptomyces sp. NPDC034670
AGCTTCTCCGCCTTGGCGGTGTTGCCCTGCGCCCGGGCCTGCTCGATCTGGCCCTTCAGCTTGTCCACGGCGGCCTGGAGCTGGCCGGTGAGACCCTTCGCGGGTGCGGGCGGCCCTTCAGCCGCCGAACTCCTGCAGCCCCTTCAGCGCCTGGTCCAGCAGGGCCTGGCGGCCCTCCAGCTCCCGTTCCAGCTTCTCCGCCTTGGCGGTGTTGCCCTGCGCCCGGGCCTGCTCGATCTGGCCCTTCAGCTTGTCCACGGCGGCCTGGAGCTGGCCGGTGAGACCCTCGGCACGCGCGCGTGCCTCCGGGTTCGTCCGGCGCCACTCCGCCTCCTCGGCCTCCTGCAGGGCGCGCTCCACGGCGTGCATCCGGCCCTCGACGCGCGGCCGTGCGTCCCGCGGCACGTGGCCGATGGCCTCCCAGCGCTCGTTGAGCGCGCGGAACGCGGCCCGCGCGGCCTTCAGGTCCGTGACCGGCAGGAGCTTCTCGGCCTCCCCGGCCAGCTCCTCCTTGAGCTTGAGGTTCTCGGCCTGCTCCGCGTCGCGCTCGGCGAACACCGAACTGCGGGCGGCGAAGAAGACGTCCTGCGCACCGCGGAAGCGGTTCCACAGGTCCTCCTCGTGCTCGCGCTGCGCGCGGCCCGCGGCCTTCCACTCCGCCATCAGCTCGCGGTAGCGCGCCGCGGTCGGACCCCAGTCCGTCGAGCCCGACAGCGACTCGGCCTCGGCGACCAGCCGCTCCTTGGTCCGGCGGGCCTCCTCGCGCTGCGCGTCCAGCTGCGCGAAGTGCTGCTTGCGCCGCTTGGAGAACGCCGACCGCGCGTGCGAGAACCGGTGCCACAGCTCGTCGTCGGACTTCCGGTCCAGCCGCGGCAGGCCCTTCCAGGTGTCCACCAGGGCCCGCAGCCGCTCGCCGGCGGCCCGCCACTGGTCGGACCGCGCCAGCTCCTCCGCCTCGGCGACCAGCTCCTCCTTGGCCCGGCGCGCCTCCTCGGACTGCCGGGCCCGCTGCGCCTTGCGCTCCTCGCGGCGCGCCTCCACCAGTTCCACGAGCTTGTCCAGCCGGGCCCTGAGGGCGTCCAGGTCACCGACCGCGTGGTGGGCGTCGACCTGCTCCCGCAGGTGCTCGATCGCGGTCAGAGCGTCCTTGGACGACAGGTCGGTGGTCTTCACTCGCTTCTCGAGGAGGCCGATCTCGACAACCAGGCCCTCGTACTTGCGCTCGAAGTAGGCCAGCGCCTCGTCGGGAGAGCCGGCCTGCCAGGAACCGACGACCTTCTCGCCGCCGGCCGTACGCACGTACACGGTCCCCGTCTCGTCGACGCGGCCCCACGGGTCGCTGCTCACAGCGCCTCCTCCACATGATGCCTGCGGGGGGCTCGTGTTCCCCCGGGCATCGTCCACAGTTTCGTCACGGCCAACATAGGCGACCGACGGGACACCTGTCCGCATCCCGCGCGACCGAAATTACGCAGTTGAGGGTCAGGATTTCGCGACCGTCGCCTTGTCGATCACGACCGTCGCGTTCGGCGCGGTGTTGCCGGTGGCCGGGTCGGCGGGCTGGGCCCCCGCACCGGCGATCTTCTCCAGCACCTTCATGCCGTCCTCGGAGACGGTGCCGAACGGTGTGTAGCTGGGCGGGAGCTGGCTGTCCCGGTAGACCAGGAAGAACTGGCTGCCGCCACTGTCCTTCTGCCCGGTGTTGGCCATCGCGACCGTGCCCGCCGGGTAGACGTTGTCCTTCAGGCTCGCGTCCTTCAGGTTCTCGTCCGGGATCGTGTAGCCGGGACCGCCGGTGCCGGTGCCCGTCGGGTCGCCGCACTGCAGCACGTAGATGCCCTCGGTGGTCAGCCGGTGGCACTTGGTGTGGTCGAAGTAGCCCTTGCCCGCCAGGAAGTCGAACGAGTTGACCGTGCGCGGAGCCGCCGACGCCTTCAGCGCCACCTCGATCTCGCCGCAGGTCGTGTCGAGCGTCATCGTGTACTTCGCCGACTTGTCGATGGACAGCGCCGGCTCCTTCTTCCAGGTCTCCGACTTCGGCTCGCCCCCGGCGGGCTTGTCGCACGGGTCCGGAGCCTTGCTGGTCGCGCTCGGCGTGACCTCCGCGTTGGCGTTGGTGCTGTCGTCGTCCTGCTCGAGCGCTCCGGTCGTGTACAGCGCGAGGCTGCCCACGAGGACCACCCCGAGGGCGGACGCGATCACCGAGTTGCGGATCCGCGCCTTGCGCCGCGCTTCGGTGCGGCGCTGCTGCTGCCGCAAGAACTTCTCCCGGGCGAGCTGACGCCGCCGCTGCTCCTGGCTGACCACCGGGTTGTCTCCTCATGCGTCTCGTGTGTCGACCGGTACGCGTGGCGCGGTGAGCCGGCCCTGCGCGTGTGCCCCGTACGGTATATGGGTTCGCTGCGGAATCGGCAGCGCCGGTAGGCTCTGACCACGGGCGCAGCCCGTCGCAGACCTCCGTAATCGACACAACGAAGGACGATCGTGCTCATTGCCGGGTTCCCCGCCGGTGCCTGGGGGACGAACTGTTACCTCGTCGCCCCCGCCGCCGGTGAGGAGTGCGTGATCATCGACCCCGGCCACCGGGCCGCCCCCGGAGTGGAGGAGGCGGTCAGGAAGCACCGGCTCAAGCCCGTCGCCGTCGTCCTCACCCACGGCCACGTCGACCACGTGGCCTCGGTCGTCCCGGTCTGCGGAGCGCACGGCGTACCGGCCTGGATCCACCCCGAGGACCGGTACATGATGAGCGACCCCGAGAAGGCGATGGGCCGCTCCATCGGGATGCCGCTGATGGGCGAGCTGGCCGTGGGGGAGCCGGACGACGTCAGGGAGATGACGGACGGCGCGAAGCTGGAGCTGGCCGGCCTGGAGCTGACGGTCGCGCACGCGCCCGGCCATACCAAGGGGTCGGTGACCTTCGGCCTGCCCGAGGCGGCGGACGTCCCGCCGATCCTCTTCTCGGGCGACCTGCTGTTCGCCGGCTCCATCGGACGCACCGACCTGCCCGGCGGTGACATGGCCGAGATGCTCGACTCGCTGGCCCGCGTGTGCCTGCCGCTCGACGACTCGACCGTGGTGCTGTCCGGCCACGGCCCCCAGACGACCATCGGCCAGGAGCGCGCCACCAACCCGTACCTGCGGCAGGTGGCGGCCGGCGGCCAGGGAGCCGCCGAGGCTCCCCGACGAGGAATGTGACGAGACCTTCCGTGAGCACCTTCAAGGCCCCCAAGGGCACGTACGACCTGATCCCGCCGGACAGCGCCAAGTACCTCGCCGTCCGCGAGGCCATCGCCGCCCCGCTGCGCGGCTCCGGCTACGGCTACATCGAGACGCCCGGGTTCGAGAACGTCGAACTGTTCGCGCGCGGTGTCGGCGAGTCCACCGACATCGTCACCAAGGAGATGTACGCCTTCGAGACCAAGGGCGGCGACCGGCTCGCCCTGCGCCCCGAGGGCACCGCCTCCGTGCTGCGCGCTGCCCTGGAGGCCAACCTGCACAAGGCGGGCAACCTCCCGGTCAAGCTCTGGTACTCCGGCTCGTACTACCGCTACGAGCGCCCCCAGAAGGGCCGCTACCGCCACTTCTCCCAGGTCGGCGCCGAGGCGATCGGCGCCGAGGACCCGGCCCTCGACGCCGAGCTGATCATCCTGGCCGACCAGGCGTACCGCTCGCTGGGCCTGAGCGGCTTCCGCATCCTGCTGAACTCGCTGGGCGACAAGGAGTGCCGCCCGGTGTACCGGACCGCGCTGCAGGACTTCCTGCGCGGCCTGGACCTGGACGAGGACACCCTGCGCCGCGCGGAGATCAACCCGCTGCGGGTGCTGGACGACAAGCGGGAGTCGGTGCGGAAGCAGCTGACCGGCGCCCCCCTGCTGCGCGACTACCTCTGCGACGCCTGCAAGGCGTACCACGAGGAGGTCCGCGAACTGATCACGGCCGCGGGCGTGGCCTTCGAGGACGACCCCCGGCTGGTGCGCGGCCTGGACTACTACACGCGGACCACCTTCGAGTTCGTCCACGACGGCCTCGGCTCCCAGTCCGCGGTGGGCGGCGGGGGCCGCTACGACGGCCTGTCGGAGATGATCGGCGGCCCCGCGCTGCCGTCCGTCGGCTGGGCCCTCGGCGTCGACCGCACCGTGCTGGCCCTGGAGGCGGAGGGCGTCGAGCTCCAGCTCCCCGAGGCCACCAGCGTGTTCGCCGTCCCGCTCGGCGAGGAGGCCCGCCGGGTGCTGTTCGCGAAGGTCACCGAGCTGCGCAAGAACGGCGTCGCGGCGGACTTCAGTTACGGCGGCAGGGGCCTCAAGGCCGCGATGAAGGCCGCCCACCGCTCGGGCGCCCGCTACGCCCTGGTGCTGGGCGAGCGCGACCTCGCCGAGGGTGTCGTCCAGCTCAAGGACATGGAGTCCGGCGAGCAGACGGCGGTCGGGGTGAACGAGATCGTCGCGGAGCTGGAGTCACGGCTCGGCTGACCCGGCGCGCGGACGCCGGGCACTTCGGGGCGCCCGGCGTCCTCGTCAACCGCGCGGACGCGGCTTCGCCCGCGCGGGGTCCCTGGGGGAGCGCGTGTGCGGTCACGGCACGCGCGTCGGCCGAAACCGAACGCCCACGGGTGATCGCCGGTGTGCCTTTGTGTCCGGCGGACGGCGCAGCCGTGGTCCCGTACGGCACAATGGCCCTGCCCGAAGCAGGTCCACACTCTCTAGTGACGGAATCGGCGTGATGAGCAAGACGACAGTCAGGGACGTCGCCATGGAGCCCGAGCCCTCCTCCTCGCCGGAGCGCGCCGCCGCGCCGCGCAGGGAAGGGGCGAGCCGGGCCCTCGCCCTCCTCCTGGTGATCACCGGTGCGGCCGGTGTGCTCGCCGCGTGGGTGATCACGCTCGACAAGTTCAAGCTGCTCGAGGCCAAGGTCAGGGGCGAGACGTTCGTCCCCGGGTGCAGTCTCAACCCCGTCGTCTCCTGCGGCAGCGTGATGGAGAGCGACCAGGCCTCCGTCTTCGGCTTCCCCAACCCGATGCTCGGCCTCGTCACCTACGGCATCGTCGTCTGCGTCGGCATGAGCCTGCTCGCCGGCGCCCGCTTCCCGCGCTGGTACTGGCTCACCCTCAACGCCGGCACGCTCTTCGGCACCGTCTTCTGCGCCTGGCTGATGTTCCAGTCCCTGTACCGGATCAACGCCCTGTGCCTGTGGTGCTGCCTGGCCTGGGTCGCCACGATCGTCATGTTCTGGTACGTCACGTCGTTCAACGTCCGCCAGGGCTTCCTGCCCGCGCCGGGCTGGCTGAGGGGCTTCTTCGGCGAGTTCACCTGGGTGCTCCCGGTCCTGCACATCGGCATCATCGGCATGCTGATCCTGACCCGCTGGTGGGACTTCTGGACCGGCTGACCGCGCCCGCCGCGCCGTCGGTGCGGTCCTTTAGGGTTTCAGCGTGGAGCCCGACCTGTTCACCGCCGCAGCAGAAGAACGCCAGGAGAAGGACCCGGCCGGCAGCCCGCTGGCCGTCCGGATGCGTCCGCGCACCCTCGACGAGGTGGTGGGCCAGCAGCACCTGCTGAAGCCCGGATCCCCCCTGCGCAGACTGGTCGGCGAGGGCTCCTCGGGCCCCGCCGGCCCGTCCTCGGTGATCCTGTGGGGGCCGCCCGGCACCGGCAAGACGACCCTGGCCTACGTCGTCTCCAAGGCCACCCACAAGCGCTTCGTCGAACTGTCGGCGATCACCGCGGGCGTCAAGGAGGTCCGCGCGGTCATCGACGGCGCCCGCCGCGCCTCCGGCGGGTACGGCCAGGAGACCGTCCTCTTCCTCGACGAGATCCACCGCTTCAGCAAGGCCCAGCAGGACTCCCTGCTCCCCGCCGTGGAGAACCGCTGGGTCACCCTGATCGCCGCGACCACCGAGAACCCCTACTTCTCGGTCATCTCCCCGCTGCTGTCCCGCTCCCTGCTGCTCACGCTCGAGCCCCTCACCGACGACGACGTCCGCGGCCTGCTGAGGCGGGCGCTCACCGACGAGCGGGGCCTGAAGGGCGCCGTCACCCTCCCCGAGGACACCGAGGGCCACCTGCTGCGCATCGCCGGCGGCGACGCCCGCCGCGCGCTGACCGCCCTGGAGGCCGCCGCCGGGGCCGCGCTCGACAAGGGCGAGGCGGAGATCGCCCTGACCACGCTGGAGGAGACGGTCGACCGGGCCGCGGTGAAGTACGACCGCGGCGGCGACCAGCACTACGACGTCGCCAGCGCCCTGATCAAGTCCATCCGCGGCTCCGACGTGGACGCCGCCCTGCACTACCTGGCCCGGATGATCGAGGCCGGCGAGGACCCCCGCTTCATCGCCCGCCGGCTGATGATCTCCGCCAGCGAGGACATCGGCCTCGCCGACCCGAACGCCCTGTCGATCGCGGTCGCCGCCGCCCAGGCCGTCGCCATGATCGGCTTTCCCGAGGCTGCCCTCACCCTCAGCCACGCCACCATCGCCCTCGCCCTGGCCCCCAAGTCCAACGCGGCCACCACCGCGATCGGCGCCGCCCTCGACGACGTGCGCAAGGGCCTGGCCGGACCCGTGCCGCCGCACCTGCGCGACGGGCACTACCGGGGCGCGGCCGAGCTGGGGCACGCCCAGGGGTACGTGTACCCCCACGACCTGCCCGAGGGCATCGCCGCACAGCAGTACGCCCCGGACGCCCTCCGGGACCGCCAGTACTACGAGCCCACCCGGCACGGCGCCGAGGCCCGGTACGCGGACGCCGTGGAGTGGACCAGGAAGCACCTCGGTCGGAAGCGGCCCTGAGCACCCTGTAGACTTCCCCGAAGTGCTGCGTCCCGTGTCCGGCCCCTGAGAGGGGAGTCGGCACCACCAGAGCGGGACATCCAGCAGGAGCCCCACCGCCGTGCGGCGGCGGGACCTCCAGGAGCGTCGCGCACCGGCGAACGGTGTCGCGGGCAGCCCACCACCACCCGGATTCCCGGGAGCGGTCGGTGGGCCACTCGCGTGCTGCACGTATGTGCCCAGACCAGGGGAGCGGCTGCCCGACAGGCCCTCGTCGAGGACCCGCGGGTTTCCCCGGCTGCGGATGCGACCTCCCCTAACCCTGGTGAGCCGACAACTGCGGAAAAGAGACGAAAGACAGTGGCGAATCAGTCCCGCCCCAAGGTCAAGAAGTCGCGTGCCCTCGGCATCGCGCTGACCCCGAAGGCCGTCAAGTACTTCGAGGCCCGCCCCTACCCGCCCGGCGAGCACGGCCGTGGCCGCAAGCAGAACTCGGACTACAAGGTCCGTCTGC
The DNA here is from genome assembly GCF_055574875.1 of Streptomyces sp. NPDC034670. Lineage (NCBI taxonomy): Bacteria > Bacillati > Actinomycetota > Actinomycetes > Kitasatosporales > Streptomycetaceae > Streptomyces > Streptomyces sp. NPDC034670. Next base: position 43,351 of record NZ_JBVITR010000047.1, read on the forward strand.
TGGAGAAGCAGCGCCTGCGCGCGCAGTACGACGTCTCCGAGCGCCAGCTGGTCCGCGCGTACGAGCGTGCCGCCAAGACCACGATGAAGACGGGTGAGGCCCTCGTCATCGAGCTCGAGCGCCGCCTCGACGCGCTGGTCCTGCGTTCGGGCATCGCCCGCACGATCTACCAGGCCCGCCAGATGGTCACGCACGGCCACATCCAGGTCAACGGCAAGAAGGTCGACAAGCCCTCCTTCCGTGTCCGCCCGGACGACGTCGTGCAGGTCCGCGAGCGCAGCAAGGACAAGACGCTCTTCCAGATCGCCCGTGAGGGCGGCTTCGCCCCCGAGGGCGAGACCCCGCGCTACCTCCAGGTGAACCTCAAGGCCCTGGCGTTCCGCCTGGACCGCGAGCCGAACCGCAAGGAGATCCCGGTGATCTGCGACGAGCAGCTCGTCGTCGAGTTCTACGCCCGCTGACCCGAGCAGGCACGCGGTACCTCAGCCCGCCGTCTCCCCACCCTTCCGGGTGGGCGGGGCGGCGGGCTCGTGCGTGGGGGCGCCCGTGGCCGTCCGCCGCACCGGCCCGCGCGGCACGGGCGCGGCGGACGGCCTTCCGGGCCGCCGCAGCGCCCGGCGGACCGCCTCGTCCCGGCCGAGCCGCGATCCCCTCCGCCGGTGCTCCTCGTACCGCTCGTCGCCGAGGCACTCACGGGCCCGCGCCTCGCACAGCTCGCGCGGCGCGTTGTAGTGGGCCGAGCCGAACAGCGGCAGTCCCACCGCCGGCCACATCCGGTCCGCCGCCCCCTGGAGCACCGCCGCCTCGGCGGCCTCCCCCTCCGTCACGGTGACCAGTGCCATCAGCTCCAGCGCCAGCACGGCGCCGAGCAGGTCGCGGAAGGCGTGGGCCCCCTCCAGGCAGTCCGTCAGCAGCGTCCGCGCCCCGCCGGGATCGCCCTCGCTCCAGGCCGCGTACGCCAGGACGTAGAGGGCGTAGGTGCGGGCCCACCGCTCACCGTGGTCGTCGCAGGTCCGGCGCACGTCCTCGCACAGCCGCACCGCCTCCGGCAGATCGCCCTGGAAGGCGCGCGCCATCGCCAGTTCGACCCGGCCCATCAGGACGTTGCTGTTGAGTTCGCCGATCTCCCCGTAGCGGTCCAGCGCCGAGCGCAGCAGCCTCTCCGCGCGCGGCATGTCGTCCGCGACGAGGGCCAGGCAGCCGGTGCGGTGCTCGGCGTACGCCAGCGCCGTGCCGTTCCCGGCCCGCTCCGCCTCCCGGCGGCACTCCTGGAGCGCCGCCAGCGCGGGCACGGTGTCGCCCTGCAGGATCGCCACGTACCCCAGCACCCACAGGGCCTTGAGCCGCGGCTGCTCGTGGCCGGAATCCAGCCGGACGGCCCGCTCCAGCCAGTGCCGCCCCTCCGACAGCCGGCCGCAGCCGACCCAGTAGAACCACAGCGAGCCCGCGAGGAACTGCCCCAGGTACGCCTCCTCCGGTTCGCCCAGGGCCAGCTCCAGGGCGCGGCGCAGATTCGGCAGCTCCGTCTCCACGCGCGCGGCGATCTCGCTCTGCCGCGGGGAGAACCAGTCCAGCTCGCACCAGGTGGCCAGCCCCACGTACCAGTCCCGGTGCCGCCGCCCGACCCGCTCCGCGTCGCCCGTGGCCGCCAGCCATTCACCGCCGTAGGCGCGCAGCGTGTCCAGCATCCGGTAGCGCACGCCCGCCGCGGTCTCCTCGCGCGTCAGCACCGACTGCGCGAGCAGCGCGGTCAGCACGTCGAGGACGTCGTCGGCGGGCAGTCCGTTCCCGCCGCACACGTACTCGGCGGCCTCCAGGTCGAACGGCCCCGCGAACACCGACAGCCGCGCCCACAGCAGCCGCTCCCCGGCCGTGCACAGCTCGTGGCTCCAGCCGATCGCCGTGCGCAGCGTGCGGTGGCGGGGCAGGGCGTCCCGGCAGCCGCCGGTCAGCAGCCGGAACCGGTCGTCGAGCCGCTCCAGCAGCTGCTCCGGGGACAGCGTCCCGAGCCGCCCCGCGGCCAGTTCGATCGCGAGCGGCAGCCCGTCCAGCCGCCGGCACAGCGCCCGCGCCGCACGGCCGTCCCCGGCGGACACCGCGTGCTGCGCCGCGCGCTCCTCCAGCAGCGCCACCGCCTCGTCCTCGCGCAGCGGAGCCAGGGGGAACAGCGTCTCCCCGGTGACGGACAGGGCCCGCCGCCCCACGGCGAGCACCCGCAGCCCCGGCGCCCGGCGCAGCAGCTCGGCCGTCAGCGCGGCGCAGGCGTCCACCAGGTGCTCGAACCCGTCCAGCACCAGCAGGACCCGGCGCCCGGCGAGATGGCCGAGCAGCGTCTCGCACGGCGGCCGGGTGGTGTGGTCCGTCAGCCCCAGGGCCTCCACGACGGCGTGGTCCACGAACTCCGGATCCCTGACCGGGGCCAGTTCCACCCGCCACGCCCCGTCCCGGGGCGCGCACCGCGCGGCGGCGCGCAGGGCCAGGCGCGACTTGCCGACCCCGCCCGCCCCGGTCACCGTCACCAGGCGCGAGGTGCCGAGCGCCCGGGACAGCTCGGCCAGCTCCGCGGAACGCCCCACGAAGGGGTCCGGTTCCAGGGGCAGATTGCCGTGTCCCGGCGTGGGGGCGTGCCGATGATCCCGCATGGGACACGCACAGTACTGAACCGTATGCACTGCGTACAATCGCTTCGCGCAACTCCGCCGGCGCCGGACGGTAATCCGGTACGGACTCCCGTCGCGGGCGCGATAGGCTCGGTGCCACGACTTTCTCGATGTTCAGGCACGTTTCAGGGAGCGGGTGCACACAGTGTCCGGTGGAGAGGTGGCCGGAATCCTGGTGGCCGTTTTCTGGGCGATCCTGGTCTCCTTCCTCGCGGTGGCCCTCGCGAGGCTGGCCCAGACGCTCAGGGCGACCACCCGGCTCGTGGCGGACGTGACCGACCAGGCCGTCCCGCTGCTGGCCGACGCCTCCGCGGCGGTGCGCTCCGCGCAGACCCAGATCGAACGGGTCGACGCGATCGCCTCCGACGTCCAGGAGGTCACCGCCAACGCCTCCGCGCTGTCGACCACGGTGGCCTCCACCTTCGGCGGCCCGCTCGTCAAGGTCGCCGCCTTCGGCTACGGCGTGCGCCGGGCCGTCAGCGGCCGCAAGGAGGGTGCCGGGGGTCCGGCGGCGAGGCGCGGCACCGTGATCGTGGGCCGCACCGTCCCGGGCGCGCGGCGGGAGAGGCGAACCCGGGGGAACACCCGAGGGAAGAGGGACTGACCCGCGATGTTCCGCCGTACGTTCTGGTTCACCACCGGCGTCGCCGCCGGCGTGTGGGCCACCACCAAGGTCAACCGCAAGCTCAAGCAGCTGACGCCCGAGCACCTCGCCGTCGCCGCGGCGAACAAGGCGGTCGAGGCCGGCGGCCGGCTCCGGGACCGGGCCGTGGACTTCGCGCTCGAGGTCCGCGCCAACATGGCCCAGCGGGAGGCCGAACTCGGCGACGCGCTCGGGCTCAACGCCCCCGTCGACCGCCAACTCCCCGCCCCCCGCGGCCACGCCGTCATCGAGAACCGCAACAGCCCCGCGTACGTCGAGGGCCCGGCCCGGGAGCCCGCGGACGAAACGACGTACAAGACGTACCCGTACAACCGGAATGAGGACCACTGATGGAGTCGGCCGAGATCCGCCGCCGCTGGCTGAGCTTCTTCGAGGAGCGCGGGCACACCGTCGTCCCGTCGGCGTCGCTCATCGCGGACGACCCGACTCTGCTGCTCGTCCCGGCCGGCATGGTGCCCTTCAAGCCCTACTTCCTGGGCGAGGTCAAGCCGCCCTTCGAGCGCGCCACCAGCGTGCAGAAGTGCGTGCGCACGCCCGACATCGAAGAGGTCGGCAAGACCACCCGCCACGGCACCTTCTTCCAGATGTGCGGCAACTTCTCCTTCGGCGACTACTTCAAGGAAGGCGCCATCGAGCTCGCCTGGGAGCTGCTCACCGCGCCCCAGGACAAGGGCGGTTACGGCCTGGAGCCGGAGAGGCTGTGGATCACCGTCTACCAGGAGGACGACGAGGCCGAGCGCATCTGGCGCGACGTCGTCGGCGTCCCCGCCGAGCGCATCCAGCGGCTGGGCAAGAAGGACAACTACTGGGACATGGGCGTCCCCGGCCCCTGCGGCCCCTGCTCCGAGATCAACTACGACCGGGGCCCGGAGTTCGGCGAGGAGGGCGGCCCGGCCGTCAACGACGAGCGCTACGTGGAGATCTGGAACCTGGTCTTCATGCAGTACGAGCGCGGCGAGGGCCCGGGCAAGGACTACCCGATCCTCGGCGAGCTGCCCTCCAAGAACATCGACACCGGCCTCGGCCTGGAACGACTCGCCATGATCCTGCAGGGCGTGCGGAACATGTACGAGATCGACACCTCCATGGCGGTCATCAGGAAGGCCACCGAGCTGACCGGCGTGGAGTACGGTGCCGCCGACTCCTCCGACGTCTCCCTGCGCGTGGTCACCGACCACATGCGCACCGCCACCATGCTCATCGGCGACGGCGTCACCCCGGGCAACGAGGGCCGCGGCTACGTGCTGCGCCGCATCATGCGCCGCGCCATCCGCAACATGCGCCTGCTCGGCGCCACCGGCCCGGTCGTCAAGGACCTCGTCGACGTCGTCATCGGCATGATGGGACAGCAGTACCCGGAGCTGATCACCGACCGGGAGCGCATCGAGAAGGTCGCCCTCGCCGAGGAGAACGCCTTCCTCAAGACGCTGAAGGCCGGCACCAACATCCTCGACACCGCCGTCAGCGAGACCAAGGCCGCCGGCTCCACCGTCCTGCCCGGCGACAAGGCCTTCCTGCTCCACGACACCTGGGGCTTCCCGATCGACCTCACCCTGGAGATGGCCGCCGAGCAGGGGCTGTCCGTGGACGAGGACGGCTTCCGCCGCCTGATGAGGGAGCAGCGGGAGCGGGCCAAGGCCGACGCCCAGTCCAAGAAGACCGGCCACGCCGACCTCGGCGCCTACCGCGAGATCGCCGACCGGGCCGGGGCCACCGACTTCATCGGCTACACCGACACCGAGGGCGAGTCGACGGTCGTCGGCATCCTCGTCGACGGCGCCTCCTCGCCGGCCGCCACCGAGGGCGACGAGATCGAGATCGTCCTCGACCGCACCCCGTTCTACGCCGAGGGCGGCGGCCAGATCGGCGACACCGGCCGGATCAGGACCGACTCCGGTGCCGTCGTCGAGGTCCGCGACTGCCAGAAGCCGGTCCCGGGCGTCTACGTCCACAAGGGCGTCGTCCAGGTCGGCGAGGTCACCGTCGGCGCCAAGGCCCACGCCTCCATCGACGCCCGCCGCCGCAAGGCCATCGCCCGCGCCCACTCGGCCACCCACCTCACCCACCAGGCCCTGCGCGACGCCCTCGGCCCGACGGCCGCCCAGGCCGGCTCCGAGAACCAGCCCGGCCGCTTCCGCTTCGACTTCGGCTCCCCGTCCGCCGTGCCGCAGACGGTCATGCTCGACGTGGAGCAGAAGATCAACGAGGTGCTCGCCCGCGACCTCGACGTCCGGGCCGACATCATGGGCATCGACGAGGCCAGGAAGCAGGGCGCCATCGCCGAGTTCGGCGAGAAGTACGGCGAGCGCGTCCGCGTGGTCACCATCGGCGACTTCTCCAAGGAGCTGTGCGGCGGCACCCATGTGCACAACACCGCCCAGCTGGGCCTGGTGAAGCTGCTCGGCGAGTCCTCCATCGGCTCCGGCGTGCGCCGTATCGAGGCCCTGGTCGGCGTGGACGCCTACAGCTTCCTCGCCCGCGAGCACACGGTGGTCAACCAGCTCACCGAGTTGCTGAAGGGCCGCCCGGAGGAGCTGCCGGAGAAGGTCTCCGCCATGCTCGGCCGGCTGAAGGACGCCGAGAAGGAGATCGAGAAGTTCCGCGCCGAGAAGGTGCTCCAGGCCGCCGCCGGCCTCGCCGAGTCCGCCAAGGACGTGCGCGGCGTCGCACTGGTCACCGGACAGGTCCCGGACGGCACCACCGCCGACGACCTGCGCAAGCTGGTCCTCGACGTGCGCGGCCGCATCCAGGGCGGACGGGCCGCCGTGGTCGCCCTGTTCACGACGGTCAACGGGAAGCCGCTCACGGTCATTGCCACCAACGAGGCCGCCCGCGAGCGCGGGCTCAAGGCCGGCGACCTGGTGCGCACCGCCGCCAAGGCCCTCGGCGGCGGCGGTGGCGGCAAGCCGGACGTGGCCCAGGGCGGCGGCCAGAACCCGGCCGCCGTCGGCGAGGCCGTCGACGCCGTCGAGCGGCTCGTCGCCGACACGGCGAAGTAGGGCCGGAAGCCATGCGCCAAGGACGTCGGCTCGCGATCGACGTCGGGGACGCCCGCATCGGGGTCGCCTCGTGCGACCCCGGCGGAATCCTCGCGACCCCGGTCGAGACCGTTCCCGGCCGGGACGTCCCGGCCGCCCACCGGCGGCTGAAGCAGCTCGTCGAGGAGTACGAGCCGATCGAGGTCGTCGTCGGCCTCCCCCGCTCCCTCAAGGGGGGCGAGGGACCGGCGGCGGCCAAGGTCCGCGGATTCGCGCGGGAACTGGCAGGCATGATCGCGCCCGTTCCGGTGAGACTCGTGGACGAGCGCATGACGACGGTGACGGCGAGCCAGGGGCTGCGCGCCTCGGGCGTGAAGTCCAGGAAGGGACGCTCCGTCATCGACCAGGCCGCCGCTGTGATCATCCTTCAGCAGGCACTGGAATCCGAACGAGTGTCAGGTGAACCACCCGGCGAGGGCGTCGAAGTGGTCACCTGATCGCGATACGGTAACGTTCCGCGCGATGCGGCGGTGTTCGAACAGCCGCCGCAAGAAAGAAGCGGAACGGAAACCGGGGTCGTCAGGTGGCCGGGTGACCGCCGCTTCGCGGCTCTAGGGGATCGATGACTGAGTATGGCCGGGGCCGAGGCTCCGAACCGTGGCATCCGGACGACCCGTTGTACGGGGACGGCGGATGGGGGGGCCGGCAGGCCCAGCAGGGTCAGCAGACCCACCCGGGTGAGCAGCCCCCTTACGGCGGCCGGCCGCAGCACCATCCGCAGGAGCCGCAGCACCACGACACCGGTGGCTGGGACGCCGTCGGGCAGAACGGCTACGCCCAGCCGCAGCAGTACCCGCAGTACGACCAGCAGTACGCCGCCCAGCAGTACGACACCGGCGGCTGGCCCACCGGCGCCCACCCCCAGGACCCGTACGGCACCGGCCCGACGGACCCCTACGGGCAGCAGCCCGGGGGGTACGGCGGGGAACAGGCCGGGGGGTACGGCGGGGAACAGGCCGACCACTACCGCGCCCCCGACGCCTACCCGCCGTCCGGGCCGACCGGCCACGAGGGCGCCGAACCCGGGCCGACCGGCCGCGGCCGCACCGGATCCGAGCCGCGGACCGACTGGGACCCGGGCCCCGACGAAGGCGAGCACGCCTTCTTCGCCGACGCCGACGGCGACCGCGACGACCACGACGACCACGACGACGGGGACGACCGCGACGACGAGCCGGACGACCGCCGCGGGCGCGGCGAGCGCCGGGGCAGGGGCGGCAAGGAGAAGAAGCGGCGCAGCGGCGTCGCCTGCCTGGTGGTGGTGCTGGTCCTCGGCGGCGGAGTCGCCGGGGTCGGCTACTTCGGGTACCAGTTCTACCAGGATCGTTTCGGCAGCGCCCCGGACTTCACGGGCGACGGCAACGGCGAGCAGGTGACCGTCACGATCCCCGAGGGCGCCGGCGGGTACGCCATCGGCCAGGTGCTCAAGAAGGAGGGCGTGGTCAAGAGCGTCGACGCCTTCGTCGCGGCCCAGGCCGACAACCCGCAGGGCAAGGCCATCCAGGACGGCGTCTACACGCTGGAGAAGGAGATGTCGGCCGAGAGCGCGGTCGCGCTCATGCTCAGCCCCGAGAGCCGCGACAACCTGATCATCGCCGAGGGCAAGCGCAACGCCGACATCTACAAGATCATCGACCAGCGCCTCGAAGTCGCGGAGGGCACCACCGCCAGGATCGCCCGGGAGGACTGGGAGGAGCTCGGCCTGCCGGAGTGGGCGCGGGGCCACGAGAACGTCAAGGACCCGCTGGAGGGCTTCCTCTTCCCGTCCAGCTACGGCGTGTCCAAGGGGCAGAAGCCCGAGGACGTCCTGAAGCGCATGGTCGCCCAGGCCACCAAGACCTACGAGAAGCTCGGCGTCGAGGAGAAGGCCGGGAGCCTCGGCCTCGAGAACCCGTGGCAGCTGGTCACCGTCGCCAGCATGGTCCAGGCCGAGGGCACCAGTCACAGCGACTTCCGCAAGATGGCCGAGGTCATCTACAACCGTCTCGAACCCGGCAACACCGAGACCAACGGCATGCTCGAGTTCGACTCCACGTACAACTACATCAAGAACCAGAGCAAGCTCGACCTGTCCCTCAAGGAACTCCGGAACTACGACAACCCGTACAACACGTACTACTACAAGGGCCTGACGCCCGGACCGATCGGCAACCCCGGCGAGGACGCGATCAAGGGCGCGCTCAACCCGACGGACGAGGGCTGGTACTACTTCATCTCGCTCGACGGCAAGACGAGCGAGTTCACCAAGACCAACGCCGAGCACCAGAAGCTGGTCGACAAGTGGAACGCCTCGAGGAAGAACTGATGGCCGCACCCCGTCGCGCCGCCGTGCTCGGGTCCCCGATCGCCCACTCGCTCTCCCCGGTGCTGCACCGCGCCGCCTACGCGGAGCTGGGGCTCGAGGGCTGGACGTACGACCGGTTCGAGGTCGACGAGGAGGCGCTGGCGGGGTTCCTCGGGACGCTCGGCCCCGAGTGGGCGGGACTGTCGCTGACCATGCCCCTGAAGCGGGCCGTGATCCCGCTGCTGGACGGGATCAGCGACACCGCCGCCTCGGTCGACGCGGTCAACACCGTCGTCCTCGCCCCGGACGGCCGCCGGACCGGCGACAACACCGACATCCCCGGCATGGTCGCCGCCCTGCGCGAGCACGGCATCGACACGGTGGACACCGCCGCGGTCCTCGGCGCGGGCGCCACCGCCTCGTCCGCCCTCGCCGCGCTCGCGCGGATCTGCACGGGCGAGGTCGTCGTCTACGTCCGCAGCGCGGTCCGCGCCGCCGAGATGCGGCGGTGGGCCGAGCGGCTCGGGGTGACGGTGCGCATCGCCGGCTGGGACGACGCCGAGCGGGCCCTGCACGCCCCGCTGGTCGTCACCACCACCCCGGCGGGCGTCACCGACACCCTCGCCCGGGCCGTCCCGGAACGCCCGGCGGCCCTCTTCGACGTGCTCTACGACCCCTGGCCCACCGTCCTGGCGGCCCGCTGGTCGGCGTACGGCGGCGCCGTGGTCGGCGGACTCGACCTGCTGGTGCACCAGGCCGTGCTCCAGGTCGAACAGATGACGGGGCGGGCGCCGGCCCCGCTGGAGGCCATGCGGAAAGCGGGCGAGCGGGCGCTCGCCGCCCGCTAGGGCCCGCGGGGAGGGCGTGACGGGAGGACGGAGGAGGAGCCGTGCTCCCCGCCGTCGGCGTCGCCGGGATCCCGGCCCGGTTCCCCGGCCGCCCGGTCCGCGCCCGCCCGTCCGCCTGATGGACCGACGGCCGGGTCCGCGGCCCGGACGTGGGAGGATCGGAGGTGGCGGACCGGGGCCGCGCACCCCGTCACGCCGCAGCCGTGCGCGAGGAGACGTGCACGCAGGCAGTAACCGGGGCGCGAGCACGGAGGAGCACCGTTGAGCAGGTTGCGCTGGCTGACCGCGGGGGAGTCCCACGGTCCCGCACTCGTGGCGACGCTGGAGGGTCTTCCCGCCGGCGTGCCGGTCACCACGGAGATGGTGGCGGACCACCTGGCGAGGCGGCGGCTGGGCTACGGTCGCGGTGCCCGGATGAAGTTCGAGCGGGACGAGGTCACCTTCCTCGGCGGTGTCCGGCACGGCCTGACCCTCGGTTCCCCGGTCGCGATCATGGTGGGCAACACCGAGTGGCCGAAGTGGGAGCAGGTCATGGCGGCCGACCCGGTCGACCCGGAGGTGCTGGCGGGCCTCGCCCGCAACGCGCCGCTGACCCGGCCCCGCCCCGGCCACGCCGACCTCGCCGGGATGCAGAAGTACGGTTTCGACGAGGCCCGGCCGGTGCTGGAGCGGGCGTCCGCGCGGGAGACCGCCGCCCGGGTGGCGCTGGGCGCGGTGGCCCGGTCGTACCTGAGGGAGACGGCCGGCATCGAGATCGTCAGCCACGTCGTGGAGCTGGCCGAGGTCAGGGCGCCGTACGGGGTGTACCCGGTCCCGGCGGACGTGGCGCGGCTGGACGACGACCCGGTGCGCTGCCTGGACGCGGACGCCTCGAAGGCGATGGTCGACCGGATCGACCGGGCCCACAAGGACGGCGACACCCTCGGTGGCGTCGTGGAGGTGCTGGCGCACGGCGTGCCGGTGGGCCTGGGCTCGCACGTGCACTGGGACCGGCGCCTGGACGCCCGGCTGGCCGCCGCGCTCATGGGCATCCAGGCGATCAAGGGCGTCGAGGTCGGTGACGGCTTCGAGCTGGCGCGGGTGCCCGGCTCCGAGGCGCACGACGAGATCGTCCCCACCGGGGAGGGCATCCGGCGCGCCTCGGGCCGCTCCGGCGGCACCGAGGGCGGCCTGTCCACCGGCGAGCTGCTGCGGGTGCGGGCGGCGATGAAGCCGATCGCGACCGTGCCGCGGGCGCTGCGGACCGTGGACGTGGCCACCGGGGAGGAGGCCGCGGCCCACCACCAGCGCTCCGACGTGTGCGCGGTGCCGGCCGCCGGGATCGTCGCCGAGGCGATGGTGGCGCTGGTCCTCGCGGACGCGGTGGCGGAGAAGTTCGGCGGTGACAGCGTCGCCGAGACCCGCCGCAACGTGACGTCGTACCTCGAGCACCTGGCGATCCGGTGAACTCACCGGTGATCGTGCTGGTCGGTCCGATGGGCGTGGGCAAGTCCACCGTCGGACGGCTGCTGGCCGAGCGGCTGGGAGTGGGGTACCGGGACACCGACGACGACATCGTCGCCGGTGAGGGCCGTGACATCGCCGACATCTTCGTCGACGAGGGCGAGGACGCCTTCCGGGCGATCGAGAAGCGGGCCGTGCGCCGGGCGCTGGCCGAGCACGACGGCGTGCTGGCCCTGGGCGGCGGCGCGGTCCTGGACGCGGACACGCGCGCGCTGCTCGCCGGGCGGCGGGTCCTGTACCTGTCGATGGACGTCGAGGAGGCGGTCCGGCGCACCGGGCTGGGCGCCGCCCGGCCGCTGCTCGCGGTCAATCCGCGCAAGCAGTGGCGCGAGCTGATGGAGGCCCGGCGGCACCTGTACGAGGAGGTCGCCGCGGCCACCGTGCCCACGGACGGCCGCACCCCCGACGAGGTCGCCGAAGCCGCCCTGAACGCACTGGAGTTGAAGGAAGCATGAGCAGCGAGGCAGTGACCCGGATCCACATCGGCGGCACGGCGGGCACCGACCCGTACGAGGTGCTGGTGGGACGTCAGCTCCTGGGCGAGCTGGCCGGGCTGATCGGCACCAGGGCCAAGCGGGTGGCGGTCGTGCACCCCGAGGCGCTGGCCGAGACCGGCGACGCGCTCCGCGCCGACCTGGCCGAGCAGGGCTACGAGGCCATCGCCGTCCAGGTGCCCAACGCGGAGGAGGCCAAGACCGCCGAGGTCGCCGCCTACTGCTGGAAGGCGCTGGGCCAGTCCGGGTTCACCCGCACCGACGTCATCGTCGGCGTGGGGGGCGGTGCGACCACCGACCTGGCCGGGTTCGTGGCCGCCACCTGGCTGCGCGGCGTGCGCTGGGTCGCCGTCCCGACCACCGTGCTGGCCATGGTGGACGCGGCCGTCGGCGGGAAGACCGGCATCAACACCGCCGAGGGCAAGAACCTGGTGGGGGCCTTCCACCCGCCCGCCGGGGTGCTGTGCGACCTGGCCGCGCTGGACTCCCTCCCGGTCCACGACTACGTCTCGGGGCTGGCGGAGGTCATCAAGGCCGGTTTCATCGCCGACCCGGTGATCCTGGACCTCATCGAGGCGGATCCGCAGGCCGCCCGCACCCCCGCCGGCCCGCACACCGCCGAGCTGATCGAGCGGTCCATCAGGGTCAAGGCCGACGTGGTCTCCTCCGACCTGAAGGAGTCGGGCCGCAGGGAGATCCTCAACTACGGCCACACGCTGGGCCACGCCATCGAGAAGAACGAGCGCTACAAGTGGCGCCACGGCGCGGCGGTGTCGGTGGGCATGCACTTCGCCGCCGAACTGGGCCGCCTGGCCGGCCGCCTCGACGACGCCACCGCGGACCGCCACCGCACGATCCTCGAGTCGGTCGGCCTGCCGCTGCACTACCGTCACGACCAGTGGCCCAGGCTGCTGGAGACGATGAAGGTCGACAAGAAGTCCCGCGGCGACCTGCTGCGCTTCATCGTCCTCGACGGTCTCGCCAAGCCCACCGTGCTGGAGGGACCGGACCCGGCCGTCCTGCTCGCCGCGTACGGCGAGGTGGGGCAGTAGCCCCGGGGGGCCGCGCCCGTCCGGCGGGCCGGCCACCGGCCCGCCCGCGGCGGGCACCGCCCGCCGCCCCCGGCCGTTCACACAACGACGGCAGGGGGCGGTACCGTTCGGTAGCACGCGGGGGGTACCCCGCTGTCAGCGCCCATCGCCTGTACGAGACGGAGTGGCACCGGATGCAGCACGCAGTGGGTTCACCGCTGCCGCCGCCCCACCAGCCGGGGCACGGACCGGCCGCCGGCTGGTCGCCGGCCGCACACCACCCGGGCCAGCACCCGGGAGCGCACCAGGGACCCGCCCCCGTGCCGGTGCCGCCTCCGGCACCGGCCTACCCCGGGCCCACCCCGCCCCCCGCGGGCCCGCAGCACGCCTCGATGCCCCCGCCGCCGGACACCACCGGTCACGTGCCGCTGCCGCCCGGCGGTCCCGTCGCCGCGCCCGGTGCCCCGCAGGCCGTCGCTCCCCCCGACCCGGCCGGCACGGCCGTCGCCGTGCTGCTCATCGGACCCGCGGGCGCGGGGAAGACCAGCGTGGCCAGGTACTGGGCGGACCACCGCCGGGTCCCGACCGCGCACATCAGCCTCGACGACGTGCGCGAGTGGGTGCGTTCGGGCTTCGCCGACCCGCAGGCGGGGTGGAACGACCACTCCGAGGCCCAGTACCGCCTGGCCCGCCGCACCTGCGGCTTCGCCGCGCGCAACTTCCTCGCCAACGGCATCTCGTGCGTCCTCGACGACGCCGTCTTCCCCGACCGCCCGGTGGTCGGCCTGGGCGGCTGGAAACGGCACGTGGGTCCCGGCCTGCTGCCCGTCGTCCTCCTGCCGGGCCTGGACATCGTCCTGGCGCGCAACGCGGAACGCTCCGGCAACCGCCGTCTGAGCGACGAGGAGGTCGCCGGCATCCACGGCCGCATGGCCGGCTGGTACGGCTCGGGGCTCCCGATCATCGACAACTCCCAGCTCGACATACCGGAGACGGCGAGGCTCCTGGACGACGTCCTGGCCCGGTCGATCGCGAGTCCGCCGGCCTGGTGAGGCCGGCGCCCCGTGCCCGGGCCGGCGGTCCGGCCGCGGTCCCGGGCCGCGGGCGCGGTGACGCCCACTCGGACCTCTCGACCGGCGGTATCCGGCCACCGCTCATAGGCTCGGGTCATGTCAGAGGTGTACGCGGTCCGCCGGACGCGGGTACGGGAATGCTGCAACGCGGGCGGCAGCGCGGCGGCGCTGGTGTCCCGGCCCGCCAATGTGCGCTACCTCGCGGGCGCCGCCCCCGAGGGCGCCGTGCTGCTGCTGGGCAGGACCGAGGACCTGCTGGTGTGCGCCGGACCGCCCGAGGACCGGTCGCCGCAGGCCCGGCCCGACGAGGCGCTGCGCGTGCACGCCGGACCCGGGGCCGGCGGTGACGCCGCCGTCACGGCGGCCGGTCTCGCCGCCGCCCAGGGCGCCGACTCCCTCGCGGTCGAGGAGCACCACCTCACCGTGACCCGGCACCGCGCCATCCGCTCGGCCGCCCCCGGACTGCGCCTGACCGACGCGGGGCACGCGGTCGAGCAGCTCAGGGTGGTCAAGGACGAGGAGGAGATCTCCTGCCTGCGGATCGGCGCGGAGATCGCCGACCAGGCCCTCGGCGAGCTGCTGGAGTCCATCCTGGTCGGCCGGACCGAACGCCACCTCGCCCTGGAGCTGGAGCGCCGTCTGGTCGACCACGGCGCCGACGGCCCCGCCTTCCCCACCTCCGTCGCCACCGGCCCGAACGCCGGGCGGCCCGGTCACCGGCCCACCGACCGCCGCGTCGAGGAGGGCGACTTCCTCTCCGTCTGCCTCGGCGCCACCTACCGGGGCTACCGCTGCGAGATCGGCCGCACCTTCGTCATCGGCACGGCTCCCGCGGACTGGCAGATCGAACTGTACGACCTCGTCTTCTCCGCCCAGCGCGCCGGACGGGAGTCCCTCGTGCCGGGCACCGCCTGCCGCGACGTGGACCGCGCGGCGCGCCAGGTGCTGGATTCCGCCGGGTACGCCGACGCCCTCCCCGCCCTCACGGGGCACGGGGTCGGGCTCGAAATCGACGAGGACCCTCGGCTGACCCCTGCGGCCATGGGTAAACTGGACGCTTGCGTGCCGGTCACCGTCGAACCGGGAGTCCACCTCCCGGGCCGGGGCGGTGTCCGGATCGATGACACGCTCGTCGTGCGCCCCGAGGCGGACGGCGGACCCGAGCTACTCACCATCACGACCAAGGAGCTGCTCGCGCTCTAGCCTCGCGCTGTGCGCCGCCCCGGGGTCGTCCACGTCAGTCCAGTCCAGGAGATTCCTCAACCGTGGCTTCCACGAACGACCTCAAGAACGGCATGGTGCTCAAGCTCGAAGGCGGCCAGCTCTGGTCCGTCGTCGAGTTCCAGCACGTCAAGCCCGGCAAGGGCCCGGCCTTCGTGCGCACCAAGCTGAAGAACGTGCTGTCCGGCAAGACCGTCGACAAGACCTTCAACGCCGGCGTCAAGGTCGACACGGCCACCGTCGACAAGCGCGACATGCAGTTCTCCTACATGGACGGCGACTACTTCGTCTTCATGGACATGGAGACCTACGACCAGCTGCACATCGACCGCAAGGTGGTCGGCGACGCCGCCCACTTCCTCGTCGAGGGCTTCGAGGCCACCGTCGCCACCCACGAGGGCGAGGTGCTCTTCGTCGAGCTGCCCGCCGCCGTCGAGCTGACCGTCCAGGAGACCGAGCCGGGCGTCCAGGGCGACCGCTCCACCGGCGGCACCAAGCCCGCCACGCTGGAGACCGGCCACCAGATCCAGGTCCCGCTCTTCATCACCACCGGCGAGAAGATCAAGGTCGACACCCGCACCAGCGACTACCTCGGCCGGGTGAACAGCTAACCGTGGCTGCCCGCAACACGGCCCGCAAGCGTGCCTTCCAGATCCTCTTCGAGGGCGACCAGCGCGGCGCCGACGTCCTGACGGTCCTCGCGGACTGGATCCGGCACTCCCGGACCGACACCCGGCAGCCGCCGGTGAGCGAGTACACGATGCAGCTGGTCGAGGGCTACGCCGAGCACGCGCGGCGCATCGACGAGCTGCTGTCCCAGTACTCGGTCGGCTGGACGCTCGACCGGATGCCGGTCGTCGACCGCAGCATCCTGCGTCTCGGCGCCTACGAGCTGCTCTGGGTCGACGAGACCCCGGACGCCGTCGTCCTCGACGAGATGGTGCAGCTGGCGAAGGAGTTCTCCACGGACGAGTCGCCCTCGTTCATCAACGGCCTGCTGGGCCGGCTCAAGGAGCTCAAGCCGTCACTGCGCCGCGACGAGGTCTGAGGGGCCCGGTCACAGACACGCCGAAGGGCCCGCGGCGCGAGTCGCCGCGGGCCCTTCGCGGCACGACGCGCTCCCGGCTGCGCCCGGGATCCGGACGAACGCCGCCGGGGGGGGGGGGGGGGGGGGGGGGGGGGGGGGGGGGGGGGGGGGGGGGGGGGGGGGGGGGGGGGGGGGGGGGGTGGGGGGGGGGGGGGGGG
>NZ_JBVITR010000048.1:0-26182 GCF_055574875.1 Streptomyces sp. NPDC034670
CTTCCCGGGCTCCGGGCCCGCGGGACTTGTTCAGGGGAGGCAGGGGGGGGGGGGGGCGGCTGGGGGGCGGGATCCGGGGCGCCCGGGGGCGGGGTCCGGGGCCCCCGGGCGCCCCGGACCCGAGCGGCCGGAGGGCCGGGATCAGGACAGCTCCCCCCGGTCTCCTCCCCGTCATCCGGCATCCGCCCCCGGAACCGCCGTGATCTGCGAAACTGGCGTCCGATCCACACAGCTCACACGGCTCGGACCGGCCGGCGGCTGTGAAGTCCCGCGGACAGTTGTTTCACCGCACGTTTCGGCGGGCGGCCGTGGGGGAGGTCACTGACACGATGATCGGGTTGCGCGGCGGGGGCCGCGCGCCTTAGAAAAGCAGTCGGGTGGAGATATGCATCGCGGTGGCGGACTGGGCGAGGGGACCGACGGCCTGGGTCCTCGACGTGCCCGGCGGGGAAGGCACCGGCGCGAGGCGGAGAGCGCGAAGAACGCGGAGAACACGGACGAGGCGCGTCAGGCACACGGTGCACCGGGCGAGCTCGAGCGGACCGACGGACGGGCCGGTCCGCTGAGAGCGGGGAGCAGGAATGGTGGTCGGGTGGGGGTGACGTACAAATACTTCGGCGCGCCGGACGGCGCCACCGCGGCCCGCGTCCCGATCTCGATGCGTCCCGAGGAACTCGGCGGCGACGAGCTCGGCATGAACGGCATGTTCACCAAGATCAAGCCGGAGACCATGGCCGCCATGGTCCTCACCGGCATCGAGGGCGTCCCCCTGCACAAGGTCCCGCCCCTCGAACTGGTCGTCCTGCACCCCGACTACGCGGTCGTGAAACTCCCCATGACGGTCGTCGACCCCCTGCGGGACATCGGCGAGGAGGCGGTGGGCGCGGCGGCGTTCATCTGGTCGACGGTCCCGGACCGCGGCGGGCCGCGGGACGCGTTCAACGTGTACCGGCTGCTGCACGAGTGGCAGGACTTCAGCCACCGGCTGCACGAGGCGGGGCACCAGGCGTACTGCCTGGTGTGGCCCTGAGCCGGATCCCACGAGGTCGGGCGAGGCTTTCGGGCCTCGCCCTCTTCGTGTGCCCGAAGGGGCGCCGGTTCGTGTGCCCGAAGGGGCGCCGGCCGGGGCGGCCGGCGCTCCCGTGTGCCGTCCGCCGCCGTGGCCGGGACCGCCCGCGGACCCGCTCCGGCCCGGTCGGGGCCCGGCCGTGCGGGCCCGGCCCCGGTGATCGTCGGCCGCCGGGCCCCGGCGCCCCCGCCCGTGTCTGAGGCCCGCTGACCCCGTCCGGCCGGGCCGGACGGGGGCCGAGCGACCCGATCCGGGGCGGCGGGAGCCGAGAGATCTTTTTGTGGAGCAATGGGCGGATTAGACTGTTTTCCGTGTGACGTCGTGCCCTGTTCGCTCACGGTCGTGCCGGGAGGCCGGGTGTACCGCTCGTGTGAGTGTCCGGATGAGCGGCTCCGCCGTGACCGCCGGGTGGGGACGACGGCGCGGGCGAGGGCCGCGGCCGGGGCCCCCGGCGCCCCGGCCGGCACCGGGGGCGGGCTCCCGGCCGGACCCCGGCGGCAGGGGTGGGCGCGGTGAGCGGCGAGGACCGGCCCGGGCAGCCGGAGCAGTCCCCCCTGTCGCGGGTGCCCGGCCTGCGGTTGCACCTGCAGACCGAACTGGACCAGATCGGCACGCAGTTGCGGGCGCTGGCCGACGCCAAGAACCGGTTGCAGGGCCTGCTGGGCGCGGTGCTGGCCATCGGCGGGGAACTGGACCTGCCGGTGGTGCTGCGGCGCATCGTCACGACCGCCATGGACCTGGTCGGCGCCCGCTACGGAGCCCTGGGAGTGCTGCACGAGTCCGGTGAGCACCTCAAGGAGTTCATCACGGCGGGGCTGAGCGAGAGCGAACGCGCCGACCTGGCCGGGGTGGCGTTCCCCCACGGCCGCGGTGTGCTCGGCCACCTGATCCACCACCCCGAGCCGCTGCGCCTCGACGACCTCACCGCCCACCCCTCCTCGGTCGGGTTCCCGCCCGGCCATCCGCACATGCGCACCCTGCTGGGGGTCGCCATCAGCGTCCGCGGCGAGATCTACGGCGACCTCTACCTGTCGGAGCGCCGCGACGGGCGGCCCTTCGACCGCGACGACGAGGAGATCGTCGTCGCCCTCGCCGGCGCCGCCGGCATCGCGATCGAGAACGCCCGCCTGTTCGGGCAGGTCCGCGACAGCGCCGAGACCTTCCAGCGACTGCTGCTGCCCACCCTGCCCGACCTGCGTCCCTTCACCGCCGCCGCCGTCTACCGGCCCGCCGCCGAACCCAACCGGCTCGGCGGGGACTGGTACGACGCCATCGTGCTGCCCGACGGCGCGGTCGGCATCATGATCGGCGACGTCGGCGGCCACGACCTGCGGGCCGCCGCCGCCATGGCCCAGGCCCACAGCATGCTCCGCGCGCTGCTCTACGACCGGCGCACCCCGCCCAGCGAGGTCCTCGCCCAGATGGACCGCACCGTGCACGTCACCCCGAGCATCCCGATCACCACGGCCTGCCTGGCGCGCATCGAGTCCGAGGGGGCGGGGTGGGTGCTGCGCTGGAGCACCGCCGGGCACTTCCCGCCCCTGCTGATCGGCCCCGGTTCGCAGGCGCACTACCTGGACGCCGAACCGGGCCTGCCGCTCGGGGTGAGCACCCGCGAGCGACGGCCCGACCACCTCCGCCCCCTGCCCGCGGGCTCCACCCTGGTCTTCTTCACCGACGGGCTCGTCGAGCACCCCGCCCGCTCCCTCGACGAGGGCCTGACCGCGCTCGCCGGCCTCGCCGCCGCCCACGTCTCGCGGCCCCTGCCGGAGTTCGTACGGGCACTGGCCGACCACCACCCCGGCGACGGCCACGACGACATGGCGCTCCTGGCCCTGCGCATCCCCCCGGGCCCCGGTCCCGCGTCCTCGTCTCCCCCCGCCGCGGCGGGGGAGCGCTGAACGGGGCCGCCGGCTCAGGCGGGTCCGGGAGCGTGGGGCAGCAGCAGCGCCGAGTCCGCGTGGAGCTGGAGCTGATGGCCGACCACGTCAGCGGCGAACTGTCGCCCCCGGGCCCGCCCACGGGCGACTGGCGCGCCGACCTGAAGGCCGTCGCCCACCTCCAGCGCGCCCACATGCTGCGCCACCCCTGGCTGCCCGCGGCCCTGGCCACCCCCCGCACCCCCGGCCCCCGCACCCTGGCCTTCCTGGAGCACGTGCTCGCCGTCCTGCGGCCCACCGGGCTGGACGGCGGGGCGAAGCTGGAGGTCTTCGCCCAGCTCACCGCGTTCGTGGCCGGACACGTCGCCCACGAGATCGCGCGGGCCCCGGCCACGCGGCGCCCCGGCCGGGCCGAGGCCGAGGCCCGCTACCTCGCCGCCGTCGCCGCGGACGGCCGCCACCCCGAACTCGCCGAGGCCCTCGCCTCACCCGGGCGGCCCCTCACCCGCAGCAGGAGCCGTCCCGTCCCCCGGTACGGGTGTCGGCGTCGGCCTTGACCACGTACACCTCCCAGGGTTCCCGGCCGGGGCCGTGCACCCAGACCTTGTCCTGGAGGGCGTAGCAGCAGGTGGTGTCGTCCTCCTGCGTGGTGGCCAGGCCGGCCTCGCCCAGGCGGGCGGCGGCGGCGCGGACGGCCTCGGTCGACGCGACCTCGACGCCGAGGTGGTCCAGGCGGGTGGCCCCGTCCGCATCGCCCTCGATGAGGACGAGCTTGAGCGGAGGCTCGGCGACGGCGAAGTTGGCGTACCCGTCGCGGAGTTTGGCGGGCCCGGTGCCGAACAGCCGGCTGTAGAAGGCGACCGAGGCGTCGAGATCCGGGACGCGGAGGGCGAGTTGGACGCGGGACATGGCGTACCTCCTGCCGGACGGGGCGGCCTGCCGGGCAGGCGCCCGCCGGACTCTTCTGCTTCGACATCTGTCGATGTCCTGTGCGGCCAGCATGACACCCGCATCGACATACGTCAATATCGAGGAATATCGATCCAGGTCCCGCGGCCGCACACCGATCCGCCTGGTCAGACATGCACCGGTCCGCCTGGTTAGACATGTGTCAACATAGACACATGTCTCACACCCAGGCGCTTCCGCTGCTCGAGCCCGAGGGGTCCGGGGCCGCGGCACCGTGCTGTCCTCCCCTCACCGAACGCCCGTTCACCGCCGAGGAGGCCGAGACGGCCGCGCGCATGTTCAAGGCGCTCGGTGACCCGGTGCGGCTGCGGCTGTTCTCGGCCGTGGCCTCGCACGAGGGCGGCGAGGCGTGCGTGTGCGACATCTCCGACGTCGGCGTCTCCCAGCCGACCGTGTCCCACCACCTGAAGAAGCTCAAGGAGGCCGGACTGCTCACCTCCGAGCGGCGCGGCACCTGGGTGTACTACCGGGTCGAGCCGTCGGTCCTCGCCGCCATGGGCAGGCTCCTGACCGTCGCGCCGGCCGCGTCCTGACCGGCCGGAGGGAACGAGGGAGCACACCGCCCGCGCCCGGTCCGGGCGACGCGACCGACGTGACCGTCGCGCCGGTGCCCGCCGCGCACGCCGGCGAGGTCCCGGCGATCCACCGGACCGGGACCGGCGCGGGCGACGCGACCTCCGGCCGGGCCCGGCCGAGCGGGGGCCCGGACCGTACGCGTCACTTCCTGCGGACAGACGCGAGCGCCAGCACCATGCTCGTGAGCAGCACGCACGTCACGAGCGAGGTGAAGAACAGGGCCTCGACCCAGCCGGCGTTCGCGCCGGTGAGCGTGCCGTCCGCGGAGGCGCACGCCACCTCCGGCGGAAAGCTCCGCCGGCGCAGGTCGCCACAGGTGTTCGGCAGGTCGTCGTTCACGACGTACGCGTTCACCCAGCAAAGCGCCCAGCTGACCAGGAAGACGCCCAGCGAGACCGAGGAGGCGCCCCACAGCGCGGTCGGGCGGGCCGCCTCGGAGCCCGTCGGAGATGCCGTCATGGCCGGGAGCGTACCGGCCGTCCCCCGGCGTCCTGACCAAGCCGGTCACCCGACCGTCCTTCGCCCGCCCCTCGCCCGCCTCGCCCGGCTCCCGTCCCGTCCGCCCTCGGCCCCCGCACCGTGGAGCGGACGTGGTTCCCGGCGTCCGGGTGTCGCGCGGGACCCGGACCCGGGCCGCCGTGAACGCCCCTCCGGGGACGGGAACCCGCAGAGGGCGGCCCGGGGACGGCCCAGGAGGGCACATGGTCGTTTGACCTGCGGTCGTCTCAGTAGCCGAACACCTGGGTCCACGTCCAGTCGCTGGTGACCACGCCGACGCCCAGGGTCCTGAGCGAGCAGTTGAGGATGTTCGCGCGGTGGCCCGGGGAGTTCATCCAGGCCTCCATGACGCTCGCGGCGGAGCTCTGGCCGCGGGCTATGTTCTCGGCGCCCGGGCTCGGGTGTCCCTGCGCCTTGGCCCGGTCGACGAAGCTGCTGCCGTTCTGCCCGGTGTGGGAGAAGTAGCCGTTGGCGGACATGTCCTCGCTGTGCAGCTGGGCCGCCCTGGCCAGACGGTCGTCGGACGTCACGGGTCCGCAACCCGCCTTGCTCCGCTCGGTGTTGGTGAGGGCCAGGACCTGGGCGGCCGGGGTGCCGCCCGGAGCGGCCGCGGGCGCGGTGGGCGGTGCCGCCGGACGGGACGTCCTGGGGGGCTGTGCGGGGCGCGCGGCGGCGGAGGTCGTGCGGTCCCTGCCGGGGCTCGGTGCGGCCGAGGTGCCCGGCTCCCGGGACGGGTCGGCGGAGGCGGATGCGGAGGCGGAGGCCGAGGGCGAGGAGGAAGCCGAGGCGGAGGCGGAGACCGAGGCGGAGGCGGAAGGGCTCGGGGAGGAGGAGGCGGACGCGGTGGGCTCCGGGCCGACCGTGGAGGCCGCCCGGGTCCTGTCCCCTCCGCCGTCCGGCGTCAGGAGGGCTATCCCGGATATCGTGCCGCCGGTGACCAGCAGGGCCGCGGCCACGGCCGCGACGCTGCGGCCCCGCCGCTTCTGCGCCCGGCTCCGCGCGCGGCGGCTCGCGCGGCTCGTCCGGGCCCCGTCCACCGCCACCGTCCCGAGGGCCTCGGTCGGGGCGTCGGCGGACGCCGGGCCCGACTCCCCGTACGCCGTTCCCGGCCCCGCCGGCAGGTCCTCCGGTCCCGCGGGCGCGCGCCCGGCGGAGGTCCCGGCGAAGGACAGCGGCGTCGCGTCCGCCGTCCCGGAGCCGAGCCCGGTGAGCAGGCCGGCCGCACCGAGCAGGCCGGCCCCCACCGGCACCAGCCCCAGGCCGACCAGCAGGCCCTCCGCCGGCACCAGCCCCGACTGGAAGCCGGCGCAGACCGTGCAGTCCCGGGCGTGGCGCGCGATGCGCTTGCGCCACAGGGCGGAGGGGACGCCGTCCCAGGCCGCGACCACGTCGTCCAGCAGCACGCAGCGCGGCTGCGCGGACAGCGCCCGCACCACCAGCCGGGCCGTCTCCAGCTGCGCCTTCATCCGCTGCACGCGCACCGCCGTGTGCTGCGGCGACAGTTCCAGCGCGGCCGCCACCTCCGCCCGCGTCAGCTCGCCCGCCGCCTCCAGCCACCACAGCGACAGCAGCGCCCGGTCGTCGGGGTCCAGCCAGCGGGTGGCCTCGGCGGCCTCGCGCCGCTGGCCCTCCAGTCCGAGCCGGACGATCGTCAGGTCCACGAAGTCGGCGCCCGGGTCGGCGACGTCGTACGCGTCGTGCAGGCCCGAGGGGACCGGCACCAACCGGTCGCCCCGCTCACCGCGCCGGTGGTGGCGGACCTGGTTCATGGCGATGGCGACCAGCCAGGACCGGAAGCTGGCGGGCTCGTTCAGCGAACCGAGCGCGCCGAGGGCGCGGAGCATGGTCTCCTGCACCACGTCGTCCACGTCGGGGTGGCCGTTCAGGGCCCGGCCCACGATGTTGTAGACCAACGGGAGGTAGGCGGCGACGAGTTCGTCCTGGGCCCGCAGGTCGCCGCGTTGTGCCGCCTCGACCGTCTCCGTACCGGGTTCGCTGTTCGCTGCCACGCTCGTCCACACTCCTTCTCGGTCCCGGACCGTTCTGCCCCGTCACAGCAGGAGAACCGCCGCGCGGGGCCGGATAACGAAAAGCGCGGCGGTCATTCCAGGACGTGCCGCAGATACGCCCGCGGGTCGGTGAGGTAGCGGCGCCAGTGGTCGACCAGGGCCAGGTCCTGCCAGGTGGTCCTGCGCATGCCGTGGTCGCCGACCTCGACGATGTCCGCGCCGGGCAGCGCGGTCAGCAGCGGGGAGTGGGTGGCGCAGACGACCTGCGCGCCCTCGCGGGCCAACCGGTCGATGTGGCCGATCAGTTCGAGGCAGGAGGAGAAGGACAGGGCCGCCTCCGGCTCGTCCAGGACGTAGAGGCCGGGGCGCAGGAACTTGTCCCGGAAGGCCGCGAGGAAGCCCTCGCCGTGACTGCGCGCTTCGGGCGCGAGCCCTTCCCGGCCGAGCGCGTCCCGGGCCGTCTCGGCGCGCAGGAAGAAGCCCTGGCGGGCGGACCAGGAGTCGAGCATGCGGCGGCCGCGCGGCGCCGCGTCGAAGCGGATGCGTTCGCCGAGGGGGGACTTGGGCCGGTGGCTCGCGTAGCGCCACTCGTGCGAGCCGCCCCAGGGGTCCAGCCCGAAGCCCTCCGCCAGGGCCTCGACGAGCGTCGACTTCCCCGAGCCGTTCTCGCCGACGACGAAGGTCACCGGCGCGGTGAACCGCAGTCCGTCGCGCAGGAGTTCGCGGACGCAGGGGACCGACCAGGGCCACTCCCCCGCGTCGGACGGACTCTCGTGTGCGTACGCACGTTCGATCACCACCGGTCGAGTTTCGCACAGGGCCCACGGGCGACGGGCGGGCGGTGCGCCGCCCCCTCCCCCTGCCCGACGGGCGCTCCGCTCCCGGGCGCGGGGTGCGGGTGCGGGCGCGGGGCGCCCGTCCGGTCTCAGCGCGGGGCGCCCGTCCGGCCCGGTGCGCCGCCGCCCACCGTGAACCCGATCACCGTCCCGCCGCCCTCCCGCCGGAAGGCGTACGGTGCTCCCCCGTGCGCGAGGGACACCTCGCGCACGATGGACAGGCCGAGCCCCGAACCGGGGAGGGAGCGGGCGTCGGCGGCGCGGTAGAAGCGGTCGAAGACCCGGACCAGGTCGTCGTCGGCGATCCCGGGCCCCCGGTCGCGCACCTCCACCCGCACCGTGCCCGGCCGGGCGGGGCCGGCGACGTGGATCTCCACGGGTGACCTGCCCTCCCGGTCGAACTTGACGGCGTTCTCGACCAGGTTGGACAGCGCCCGCGTGAGCATCCCGGGCCGCCCGTCGGTCGTGGTGTCGCCGCTCGCCCGGACCGCGATCTCCCGGCCGCTGCGGCGCCGGGCCAGTCCCGCCACGTCCTCGGCGATGCCGGCGAGGTCGACCCGCTGCGGCGGCTCGGTGTCGGACTGGCCGGCCGCGAGGTCGACGAGTTCGTTGACCAGGTCGGTCAGCTCGCGGGCCTCCTGGGTGAGGTCGGCGACGAGTTCCTCCCGGGTGCCGGGCGGCAGTTCGTCGATGCGGCGCAGCAGGGAGATGTTGGTGCGCAGCGAGGTGAGCGGGGTGCGCAGCTCGTGCCCGGCGTCCTGGACCAGCCGGCGCTGGTCCTCCTCGGACTGGGCGAGCCGGCCCAGCATCCGGTCGAAGGCCCGGCCGAGGCGGCCCACCTCGTCGTGGCCGGCGACGGGCACCTGGACGCCGAGCCGGCGGGTGCGGGCGACGACCTCGGCGGCGTGGGTGAGGACGACGAGCCGGCGGGTGATGCGCCGGGCCAGCCACCAGCCGAACAGCCCGGCGGCGACCACCACCGCCGCCATCAGGACCAGCGTGCGCCGCTGGAGGGTCCGCAGCAGGTCCTCCGTGTCGCTGAACTCCTGCGCGACCTGCACCGCGCCCCGGCCGGCGCCCAGGGAGACGGTGGCGACCCGGTAGACGTCGTCGCCGACGTCGACGTCGGCGTGCACCACCGCCTCGCCGGCCGTGGCGGCGCCCGCGATCCGGCGGTCGGCGGCGACCACCGGCAGTCCCGGGTCGCCCGGGTCGAAGACGCTGCCGTCCGGTCCGAGCACCTGCACGTCGGTCCGGGCGGGCCGCACCAGGTCGTGGCCGGGGGCGGTGGAGGAGAAGTCGACCGGTGTCATCCGGTTCTCCCGCACCTCGCCGCGCAGGTCCTGCACGACCTCGTCGAACACGGACTGCTGGTCCACCCGCACCAGCCGGGCGGCCGCGTTGTAGGAGAGGATGCCGACCAGGACGGTCACCGTGGCGGTGACCGCGGCGAACGCCACCGCGAAGGTGGTGCCCAGCGACAGCAGCCGCGGCCCCCGGCGCGCGACCGGCCCCCGGCGCGCGACCGGCCCCCGGCGCGCGCCCTGTCTCCGGCGCACGGCCGGCCGCCGGCGCGCCCGGCCCGCGGCCCCGGAGGCGTCCGGGGCACTCCCGGGGCCCGGGACGCTCCCGGTGCCCCGGACCTCCTGAGCACTCGGGACACCCGGAGCGCCCGGGACACCCGGAGCGCCCGGGACACTCGGAGCGCCCGGGACACTCGGAGCGCCCGAAGCGCCCGAAGCGCCCGGGGCACTCGCGGCATCCGGGGACACGTCAGTCCTCCCGCAGCACGTAACCCACCCCGCGCACCGTGTGGATCAGCTGCGGCGCGCCGGGCTCGTCGAGCTTGCGGCGCAGGTAGCCGACGTAGACGGCGAGGTTCTTGGAACCGGGGCCGAAGTCGTAGCCCCAGATGCGGTCGTAGATGGTGGAGTGGTCCAGGACGACGCCCGCGTTGCGGACCAGCAGCTCCAGCAGCTCGAACTCGGTGCGGGTCAGCTCCAGCTCCCGCCCGCCCCGCCAGGCCCGGCGGGCCTGCGGGTCCAGGCGCACCCCGGCCGCCTCGACCACGCGCCCGGGCGTCCCCGGCTCCGGCGGCACGGCGGCGGGGGGCCCGCCGCCGGCCTCCGGGCCGGGCCGGGCCCGGCGCAGCAGGGCGCGCAGCCGGGCGAAGACCTCCTCGACGTCGAACGGCTTGACGACGTAGTCGTCGGCGCCCGCGTCCAGCCCCGCGATCCGGTCGGCGGTCTCCACCAGCGCCGTCAGCATCAGCACGGGCGTGCGGTCGCCCTCGGCGCGCAGCACCCGGCACACCTGGAGTCCGTCGATGCCGGGCATCATCACGTCCAGCACCAGCACGTCGGGCCGGCTGCGGTGGACCTGCGCCAGGGCCTCGACGCCGTCGGCGACGGCCGTGACCCGGTAGCCCTCCAGGGTCAGGGCGCGCTCCAGTGCGTTGCGGATGGCGCGGTCGTCTTCGGCGAGCAGAACGGTGTGCGGCACGAGCCCAGTGTGCCAACCGTTGCCGCCGGCCGGCCCCGGCACGGAGCGCCGGGGCCCGCGTCCCACCCGCGTCTCACCCGGTGGGCCGCAGTGCCGCCAGCTGCTCCTCGAACGGCACCACCGTCAGCTCCCCGGCCGTCTCCTCCCCGGCCGGGTCCCCGCCCGCCCCGGCCGGGGGCCGGGCGGCGGACGGCGCGCCCATCAGCGCGGCCAGCTCGCCGGCCGCCCGCGTGACGCGCCCGTCCAGTCCCTCGGCGCCCCAGTCCTCGGAGGCGGCGTACACGCCGGTCGGGACGACGACGGCCTTGAGGTGGGCGAAGAGCGGACGCAGCGCGTGGTCCAGGACCAGCGAGTGCCGGGCGGTGCCGCCGGTCGCGGCGATCAGCACCGGCTTCCCGGCGAGGGCCTCCTCGTCGTGGACGCTCAGCGTGTCGAAGAACGACTTGAACAGTCCGCTGTAGGAGGCCGAGAACACCGGCGTGACCACGATCAGCCCGTCGGCCCCCGCCACCGCGTCGAACGCGTCGGCCAGCGCCCGCTCCGGGAAACCGCTGGTGAAGTTGTGCGCGATCGCCACGGCGAGGTCGCGCAGCTCGATCACCCGCACCTCGGCCGAGGTGCGTCCGGCGGCCGCGGCCGCCAGCCGGTCGCCGAGCAGCCGGGTGGACGACGGCACGCTCAGTCCCGCCGACACGACGACGATCCTCATGCCCGGGCCCCTTCCTCTTCCTTCGCGGAGGCTTCCCGCGTGGTTTCCTTCGTCTCCTTCGCCCCGGCCAGCAGCGAGGCGTGGGTGGGCGCGTCCGGCACCCCGGCCGGCCGCCCCTTGGCGAACTCCTCGCGCAGCACCGGCACGACCTCCTCGCCCAGCAGGTCGAGCTGCTCCAGCACGGTCTTCAGCGGCAGCCCGGCGTGGTCCATCAGGAACAGCTGGCGCTGGTAGTCGCCGGCGTACTCGCGGAAGGACAGCGTCTTCTCGATCACCTGCTGCGGGGAGCCCACGGTCAGCGGGGTCTGCTCGGTGAACTCCTCCAGCGAGGGCCCGTGCCCGTAGACCGGCGCGACGTCGAAGTACGGCCGGAACTCGCGCACGGCGTCCTGGGAGTTCCTCCGCATGAACACCTGCCCGCCGAGACCGACGATGGCCTGCTCGGGCGTGCCGTGCCCGTAGTGGGCGTAGCGGGTCCGGTACAGCTCGACCATCTGCTGGGTGTGGTGGGCCGGCCAGAAGATGTTGTTGTGGAAGAAGCCGTCGCCGTAGTACGCGGCCTGCTCGGCGATCTGCGGCGAGCGGATCGAGCCGTGCCAGACGAACGGCGGCACGCCGTCCAGCGGGCGGGGCGTGGAGGTGAAGCCCTGCAGCGGGGTGCGGAACTTCCCCTCCCAGTCGACGACGTCCTCGCGCCACAGTCGGCGCAGCAGGGCGTAGTTCTCGACGGCGAGGTTGATGCCCTGCCGGATGTCCTGCCCGAACCAGGGGTAGACCGGCCCGGTGTTGCCGCGCCCCATCATCAGGTCGACCCGGCCGTCGGCCAGGTGCTGGAGCATCGCGTAGTCCTCGGCGATCTTCACCGGGTCGTTGGTGGTGATCAGGGTGGTGGAGGTGGAGAGGAGCAGCCGCTCGGTGCGGGCCGCGATGTAGCCGAGCATGGTGGTCGGCGAGGAGGGCACGAACGGCGGGTTGTGGTGCTCCCCGGTCGCGAAGACGTCCAGGCCCACCTCTTCGGCCTTCAGGGCGATGGCGACCATGGCCTTGATGCGCTCGCGCTCGGTCGGCGTGCGTCCCGTGGTCGGGTCGGGGGTGACGTCCCCGACGGTGAAGATCCCGAACTGCATGGCCGCTCATCCTCCAGGTTGTTGACGGTTCAACTATACCCGTGAACGACTCCCTCGCGCCCCCTATTCCCCCGGGCCCTCCCGGGCGCGGCGGCACCGGCACCGGACGTCCCCCGTACCCCCTCCGCCCTCCTCGAAGCCGGGCGAGGCCTCCCGGTCAGGGGTTCCCGGTCAAGGGCTCCCGGGGGTGTCCGCCACCCCCGGGGCCTCCCCCGCCCGCAGACGCGCGGCCTGCCGCGCGCTGAAGTCCGCCGTCCGCCCCAGGTGGTCGATGAACAGGGCGAGCCGGGAGTCGTCCAGGTCGTCGAAGAGCGCGGCCCAGCCGGCGCCGAGGCGGTCCCACACCCGCTCGAACCCGGCGGCCCGCTCCGGCACCGTCGCCACCAGCACCCGCCGCCGGTCGGCCTCGTCCCGCTCCCGGACCACGTACCCCGCCCGTTCCAGCCGGTCCACCAGCCGGGTCGCGGCCCCGGTCGTCAGCCCGGTCAGCTCCGCGACCCGGCCGGTCGTCACCGGGCCGTCCTCCAGCGTGAGCAGGTTCAGGCACTGCAGATCGGTGGGGTGCAGGCCCAGGTGGTCGGCGAGGGCCTGGGTGAACAGGGCCTGGGCCGCCATGGAGCGCCGGGAGACCACGGCCAGCTCCGCCGCCAGGTCCGACCGCGTGGTCTCCGGCATCCGTGCTCCTCCTCGTCCGCATCCCGCGCGGGCCGTACGCCCCGCGCGGGATGTATCCCACGCGGGGCCCGGGCCGGCCGCCGTCCAACAGGTGACGTGCCGGGGCCCACCGCACGCGTGCGAAGCTGCCCGCATGCTGATCCTCCGCTCCGCCGCCCTGTTCGTCCTCGCCGCCCTGTTCGAGATCGGTGGCGCCTGGCTGGTCTGGCAGGGCGTGCGCGAGCACCGCGGCTGGATGTGGGCGGCCGGCGGCGTCCTCGCCCTCGGCGCCTACGGCTTCGTCGCCACCTTCCAGCCCGACGCCCACTTCGGCCGCGTCCTCGCCGCGTACGGCGGCATCTTCGTCGCCGGCTCGATCCTGTGGGGCGTGGTCGCGGACGGCTACCGCCCGGACCGCTGGGACATCGCCGGCGCGCTGGTGTGCCTCACCGGAATGGCCCTGATCATGTGGGCGCCGCGCAACGGCTGACGGACGGGCGCCCCGGCCGCCGGCCCCGTACCGGGGGACCGCCCCGCCGGCCCCGTACCGGGGCGGGGGACCATCCCGCCCCGGGCCCTCCTCCCCCGCCTTATGCTGGCCGGGCCCGCCGCGCCACGACGCGCACCACCGCGCCACGGCACGCACCACCGCGCACCGCAACACCACCGCACACCGCAGCCGCGCGCCCGCACCGCTCGAGGAGCAGCCCATGGCCACCGCCGTCCCGCCCGCCGCGTCCCGCATCGCCGTCGTCACCGGCGCGAGCAGCGGGATCGGCGCCGCCACGGCACGCCGGCTCGCCGAGGCCGGCTACCGCGTCGTCCTCACCGCCCGCCGCAAGGACCGCATCGAGGCGCTCGCCGAGCAGCTCGCCGCGGCCGGCCACTCGGCGACGGCGTACCCGCTCGACGTCACCGACCGGGCGGCGGTCGACGAGTTCGCCACCGCCTTCAGGACCGTCGGCGTCCTCGTCAACAACGCCGGCGGCGCGCTCGGCGCCGACCCGGTCGCGACCGGCGACCCGGACGACTGGCGCACGATGTACGAGACGAACGTCATCGGCACCCTCAACCTCACCCAGGCCCTGCTGCCCAAGCTGGAGGCGAGCGGCGACGGCACGGTCGTCGTCGTGTCCTCCACCGCCGGCCACGCCACCTACGAGGGCGGCGCGGGCTACGTCGCCGCCAAGCACGCCGAGCACGTCCTCGCCGAGACCCTGCGCCTGGAGATCGTCGGCCGGCCGGTGCGCGTCGTCGAGATCGCGCCCGGCATGGTGAAGACGGAGGAGTTCGCCCTCACCCGCTTCGGCGGCGACGCCGAGAAGGCCGCCCGGGTGTACGAGGGCGTCGCCGAACCCCTGACCGCCGACGACGTCGCCGACACGATCACCTGGGCGGTGACCCGCCCGAGCCACGTCAACGTCGACCTGCTCGTCGTCCGCCCGCGCGCCCAGGCGTCGAACACCAAGGTCCACCGGGAACCTCGGTGACGGACCCGGAGAAGCAGCGCCTGGCCCTGGAGGAGAAACGCGAGCGGTACGTCTGGTACTACCTCGCCTACTTCCTCTTCGGCATCCACCTCGTGGCCTTCGTGATGATCTACGCGGTGACCCACGCGAAGTGAGGCGGCCCGCGCCGTGCGGCACACGGAACGGCGGCGGAAGCGGGGAGGGGCGGGCCGTCAGCCCTTGACGCAGACGACCTGCTTCAGCTTCGCCACGACCTCCACGAGGTCCCGCTGCTGGTCGATGACCTGCTCGATCGGCTTGTAGGCGCCCGGGATCTCGTCCACGACGCCGGAGTCCTTGCGGCACTCCACACCCCGCGTCTGCTCCTCCAGGTCCTTCGTCGAGAAGCGCCGCTTCGCCGCGTTGCGGCTCATGCGCCGGCCGGCGCCGTGCGACGCCGAGTTGAAGGACGCGGGGTTCCCGAGGCCCTTGACGATGTACGAGCCCGTGCCCATGGAGCCCGGGATGATCCCGTACTCGCCGGAGCCCGCGCGGATCGCGCCCTTGCGGGTCACGAGCAGGTCCACGCCGTCGTAGCGCTCCTCGGCCACGTAGTTGTGGTGCGCGCTGATCTCCGGCTCGAAGGCCGGCTTCGCCTTCCTGAACTCCTTGCGGATCACGTCCTTCAGGAGCGCCATCATGATCGAGCGGTTGTACTTCGCGTACTCCTGCGCCCAGAACAGGTCGTTGCGGTACGCCGCCATCTGCGGGGTGTCCGCGACGAAGACGGCGAGGTCGCGGTCGACCAGGCCCTGGTTGTGCGGGAGCTTCCGGGCGACACCGATGTGGTGCTCGGCGAGTTCCTTGCCGATGTTCCGGGAACCGGAGTGCAGCATCAGCCAGACGGAACCGGACGTGTCGACGCAGACTTCGACGAAGTGGTTGCCCGAGCCCAGCGTCCCCATCTGCTTCGCGGCCCGCTCCTCGCGGAACCTCACCGCGTCCGCCACCCCGCCGAACCGCTTCCAGAAGTCGTCCCAGCCTCCGGTCGCGAAGCCGTGCAGCCGGCCCGGGTCGACCGGGTCGTCGTGCATCCCCCGTCCCACCGGGATCGCCTGCTCGATCCTCGACCGCAGCCGCGAGAGGTCACCGGGGAGGTCGTTCGCCGTCAGGGACGTCCGCACCGCGGACATGCCGCAGCCGATGTCGACGCCCACCGCCGCCGGGCACACCGCGCCCCGCATCGCGATGACCGACCCGACCGTCGCGCCCTTCCCGTAGTGCACGTCCGGCATCACGGCCAGGCCCTTGATCCACGGCAGGGTCGCCACGTTCCGCAGCTGCTGGAGGGCGCCCTCCTCGACCGTCGCCGGGTCCGTCCACAGACGGATCGGCACCTTCGCACCCGGCAGCTCCACGTACGACATAACGCCCTCTTTCCCCCGGTACACGAACAGAAGCATCGAACGCCCCGAACCGCAAAACCGGCGCCGAGGTCGGTGAAAAGGGATGACGGACCGGCGTCCACGGCAGTGCGTGCGATACACATTGTCTGCGGGGGACGCCCCCCTGCGGCAAGCGAATAACCAGCGGGGACACTGGGGGGAGCCCGCGGGCCCGCGGGTTCGCACCCACCGTCGAGAGGAGTCCGACCGTGCAGCGGAAGGCGTACATACCCGGCGTCGCCGCGCTCCTGGCGGCCCTGCTGGCCGGCTGCACCGGCGGTTCGGGCGACGGCGGCACCGCGGACGACTCCAACCCGGGCAGCGCCGGCACCGCGGCACCGGCGGCCCAGCCCGGCAGGTACGCCACCCTGCCCGAACCCTGCGGCGCGGTCGGCGACCGGACGCTGGAGGAACTCCTGCCGGGACTCGCGGAGTTGACCGACGAGGCGCAGCGCGAGAGGGCGTACGCGGGCGAGGCGACCCTCACGTACGACACCGACCGCAAGGTGGGCTGCCGCTGGAAGGTGGAGTCGGCTGAGGCGACCGACCACCTGCTGGTCGAGTTCGAGCGGGTCGTCTCCTACGACAACGCCGTCAGCGACGACGACCAGGCCGAGCGGCTCTTCGCGAGGGAGCGGTCGGCGGCGCACCTGCCGGAGCCGGAGACCACGCCGTCCGGTGCGTCCGGCACCGGCGGCAGCCCTTCCGCGGACCCGAGTTCCTCGCCCTCCTCGACCGACTCCCCCTCCGGTTCCTCCTCTTCCTCCCCTTCTTCCGCTTCCTCCTCTCCTTCCGGCTCCTCCTCTTCCTCTTCCTCCGCATCCCCTTCGTCCGGTTCCTCCTCCGCGACCGGTTCGCCCGCCGACCTCCGGCCCCGCCTCCTGGAGGGCCTGGGCGACGAGGCCTTCCTCGACGACGAGCTGGACAGCTCCGGTTCGACCGCCCAGCAGCGCACGGTGACTGTGGCGTTCCGCACGTCCAACGTCATCGTGACCGTCGAGTACGCGGAGCAGCCGGCGGTCGTCGGAGCCACCCCGGACAGCAGGGAAATGCAGGACAGGGCGCGGAAACTGGCCTCCCGGCTGGCCGATTCACTGAGCGGCTGAGCCCGCTTCACGGCCCCCTCACGCCCGCGCGCACGGCGCGCGAAGGAGGGCCGCGCGGACGGCTCACCGCGTACCGTGACCCCTCGGACCCCGTTTGGACCGCAGGGAACACGAGCGTCATGAGTGAAGGAACCATGCAGCGACGAGCACAGCGAGACCAGCGTGAAGACCAGCGAGTGAAGCGCCTTGCCCGCGGCCTTGTCTGCGCGGCCGCCCTCCCCGCGATGCTGGTCACCGCCGGCTGCTCCTCGGACTCCGGCTCCGACGGCGGCGGGGACAAGGCGTCGGACGCCTCGGCGTCGGCGTCGGCGAGTCCGTCCCCGACGGTGCGGGCGGCGGCGTACGGGACGCTCCCGGAGTCGTGCAGGGTACTGGCGAAGAAGACCCTGGAGGACCTCGTCCCGGAGGCGAAGTCCGGCAAGGAGGGCCCGTCGGACGACGTGGCGAGGCGCGCCAGCTGCTCCTGGAACAGCCTCGACAACAACGGGGTGAAGGGCTCGCAGTTCCGCTGGCTGAACGTGTCGCTGCTGCGCTTCGAGTCGGACGTGACGCGGGGCGCGGGGGACGAACTGGCCGAGGAGTACTACGACAAGCAGGTCCGGGACGCGAAGGCGACCGAGGGCGCCCAGAAGCCCGAGGCGGAGCCGGTCGCGGGGACGGGCGACGAGGCGACGGCCGTGCGGTACGAGCTGAAGAAGAAGGAAGGCACCTTCAAGCAGCAGACGGTGGTGGCGCGCGTGGAGAACGTGGTCGTCACCCTCGACTACAACGGTGCCGGCCTCGCCGGCGACAAGGCCCCGGACGCCGACGACCTGATGAAGGACGCGCAGCGGGCGGCCAAGGAGGCGGTGGCCGCGGTGACGAAGGCGAACGGCGGGGGCGCCGGGGACGGCGGGTCGAGCGGTTCGCCGTCCCCGGCGGGATCGCCGTCGGCGTCGGCGTCCGCCTCCGAGGCGTCGAGCAAGAGCTGACCGGACGTTGAACCGGAACCGGCCACCCGCACTTCGTACACGTGTGCCACTCTGTTGCGCGCAACAACACGCTACGGGAGGGGAGTACGGGTGGCCGCGCCACTGCAGCTGACACGGATGCACCGGGTTCTCATCGGCGTGGTCGTCACCGGTGCCGTGATCATCGCCGGGATCGGCTTCGCGGGTTCGTACGCGGCCGTCCGGGAACTGGCCCTGAAGAAGGGCTTCGGGGACTTCAGTTACGTCTTCCCCATCGGCATCGACGCCGGCATCTGCGTCCTGCTCGCCCTGGATCTGCTGCTGACGTGGATCCGCATCCCCTTCCCGCTGCTGCGGCAGACGGCGTGGCTGCTGACGGCGGCGACGATCGCCTTCAACGGCGCGGCGGCGTGGCCGGATCCGCTCGGCGTGGGCATGCACGGGGTGATCCCGGTGCTGTTCGTGGTCTCGGTGGAGGCGGCCCGGCACGCGATCGGCCGGATCGCCGACATCACCGCCGACAAGCACATGGAGGGCGTCCGCCTCACCCGGTGGCTGCTCTCGCCGGTCCCCACGTTCCTGCTCTGGCGGCGGATGAAGCTGTGGGAGCTGCGCTCCTACGAGCAGGTGATCAAGCTGGAGCAGGAACGTCTCGTCTACCAGGCCCGGCTGCGTTCCCGCTTCGGCCGGGCCTGGCGCCGCAAGGCCCCGGTGGAGGCCCTGATGCCGCTGCGCCTGGCCAAGTACGGCGTCCCCCTCGCCGAGACCGCCCCGGCGGGCCTGGCGGCGGCGGGCATAGAACCGGCGCTGATCCCGCCGGCGCCGCAGCCCGACCGGGCCGAGGTCACGCGGGCCGAGGTCGCGCGGGACGACCGGGCGGCGCCCGTCCTGCAGAAGGCGGCGCCGGCCGAGCAGCGCCCCGAGCTGGTTTCCGACCGGGACGCGGAACCGGCGCGGGAGGAGCCCGTGCCCGCCCAGAACCCCTGGCTGCACGCCCGGGACCCGCAGTCCGTCGAGTACCACGGGGGCTACGACCCCACGTACGACCCGGACGACGCGTACGCCCAGTGGTACGCGGAGCAGCAGCAGGCCGAGCAGTACCAGGACCAGTACCAGGAGGAGCCCCCCGCCCAGGAGCCCGCTCCGGAGGAGACCGGCAGCTTTCCGATCCCGGTGAGCCCGGGCCGCACCCGCGAGCTCGGCGAGGGCGGCGGCACTCCGGTCGCCGAGCCGGACGAGGAGGCGTACTACCAGGTGTTCCGCCAGTCGATAGACGGCAGTTACCCCACCGCGCGGGCCCTCGGCGACAACATCCAGGCGACCTACGGCCAGACCCTGAGCCCGAGCGTCCTGAAGGACCTCGCGGAACGCTTCCAGAAGCGCCACTCGGCGGAGCTGGAGGAGGACCACATCGCCTGAGCCGCGGCGAGCACGCACGACGGAGGGGCGCCCGGTGTTCACCGGGCGCCCCTCGTGTCGGTCGGTCCGTGCGGGACCGGGGACTAGCGCGCCGCGTGGCCGAACGCGACGCCGGCCGCGGGGAGGCCGCCCTGGCCCGGCCGGTAGAGGATGGCCGGGGCGTTGGGCTGGCCGAGGGTCACGTTGGACATCGGCAGGGCGTAGAGCGCCCCCTGGGAGATCGGTCCGTTGGGCATGCCGACGTACAGGTGCGTGCCGGTGAAGTGGAGGCTCGATCCCAGGCGCTGGTTGGCTCCCGGGGCTCCGGGGATGCCGTCGCCGTCGCCGGCCTCGATCCACTTGTCGTTGGCGCCGGGGGAGCCCAGCAGCGAGAAGACGTGGACCGCGCCCGCCTTCTCCGCCGTGCCGAGGGCCTCGTCCGGGATGCCGACGGCCAGCTTCATGGTCGCCGTGGTGCTGACCGCGCGCGGCGCGGTGTTGACGGCGCTCAGCGCGGCGCCGAAGTGGTCGCCCGCCTCGGCGGTGCCGGACACGTCGTCCTCGCCGGTGCCGGACCACAGGGTGTTGAGCTGGCTGTAGGTGCCGGAGGCGGTGACGCGGAAGGTCTTGACCATACCCGCCTCGGCCTTGCTGGCGCCGTTGACGTCCAGCGCCTCGCCCGGTGAACCGACCGCGAGGATCGACTCGTCGGCGGTCGCCGCGCCCGACGGGCGGTAGGGGGCGAGCGCCAGGGCGGCTCCGAAGAGGTCGCCGGGCTCGGCGCCGCCGGAGACGGTCTCCAGGTCCTGGTCGATGCCGAACAGCGGGGTGGGCCGCTTCTCGGAGTTCAGCCGGTGCGAGAAGACGGCCAGGTTCCCGGCCTTGGCGTCGGACCCGATCGCCTCCTCGGGGGCCCCGATGGCGATGTGGTTGGCGTCGGCGGCGACGGCGCTGCCGAAGCGGTCACCGGCCTCCACGGCGCCCGGCACGTCGAGGCTGTCCTGGTGGATCGAGACGTTGGTGGTGCCGTGCAGGTAGTACGCCTGGCCGGCGCCCGCGGAGCTGCCCAGGGACTCGCCCGGGGAGCCGACGACGACGAAGGGCCTGCCGTCGGCGGCGGTGCCGGCCGCGAGGGCGTGGCCCAGGCGGTCGCCGGCCTCGGACGCGGACGCGGAGAGCGACCCGTTGCCGGCGCCCTGCTCGTAGTGGGTGGCCTTGACCGCGCCCGTGCCCAGGCCGCCGGCGGCGCCGTAGAGGATGTCGACCATGCCGGCGTCGGCGGCCCCGCCGAGGTCCTCGCCGGGGGTGCCGACGACCAGGTCGGTGCAGCCGTCCTCGTTGTAGTCGACGGTGGCGATGGCCTCACCGAAGCTGTCGTTCGGCTCGGAGCCGCCGGGCACCCAGTCGAGGTCCTGGGTGATCTCGGCGGTGCCCTTGCCGTCGCCGTACACCACCCGGACCAGGCCGGCGCCGGCGTCGCCGCCGACGGCCGCCTTCGGGTCGGAGATCGCGACGTCCTCGACGCCGTCGCAGTTGAAGTCGGTGACGCGGACCGCGCCCACCTTGGACTCCACCCAGGAGCCCAGGTCGTCGACGCGGGAGACGATGCCGTCGGTGCGGGTCTCGGTCCCGTCGGTGCCGAGGCAGCCGGCCTGGTAGGACCGGCTGACGAGCGCGACCAGCTGGTGCGCGCCGCCGCCGGTGCGCACCAGCGGGCCGCCGGTGTCGCCCATGCACGCGGCGACGCCGTCCTTGCCGGTGACCGTCGCGGTGGTGCCGTCGGCGGCGTTCACCGAGAACGCGCCGGTGTGCAGGTTCAGCGGCGCCCACTCGGTCGCCGTGCGGCCGTACCCGGCGAGCCTCAGCTCCTCGCCGGCGACGGGCGCGGTGGTGGCCAGGGCCGCGGGGGTGACGCCCGGGACCGGGCGGTTCAGCCGGGCCAGGACCACGTCGCGGTCGGTGCGGGGCACCAGCTCCACGACCTCGCGGACCGCGCCGCCGGTGCCGGTCAGGTCGGCGCGGCCGATGGTCGCGGTGGTCTTCAGCGCGGGCTTGCCCGCGGGCACCGCGAGGCTCTGCGCCGGGTCGTCGGCGAAGCAGCTGGCCGCGGTGAGCAGCCACTCGGTGTCGACCAGGACACCGGAGCAGCCGCGGTCGTGGTCGCCGACGATCAGCTGCGCGGCGTAGGCGTGGGTGGTGTCGGCGGCCGGGGTGGCGGGGCCGGTGACGGCCACGGCGGGCGCGGCGGTCAGCGCGAGCGATCCGGCCGCCAGGGTTGCGCCGAGCGCCGCGAGGCGAAGGCGTCTGGTGGAGTGCATGGAGGTCGTGTCCTCTGTTCCTGCCGCAGGCGGCTACTTGACGGAGCGGATTTCCACAAGCATGTGTTCACGGCCCTGTTCGTCCGCGCTCTGGCCGACGGCGGTCCAGGTGTTCTTCTCCAGGTCGAAGGACTTCTCCTCGTCCCCCACGGTCATGTCGACCTCGGTGGTGTAGTCGTTGCCCCTCATGGAGTAGACCGAGGGCATCTCCAGGGTCAGCCAGCCGGAGTCGCCCACCACCTTGAAGCACACCCTGCCGGATTGCCGCCGGGCCAGGACCTCGATGAAGCCCGTGCCGCTGGCGCAGTCCACCAGCGTGATGTGTCCGTCGCCGCGCTTGAGCAGGATGTTCTGCTCGGCCAGGATCTTGTCCGCGTTGGGGTAGTTGAAGTCCTCGACCGCGTAGCCGGGTGTGCCGTTGGCGACCGTCGACGTGGCATGGTCCTGGGAGGGAGCCGTACCGGTGGGCGTGCCCGACAGGGCGGCCCACGTCAGGGCGCCGGCCGCCGCCGCGGCGGCGAGGGTGCGTACGAGGAATCGCTTCCCCTGCTTGTTTTGTGTGAATCCAGAGGATTCGACACGGACCTTCATTGCACTCCAAGAATCGTCGGTTCCGCCCCCGGGCAGAACAATTCGTAACGGCGGGCGCAGTACTCCGATGACGCGTCAGAGCAGAAAGGAATCACGGCGAGGAGAGCACTCGACGAGGGTTTCCGATGTGCCGTGACGCGCAAAGGAACGATGACTTGCGCATGCTCCACAAGCCACTCGCCCCTTCATGCAATCCACCTCTTCACGACCTGTCCACTCCCCCAACTGACCGAAACTGGACGAAAGTTCGGAGACTCATGTGACTCCCGTCACTCACCGAAAAGGTTGCGGCGCCCCCGGTGGAGAAATCGTGAAGATCTTCTGATGCCCTTTCATGTAGCACAGACATCGTTCACCGGTAAAGTCCTGCGCCAATTCGACGGAAGCCCGGATTCAGGCTCAACGGACGGACGGACGCAGCCCTCCGGGCGTCCGATTGACTTCCCTTTGTCCAGCGGGAATTGACGTGCCGTGAGATATATGAATGCTTAGGAAGCCGTGTCATGACCGATTCCCGTCGAGTGCCGTAAGGCACTTCCTGGAGGACGACACCCCCATGCAGACAGTTTTCTGGAGCCGGCGACGCCTGCTCGGCACGCTCGCCGCCGTTACGGCCGCCGCCGCCACCCCCGGTGCACTGACCCTGCCGGCGCACGCCGCGGCAACGGCGACAACGGCGGCGGACGGGCCTCCCACCCCCTTCGCGCTGCCGGACACCGAGCGGGCGAAGGTGGTCAGGGCGTGGCTGACGGGCGGCCAGGCGACCAAGGCCGCCGCGGCGGACGCGCTGTACGGCACGGACGCGGACATACAGACGTTCCTCACCACGACGCTTCCGAAGGTGACGGCGGAGGACAACCGTGTCGCGGTCGCCTCCTACCTCGCCAAATCCGGCGTGGGGCTGCGGCGCGAGGCCTCCGCGGCTCTGGACGGCGGGGACAGCGCGGTGTCCTCCTTCCTCGACGGCGGCTTCAGATCCGCCCTGCTGGAGGACCTGCAGGTGGCCACGGCCACGGTCTCGGCCACTGGTGGCCAGGCGGTCAGACGCGAGGCGTCCGCAGCCCTGGACGCCGGCACCGAACAGGCCCTCGCGGATTTCCTGACCGAGGGCCGGTTCGCCGCCCGCGAGGAGGACCAGCGGGTGGAGATCGCCACCATGCTGGTGTCCGGTGGCCCGGAGGTGCGGAAGTACGCGGACCGCGCGCTCAGCGGCAGCCGCCAGGAGGTGGAGTGGTTCCTGAACACCGGGCAGCACATCGCGCGCGCCCGCGACCAGGAGTCCGCCACGATCGAGGAACTGGTCGCCGTCGTGGAGCGCGAGGGCAAGCGCGCCCAGGCGGAGACCGACTTCGCCGTCGAGGCCTCCGAGCGGGCCAAGGTCGCCGCCCAGAAGGCGAAGGAGGCGGCCGAGAAGGCCGCGGCGGAGGCCGAGGCGGCCAAGAACGACGTGGCGAAGTCCGGTGCGGCGGCCCGCAAGGCCGCGAGCGCCGCCCAGGGTGCCGCGAAGGCCGCCCGCAACGCCATCAGCGCCTCCCACGCCGCGGTCGCGGCCTCGCGCCGCGCCTCGTTCGCCGCAACCGCCGCCTCGCAGGCCGCCGCCACCGCGGGCAACGCCGCGACCCGCGCGTACAGCGCGGCGATCGCCGCGTCCAAGGACGCCTCCAAGGCCCAGGCCGCGAAGAACGCCGCCGTCGCGGCACGCAACGGTGCCGCGCGTGCCCGTACGGCGGCCAAGGCCGCCGACTACGCGGCCACCGCGGCCTCACAGGCGGCCGGTGCCGGTTCCGCCGCCGCGTCCGCCGCCCGCAACGCGGCCGCCGCCGCCAACGCCTCGGCGCAGGCGGCTGCCGCGGCGGGCGTTGCCCAGTCCGAGGCCGCGGAGGCCAAGCGTCAGGCCACGATCGCGAACAACGCCGCGAACCGCGCCACCAACGCCGCCTCCACCGCACAGGCCTTGGCCAACCAGGCCGCGTCCGCCGCGCGTGCCGCACGCGATGCCGCCAACTCCGCCGCCGGGCACGCCGAGAAGGCCGCCGACGCGGCCGACGAAGCGGTCAAGTACGCGGGCCAGGCCATCGACTACGCCAACAAGTCCACCGCGCACGCGAACGAGGCGATCAAGGCCGCCAACACCGCCACCAAGGCCGTCGAGGATGCCAAGGCAGTGGAACAGGCTGCCAGAGAAGCGGAGTTGGCGCGCCTGGAGGAGGACAAGAAGGACGGCCTGGAGGAGGCCAGGCTGCTCGCCCAGGAGGAGGCGGCGGAGTGGGCCGCGCTGGCGAACCTGCGCACGCAGGAACAGCAGACCGCACAGGACGTCAAGGACCGGATCGCGAGTGCCGAGAAGGCACTGGCCGACGGTGACCTGGGGCTGGCCGCCACGCTGGGCCGCAAGGCGGCCATGAGCCTGGCCAACGCGAAGGGCGCCTGGACGCGGGAGGCCGCCCAGTTCGCGCTGGCCGGTACGGACGCGGACGTCCACGCCTGGATCGACGCCGACCGGGCCATCGCCGAGGAGCAGGACGACCGGGAGACGGCCCTCCACATCGCGGAGGTGGCCTCCGCCACCGTCGGGGACGCCGTCCACGCGGCGCTGACGAGCGAGACCCCCGGCGCCGTGAAGGCCTTCCTGACCGACGGGCTGATCGAGGCCGTGGCCGAGGACCACCGCTTCAGCATCGTCAGCATCCTCGCCACCGATCCCGGGCAGGCCGTCAAGGCCGCGGCCAACGCCGCGCTCGACGCGCACACCCCGGAGGCGCTGCGGGACTTCTTCGAGCGTGCCTACACCGACGCGGTGCGGGACGACGACGGAGTCGCCACCGCTTCGCTGCTCAACTCCGGCGGTGTCTACACCAAGGCGTACGCGGAGGTCGCCCTGGAGGGCCCGACGTGGATGCGCAGGAACTTCGTCACCCTCGTGCAACACAAGGCGGCCCAGCTCGACCACGACTCGGCCGCACACGTCGCCGCGATACGGGGTGCGATCGCCGCGGCCGCGAAGACCGCCTACAAGGCGCAGGAGAACGCTCAGCTCGCCTCGAAGGCGGCCGCGGAGGCGCGCGACGCGGCGGACCAGGCCAAGGAATGGGCGAACAAGGCGCTCGCCTCGGCGAAGCAGGCCGACACGTACGCCACGCAGGCCAGGCAGAACGCCGACGACGCGGACAGGTCCGCCCAGGCCGCCCAGGCGTCCGCGAACCGGGCGAAGTCCGCGGCGGAGGCGGCCCGCAAGGCGGGCCGCGCGGCCAACTACTCGGCGAACCGGGCCATCGATTCGGCCCGCAGCGCCCTGCGCTCCGCCTACAGCGCCCAAGCCTCGGCGAACAGCGCGCGCCAGTCCGAGCTCGCCGCGGGCAGGGACGAGAGGGCGGCAGCGGCGGCGGCCACCGACGCCCGCCGCATCGTCGCGCAGAAGCGCAGGGCGGAGGCGGCGGAGGCCGCACGCAGGGCGGCCGAGGCGGCGCGCAGGGCCCAGGAGGAGGGGAGGAACCCGGCCGACAGCCCGACGCACGACAAGACCAACTCGGGCGGCAGCAAGGGCGACGAGGACGAGTGGTGGCACGACGCCCAGTTCTACGCCGACGCGTTCAACTGGGTCAGCATCGTCTCCGGGTACGCCGCCGCGGGCCTGGCCTTCATCGCGCCGTGGACCGGCCCGTTCGCAGGGCCCGTCGCCGCCGTGGCAGCGACCGCCGGCTTGGTCTCCCTGGGCTCGGCCGGACTCAGCACGTTGTTCACGGGCATCGAGCACGGCTTCGGCAGCGCCGAGTTCGCGGGTTCCCTCGTCGGCACCGGCCTGGGACTCATCACGTTCGGCCAGTCCAAGTGGATCGGACACACGCTGGAGGGCGTGGTGTCACCCCTCAGCAAGCGGGTCACCCAGCTCGGCAGTGACATCATCTCGCCCATCACCGGTACGCTGACCTCCCTTTTCGGGTGATCACAAGGTGACCACCGACCGTTGAACCGGCCGGCGGGGGGGGGGGGGGGGGGGGGGGAGACCCCCCCCCCCCCCCCCCCGGAAACCCCACCCCCCCCCCACTCCGCCACGGGGGGCTTGTGTGCTGTTAGTTTTGAGGCTCCCGCCCTCTCCG
>NZ_JBVITR010000048.1:26189-33887 GCF_055574875.1 Streptomyces sp. NPDC034670
CGTGCCCCCCCCCCCCCCCCCCCCCCCCTCCGCCCCCCCACCCCCCCCCCCCCCCCCCCCCCCCCCCCCCCCCCCCCCCCCCCCCCCCCCCCCCCCCCCCCCCCCCCCGGCGCAGAAGGGCATCCCCCATGCTCACCTCCGTACCCGTCGGGTGGCTGTGGCTGCTGGCCGCGGCGTCCACCGTCCTGTCCAGTTGCGTCCTGGGCAGTTGGATCCCCCTGCGGAAGTTCCGCATCGCCTATCCGGTGATCATGGTCGCCGGCGGCGCGGTCCTGGCCGTCGTCTGCCGGCTGAAGGACATCGGTCCGGCCGGGGCGCTCGTCATGTACTCATGTGCCCACATCGGCCTGACGCTCGGCCTGCTCCCCCTGCGGAAGCTGTTCAAGGAGATACTCGAGCGGTGGCGCAGGGGCGAGGCCACGGACCACCTCGAGGTCCCGCGCCGGCACCTCGCCTTCTTCGCCGTCTGTCTGGTCGGCGTCTCGCTCCTCGGCTTCGCGCTGACCCGCTGACCCGCGTACGGAAAGCCGCCCCGGCAGCCCGGGCCCCGCGCCGCGGGCCGCGGGCCGGCGGACAGGAGCGGGCCACCACCGGGACCGCCCACCAGACGCAGGAGACCACGGCACCGGCGCCGTCCGCGGGAAGTGACCGGAAGCGAGCACGGACCGGTGGCAGCGGTCCGGGCGATCGGCGACCGAGGGAAACCACTGGGGGGCCCGGAGGGACACGAGTATTTTCACGACAAGTACGCCGTATTCCGCCCGGAAGGACCAGCGCCCTTGTTCCTGTCCCTGCCCACCTACGCCTGGGTCCTCGTCGCGCTCGCCGTCACTCCGCTCCACATAGCCCTGATGCGCTGGTCCATGCCGACCCCGAAGGGCAAGAGGAGCGTCTCCTTCATCCCCCTCGTCCTCGGACCGGTTCTGCTCCTGCACGCGCTGGTGAAGGACTACTCCCTTTCCGTGTCCCTTTACTTGTACGCGTCCATTCTCCTCATGTTCCTCATCATGATCGTCCCGGTGAGGAAGTGGGTCACCGCCGACATTCTGGAGCAGGAGCAGAATCCGGACATCAAGGTGAAGCCGCACGGGCCCTCCGTGGCATGGATCGTCGTCTCCATGTTCGTCTCCATGGGAGTCGTGGTCGGGGTGTGGTTCTCCCACACCTGAGGACCGTGCAGCCCGACGCCCGCCGGCGCAGCCGGAGTCCGCGGCGCGCACGGCACCGGGCGGTCCGCGACGCGGGAACCGCACGGACGAGGGGGCGCCCCGGCCGGAACCGGGGCGCCCCCTCGTCGTGGGATCGCGGCCGCCTACTCCCCGAGCAGCGTCCGCACCCGGTCCTGCCCCACCGCGAGCAGCAGCGTGGGCAGGCGCGGGCCGGTGTCCCGGCCGACCAGCAGGTGGTAGAGCAGCGCGAAGAACGTCCGCTGGGCGGTCTTGATCTCCGGCGGCAGCTCCTTGGGCGTGGCGTCGGCGGAGAAGCCGGCCCGGACCTTGGGCACGCCGTAGACGAGGTGGGTGAGCCCGTCCAGCGACCAGTGGTCGGCGAGCCCGTCGAGCAGCAGCCGCAGGGCCTCGCGGTCCTCCTCGCCGAGCGACTTCAGCAGCTCGGCGTCGGGCTCCTCGCGGACGATGGTGCGCTGTTCGGCGGGGACGTGGGTGTTGATCCACGCCTCGGCC
The DNA here is from genome assembly GCF_055574875.1 of Streptomyces sp. NPDC034670. NCBI lineage: Bacteria > Bacillati > Actinomycetota > Actinomycetes > Kitasatosporales > Streptomycetaceae > Streptomyces > Streptomyces sp. NPDC034670. The sequence goes on from NZ_JBVITR010000048.1 coordinate 27,872, forward strand.
CTGTCGTAGCGCGGCCGGGCCTCGTCGAGCGAGGCGAGCGGGCGGGCCGGGTCGAGTTCGCTGAGGATGCGCAGCGCCTGGTCCTCGTGACCGGCGGTGATGTCGGCCACCGAGGCGAGGGTGCGGTACGGCAGCGGCCGGGGCGTCCTCGGCAGCTCACCGCTCGCCGTGCGCACCGCGCGGGAGTGCGCGGCGGCGTCGGCGGGCAGCGCGGAGCCGTCGGCGACCTTGGCGTCGAGCCGGTCCCACTCGTCGTAGAGGCGCTGGATCTCCTGGTCGAAGGCGATCTTGAAGGACTGGTTGGGCTTGCGGCGGGCGTACAGCCAGCGCAGCAGCTGCGGCTCCATGATCTTCAGCGCGTCGGCGGGCGTGGGCACGCCGCCGCGCGAGGACGACATCTTGGCCATGCCGCTGATGCCGACGAAGGCGTACATCGGCCCGATGGGCTGCTCGCCGCCGAAGATCCCGACGATCTGCCCGCCCACCTGGAACGACGACCCGGGCGAGGAGTGGTCCACACCGCTCGGCTCGAAGACCACGCCCTCGTAGGCCCACCGCATGGGCCAGTCGACCTTCCAGACCAGCTTGCCGCGGTTGAACTCGCTGAGCCGGACGGTCTCCGAGAAGCCGCACGCGGTGCAGGCGTACGTCAGCTCGGTGGAGTCGTCGTCGTAGGCGGTGACGGTGGTGAAGTCCTTCTCGCAGTTGCCGCAGTACGGCTTGTACGGGAAGTACCCGGCGGAACCGGAGCCGTCGTCCTCGGCGGCGGCGCCCGAACCCTCGGCGGCCTCCAGCTCGGCCTCGTCGACCGGCTTCTGCTTGGCCTGCTGCTTCTTCTGGTCGGCCGGCTTCGGCTTGGTCCGGTACTGGGCGAGGACCGCGTCGATGTCGTGCCGGTGCCTCATGGCGTGCAGGATCTGCTCGCGGTAGGCGCCGGAGGTGTACTGCGCGGTCTGGCTGATCCCGTCGAACTCCACGCCCAGCTCGGCCAGCGACTCGGTCATCGCGGCCTTGAAGTGCTCGGCCCAGTTCGGGTGCGCGGAGCCCTCGGGCGCCGGGACGGAGGTCAGCGGCTTGCCGATGTGCTCGGACCACGACTCGTCGACGCCGGCGACCCCGGCCGGGACCTTGCGGTACCGGTCGTAATCGTCCCAGGAGATCAGGTGCCGGACCCGGTACCCGCGGCGCCGGATCTCGTCGGCGACGAGGTGCGGGGTCATGACCTCGCGCAGGTTGCCCAGGTGGATCGGGCCGGACGGCGACAGCCCGGACGCGACGACGACCGGTTTGCCCGGGGCCCGACGCTCCGACTCCTCGATGACCTCATCCGCGAAACGGGAGACCCAGTCGGTGGTCTCGGTGCTCTGAGCCACGATCGGCACGTCCTTCTTTCTGCTGGGGCAGCCACTACGGTCGCACGGCTGACCGCTCCATTCTCCCAGGCCGGGCCGCATCCGCGAAAACAGCTTTTCACCGCGTGGGATACTCGGTTTCCGTAGCAGTCCACGAACCCGAGAGAACGGCAGCCACTCCATGGCCTCGGTCACGTCCCTCAGCGACTCCGTCCAGCAGCAGCTCGCGTCCGCCCTTTCGGCCACCCGGCCGGAGGCCGCCGGCGCGGACCCGCTGCTGCGACGAAGCGACCGGGCGGACTTCCAGGCCAACGGCATCCTCGCGCTCGCCAAGAAGGCGAAGGCGAACCCGCGGGAGCTGGCGGCCGAGGTGGTCGCGCACGTCGCCACCGGTGACGTGATCGAGGACGTCGCGGTGTCCGGGCCGGGCTTCCTCAACATCAGGATCGCGGACCGGGCGATCACCGGGAACCTGGCCGCGCGGTACGCGGACGACACGGGCCGCCTCGGCGTGCCGCTCGCCGGGCACCCCGGCACCACGGTGATCGACTACGCCCAGCCGAACGTGGCCAAGGAGATGCACGTCGGGCACCTGCGGTCCGCGGTGATCGGTGACTCGGTGGTGCAGCTGCTGGAGTTCACCGGCGAGAACGTGGTCCGCCGCCACCACATCGGCGACTGGGGCACCCAGTTCGGCATGCTCATCCAGTACCTGGACGAGCACCCGCACGAGCTGGACCACAAGGACGACGCGGACCTCCGGAAGTCCGGCGAGGAGGCGATGTCGAACCTCGACCGCCTCTACAAGGCCGCGCGCCGGCTCTTCGACTCCGACGAGGAGTTCAAGACGCGCGCCCGGCGCCGGGTGGTCGACCTCCAGGCCGGCGACCCGGCCACGCTCGCCATGTGGCAGAAGTTCGTCGACGAGTCGAAGATCTACTTCTTCTCCGTCTTCGAGAAGCTGGACATGGAGGTCCGGGACCCGGACATCGTCGGCGAGTCGGGGTACAACGACATGCTCGCCGAGACCTGCCGCCTGCTGGAGGAGTCGGGGGTCGCGGTCCGCTCCGAGGGCGCGCTGTGCGTGTTCTTCGACGACGTCAAGGGCCCGGACGGCAACCCGGTCCCGCTGATCGTGCAGAAGTCGGACGGCGGCTTCGGCTACGCGGCGACCGACCTGTCGGCGATCCGCGACCGCGTGTTCAACCTGAAGGCGGACACGCTGCTGTACGTGGTGGACGCCCGGCAGGCGCTGCACTTCAAGATGGTCTTCGAGACCGCGCGCCGGGCCGGCTGGCTGAACGACGACGTCAAGGCGGTCCAGCTCGCCTTCGGCACGGTCCTCGGCAAGGACGGCAAGCCGTTCAAGACCCGTGAGGGCGAGACGGTCCGCCTGGTCGACCTCCTCGACGAGGCGATCGAGCGCGCGTCCGCCGTCGTCCGGGAGAAGGCGCAGGACCTGTCCGAGGAGGAGATCGCCGAGCGGGGCGCCCAGGTGGGCGTCGGTGCGGTGAAGTACGCGGACCTGTCGACGTCGGCGAACCGGGACTACAAGTTCGACCTGGACCAGATGGTCTCGCTGAACGGCGACACGTCCGTCTACCTCCAGTACGCCTACGCCCGGATCCGCTCGATCCTGCGCAAGGCTCCCGAGGGCGTCCGTCCGGCGGCGCACCCGGAGCTGGCGCTGCACGGGGCGGAGCGGACGCTGGGCCTGCACCTGGACGCGTTCGCGGAGACGGTGGCGGAGGCGGCGCGGGAGTACGCCCCGCACAAGCTGGCGGCGTACCTCTACCAGCTGGCGTCGCTGTACACGTCGTTCTACGACAAGTGCCCGGTGCTGAAGGCCGGGTCGCCCGAGCAGGTCGCCAACCGCCTGTTCCTGTGCGACGTCACGGCCGCCACGCTGCACCGGGGCATGGCGCTGCTGGGCATCCGGACGCCCGAGCGGCTCTGACGCCCCGCCCGCACACGGCACGCGGCCCGTCCTCTCCCCCGGAGGGAGGACGGGCCGCGCCGGTTCCCGAGGCGGGATCAGGTCAGCACAGCGAGGCGCAGCTGTTGGCGAACCGCTTGAACGCGGCCTGGGTGCCGGAGCCGGCGACACCGTCGATGGCACCGGTGTAACCCCAGTGGGCCTTGAGCAGGCGCTGCAGGGCCTTCACCGTGCCGCTGCCGACGATGCCGTCGATGGCGCCGGTGTAACCCCAGTGGGCCTTGAGGTTGCGCTGGAAGGCCTTCCAGCTGTTGGGGCCGAGCTGGCCGTCGATGGCGCCGGTGTAGCCCCAGTACGTCCGCAGCCAGCACTGGGCGTACTTGGCCTGCGTGGTGCTCAGGCCGAGGTTGACCACCGCGAGCGGTGCGACCTCGGCGCTCGCCGTCGCCTTCGTGTCCTGCGCGGGTGCCGCGACGGCGGTGCCCGCGACCGCCAGGCTTCCGGCGGCGATCCCGACGGCGGTCGTGAGTCCGACGAGGGTCCTCGTCATGGCTCGCATTCGTCTCCCCCTCCAGTGGACGGCGCCGGCCGCGGCGGCCGGCTCGGCAACGACACTGGCGGACCGGGGGCGGGGACCGCCATGTTTGCCTCAGAAGTGACGTCATCGTGGGACGCCGCCTCTTCCGGCCTGCGGTGACGCGCCCCGCCGGGACGGCGTCCCGGGACGGCCGGTGGCCGGATCGCCGTGGGTGCGGGAACCGCCGTCCCGGGCCCGCCGTGGATGTTGTTGCAGAATGCGGCGGGGGACGGGACCACGCGAGGTGGGGGGAGACATGTCGCGATGGAAGGGACTGCCGCCGGAACTCGACCCACGGCTGCGGCGCCTGGTGGTGTCCTTGCGCCGGCTGAAGGACCACAGCGGCCTGAGCCTGCGCCAGCTCGCCGCGAAGACGGGGTACAGCACGTCGTCCTGGGAGCGGTACCTGGGCGGCCGGTCGCTGCCGCCCCGGGAGGCCGTCGAAGCGATCGCCTCGGTCGCCGGTGAGGACCCGACCCGGTTGCTGGCCCTGCGGGACGTCGCGGCCGCGGCACTGGCCGGCGAGCGGACGGACGCGGTGGACGCGGTGGACGCGGTGGACGCGGTGGACGCGGTGGACGCGGACCCGTCCCCGCGGACGACGGCGGCGCCGGGGGAACCGGGTGACGGGTCGTCGGGCACCGGGCGACCGGAGCCGCCGCGCGGCCGTTCCCTCCGGGTGGCGGTCGCCGCCGGTGTCGTGGCGGTCGTCCTGGCGGCCTCCTCGGCGGTGGTCCTGATCGCCCGGTTCGCCGCGGACGAGGGGCGCGCAGCGTCGCCGTCCACCCCGTCGACCGCACCGGCCGGGGCGGCGTCCGCGTCACAGGCCCCCTTCTACACCTGCCGGATCGAGCGGGTCGACGGCCGCTGGTACGCGGGGCTCAGCCGGACCCGGGACGCGATCCTGGCGAACGGGCACGCGGGGGCCGAGGTCGCCGAGGCGCAGTGCCTGCTGCGCAGGACGGGCCACCCGCCGGGTGACATCGACGGCATCTACGGACCACTGACCGAACGGGCCGTCAAACGGCTGCAGCAGGAGGCCGGCCTGGTGGTGGACGGCATCGTCGGCCCGCACACCTGGGGGGCCCTGCGGAAATGACCCCCTCACCCGAGCGCGCGGAGCTGACCGCCACCCTCAGGGACTTGAAGCGCCGCACGGGTCTGAGCCTGACGGGCCTGCAGGAACGGACCGCGTTCAGCAAGTCCTCCTGGGGCCGTTACCTCAAGGGGGACGTGCTGCCGCCCCGCGAGGCCGTGCGGGAACTGTGCCGACTGGCGGGCGAGCCGGCCGGGCGGTGCCTGGCGTTGTGGGAGATGGCGGAGGCGGAGAGCAGCGGCCGGGCGGCGGCACACGTCCCGCCGCCCGGCCCGTCCCGGCCTCCCGCCGCCCCACCGCCCCCGGCGGGACCACCACCGCGCGACGGGCCCGGCGAGCGCGGCGGACGCGGCGAGCACGACGGGTCCGCCGAACCCGGTGGACACGACGGGCACCACAGTCACAGCAGTCACGGCAGACGCGACGGGCGCCGGCCGTGGCACGTCGCCGGAGTGGTCGCGGCCGCGCTGGCCGTGGTCCTGGCCACGGCGACGACGGCGCTCCTGCTGTCCCCGGACCGGCCACCCGGGGACGCGCACGCGCCCTCCGCGACCGGCGCGGCCCCCTCCTCCCCGCGGCCCCGCTGCCAGGGCGCCTCCTGCGAGGGCAGGGACCCGATGAACATGCTGTGCGGCTCCCGCCCGGACACCCTCGGCTCGTACCGCACCACCGCCGGAGCCGGCCTGGAGCTGCGCCACAGCCGCGGCTGCGGGACCAGCTGGGCCCGCATGTGGGGCACCGAGGTGGGCGACCGCATCGAGATGACCGCGACCGGTCCGGTCCGCTCCGCCGAGGTGACGGACGCGCTGGACGCGCGGGCCTACCTCTACACCCCCATGACGGTGACGCGACCGGGCACGGTCGTACGGGTCTGCTTCCGTCCCGCACGAGGGTCCGGGCGGGAGTGCTTCGAGGCGACCGTGCGCTGATCCCCGGCCGCACGGCCCGGGCCCGGGCAGCGGTGGGGGGGGGGGAGGGGGGGGGGGGGGGGGGGGGGGGGGGGGGAGGGGGGGGGGGGGGACGAGAATCCCTCTATCCCCTCTCCCTCCCTTTCC
>NZ_JBVITR010000048.1:33897-59381 GCF_055574875.1 Streptomyces sp. NPDC034670
ACCCCCCCACCCCCCCCCCCCCCCCCCCCCCCCCCCCCCCCCCCCCCCCCCCGCCCCCCCCCCCCCCCCCCCCCCCCCCCCCCCGGGTCCGGGCGGGGGAACGGTCAGGGATGCAGCACGACCTTCGTGTAGCCCTCGATCCGCTTGTCGAACTTGTCGTAGGCCGACGGCGCCTGGTCCAGGCCCAGTTCGTGGGAGACGACGAAGCTGGGCTTCGCCCGGCCCTCGATGATCATGTCGCGCAGCTGCCGGTTGTAGCGCTTCACGTTGCACTGGCCCGTCCCCACCCGCAGGCCCTTCTCGAAGAGCTTGCCGATCGAGACGAGCAGCATGCCCTGCTTGGACTGCTCGTCCGGAGCCCCCGGGTCGGCCGGGACGTAGAGTCCGGGCACGCCGAGCGCGCCGGTGGGCCGGACCGTGCCGACGAGGGAGTTCAGCACCGTCGCCGGTTCCTCGTGGTCCTTGCCCTGGGCCATCGCCTGGTAACCGACGGCGTCCACGCCCTTGTCCGTGCCGACTCCGTCGGTCTGGTCCTTGATCTGCTCGATCGGGTCGCCCTCGGCGAAGTTGATCGGCACCGCGCCGATCTCCTCGGCCTTCTGCAGCCGCTCGGGCACCCGGTCCACGACGAACACCTTCTTCGCGCCGCGCAGCAGGGCCGAGTAGGCGGCCATGAGCCCGACCGGCCCCGCCCCGTACACCGCGACGCTCTCGCCGGGGCGGACGTCGGCGAGTTCGCAGCCGTGGTAGCCGGTGGGGAAGATGTCGGCGAGCAGGATGAAATCGGTCTCGTGCTCGTTCCCCTCGGGGAGTTTCAGGCAGTTGAAATCGGCGTAGGGAACGCGCAGGTATTCGGCCTGGCCGCCCTGCCAGGGGCCCATGGAGACATAGCCGTAGGCACCTCCCGCGAATCCGGGATTGACGGTCGTGCAGTAACCGGTGTACCCCGCGGAGCAGTTGGGGCAGAAGCCGCAGGCGACGTTGAAGGGCATGACCACGCGGTCGCCCTCCTTGAGCGAGGTGACGCCCTGGCCGACTTCCTCGATGATTCCCATGTTCTCGTGGCCGAAGACGATCCCGGGCTCGGCACCGGTACGCCCCTCGTACATGTGCAGGTCGGAGCCGCATATCGCGGTGGAGGTGACCCGCACGACCACATCGTTCGGATGCTGAATGCCTGGCTTTTCAACATCTTCTACCGCAACGGTGAACGGCTCCTTGTAAACGACGGCCTTCATGCTCGCGACCTCCGCTCGACGATGCAGATGTCCGGCCACGCGCCCGTCTCGATTTCTTCGCGTGACCCATCTCTCATGGTTCTCCGACCCGCACAATCGGGCAACTCGGTAATCTCGCGGTGAAAGGAATGCGCCGTGCCGCACCGGCACATCACGAGGGCGAGAGAGAAGTGCCAGCACAACGACTGGGGACCCTGCTGGTCCCCGTGCCGGGCCTGTCCGGCACCACTTATCCGCCGGGAACGACCGTGACCGTCCGTGGCCGGGGCGCCACCGTCGACGGCTTCGTCGACGGCGACTGGCTCCCCCTGTCGTGGTGGGAGTTCTCCGACGGCCTGCGCGAGGACATCGCCGACCGCTGACGCCTCCCGCGCGGCCCGGTTCCGGCCGGGACGGGCCTTCGGCCGGGAAGCGGGCGCCCCGACCCCCAGGTGATCCCGGCCCGGTCCCCCTCAGGTGACCTGGACCCAGTCCAGCGTGCGCTCCACGGCGCGCTTCCAGCCCGCGTAGCCCTCCTGCCGCTGCTCCTCGCTCCACCGGGGACTCCAGCGCTTCGACTCCTGCCAGTGGGAGCGCAGCTCGTCGGTGTCGTTCCAGAAGCCGGTGGCGAGCCCGGCCGCGTAGGCGGCGCCCAGCGCGGTGGTCTCGGCGACCACCGGCCGGCTGACGGGCACGCCCAGCACGTCCGCCTGGATCTGCATGCACAGGTCGTTCGCGGTCACCCCGCCGTCCACCTTGAGCACGTCCAGGTGGACGCCCGAGTCCTGTTCCATGGCGTCGACCACGTCACGGCTCTGGTAGCAGATGGCCTCCAGCGTGGCGCGGGCCACGTGCGCGTTGGTGTTGTACCGGGCGAGGCCGACGATCGCGCCGCGGGCGTCCGAGCGCCAGTAGGGGGCGAACAGGCCGGAGAAGGCCGGGACGAAGTACATGCCGCCGTTGTCCTCCACCAGGCGGGCCAGCGGCTCGCTCTCCGCGGCGGTCCTGATGATCTTCAACTGGTCGCGCAGCCACTGCACGGCGGCGCCGGTGACGGCGATGGACCCCTCCAGCGCGTAGACGGCGGGGCTGTCCGCGAACTGGTACGCCACGGTGGTCAGCAGGCCGTGCTGCGAGCGCACCAGCTCCGTGCCGGTGTTGAGGACCAGGAAGTTGCCGGTGCCGTAGGTGTTCTTGGCCTCGCCGGGGGCGAAGCAGACCTGGCCGACGGTCGCCGCGTGCTGGTCGCCGAGGACCCCGGTGATCGGGACCGCGGCGCCCAGCGGCCGGGACGTGCGGGCCCGGCCGAAGGCCTCGGCGTCGGACGAGGGGTTGATGACCGGCAGCATGGAGCGCGGGATGCCGAAGATCCCCAGCAGCTCGTCGTCCCAGTCCAGGGTCTCCAGGTTCATCAGCATGGTGCGGCTGGCGTTGGTGACGTCGGTGGCGTGCACCCCGCCGTTGGGACCGCCGGTGAGGTTCCACAGCACCCAGGCGTCCGTGTTGCCGAAGAGCGCGTGGCCCGCCTCGGCGGCCTCGCGCAGCCCGTCCACGTTCTCCAGCAGCCACTTGATCTTGCCGGCGGAGAAGTAGGTGGCCGGCGGCAGGCCCGCCCGGTGGCGGATGGTGTCGCCGTGGCCGTCGCGTTCGAGGGCGGCGGCGATGCTGTCGGTGCGGGTGTCCTGCCACACGATGGCGTTGTAGTAGGGGCGACCGGTGCGGGGGTCCCAGACCACGGTCGTCTCCCGCTGGTTGGTGATGCCGATCGCCACCAGGTCGTCGGCGGTCAGCCCGCCGCTGCGCAGGGCGTTCTGCATCACCGTGTTGGTGCGCTCCCAGATCTCCACCGGATCGTGCTCGACCCAGCCGGACCGCGGCAGGATCTGCCGGTGCTCGAGCTGGTGCCTGGCCACCTCGTTGCCTGCGTGGTCGAAGATCATGAAGCGCGTACTGGTGGTTCCCTGGTCCACCGCGCCGACGAATTCGGGCATCGTTGCCGCCTCTTCTCGTGTTCCTGGTGTCGTTGCGCTCCGGGGGCGACGGTCCGGGCCGGCCGGTGTCCCCGCCGCTCCGGAGCGTCACCCGCGGGCCGGGAACGCCCTAGGGCTCCGGGGTGGCGGGACCCTCCTCGGCCTCCTCCCGCCTGGCCTTGAGCACCGGGGTGATGAGCAGGTCGTACACGAGGACGCCGACGACCCCGCCGATGAGCGGGCCCACGATGGGGATCCACCAGTAGCCGCTGAACCAGCCGAAGGTGCCGGGGAGGGCGATGGGGCCCCAGCCCTCGAAGTAGGTGAACAACCGGGGGCCGAAGTCGCGCGCGGGGTTGATCGCGTACCCGGCGTTGGTGCCGAACGTCAGGCCGATCACGACGACCACCAGGCCGATGAGGAACGGGCCGAGGTTGGACATCGGGGACATGTTGCGGGTGTCGATGAGTGCGCAGATCAGCAGGAGCAGGATCGCGGTGCCCACGATCTGGTCGAGCAGGGGGCCCCACCACGAGTTCCCGAAGTACTCGGCGGGGAACGTGGCGAAGATCGAATAGGTCGCCAGTGACTCGTCCCGCGGCGTACCCGCCTGCGCGTTGGCCGAGTCGATCGCCCACCGGTAGCACGCGTAGACGAGCGCGGCGGCGACGAAGGCGCCCACGACCTGCGCCAGCCAGTAGGGCAGGACCTTCCGCCAGGGGAAGTCCCGCCGGACCGCGAAGGCGAGGGTCACCGCGGGGTTGATGTGGGCGCCGCTGATGCCGCCGGCGACGTACACGCCGAAGACCACGGCGAGGCCCCAGCCCCACGCGATGATGAGCCAGTTGGCGGGCCCGAACTCCACGAACTGCCGGCCCGACCCGGGCAGTCCGACGACCGCGACGGCCACCGACCCGACACCCAGCAGGATCAGGACGAACGTTCCCAGGAACTCTGCGATCATCTCGCCGCCGAGGCCTTTTCGGTAACCTCGCCGGCGAACAGCGCTCTGTGCCATCGGTCCTCCTACGCCGGAAGGGACGACCATCCGGCATTCACCCGAGTACATGGCCGAAGGGAAATGTGCAGGAACGGGCGATCCGACGGGTCCGCGGGGCTTTCCTCGGCGGAACGCCGCGCGGGACCCGTCACGGCCGTCCGGGAAGAGACCTCCGGTGGGCGGGCCGAACAGGGCGGAGGCGCCCGTCACCCGTACGGGGTCAGTGACAGAACGCCACCTAGTGGGAAGATATGCGCCTTGTCGGCGACCTGCATCCCCAGATCGCCCCGGGCCCGGAGCGATCACGGCACCCGGCCGCCCGGTGGGCGGGCGGTACGGGAGCGGCACACCGCGCTGTCCGGGGTTCCGGTACGGCGGCCGGTACGCAACCGCTCCGCCCGCCCCCGAGGGGCGGACGGAGCGGGGGAAAGGGCGGGGACGCGGGTCAGCGCAGGGTGCGGGCCACCTCGACGGCCCAGTAGGTGAGGATGTTGCGCGCACCGGCCCGCTTGATGCCGGTCAGCGACTCCAGGATCGCCCGGTCCCGGTCGATCCAGCCCTTCTCGGCGGCGGCCTCGATCATCGCGTACTCACCGGAGATCTGGTACGCGGCCACCGGCACGTCCACCGCGTCCGCGACCTTGGCGAGGACGTCCAGGTAGGGGCCCGCCGGCTTCACCATCACCATGTCGGCGCCCTCCTCCAGGTCCAGCGCCAGCTCGCGCATCGACTCGCGGAGGTTCGCCGGATCCTGCTGGTACGTCTTGCGGTCGCCCCGCAGCGAGGAGCCGACGGCCTCCCGGAACGGCCCGTAGAAGGCGGAGGCGTACTTGGCGGTGTAGGCGAGGATCGCGACGTCCTCCCGCCCGATCTGGTCGAGGGCGTCGCGGATGACGCCGATCTGCCCGTCCATCATCCCGCTGGGACCGACCACGTGGGCGCCCGCGTCGGCCTGCACCTGCGCCATCTCGGCGTACCGCTCGAGCGTCGCGTCGTTGTCGACCCGGCCCCGCTCGTCCAGCACCCCGCAGTGCCCGTGGTCCGTCGTCTCGTCGAGGCACAGGTCGGACATGACGAGCAGCTCGTCCCCGACCTCGGCCCGCACGTCCCGCAGGGCCACCTGGAGGATCCCGTCCGGGTCGGTCCCCGGCGTCCCCACGGCGTCCTTCCTGGACTCCTCCGGCACCCCGAACAGCATGATCCCGGAGATCCCGGCCGCCACGGCCTCCGCCGCCGCCTTCTTCAGGCTGTCCCGCGTGTGCTGCACGACGCCCGGCATCGCCGCGATCGGCACCGGTTCGCTCACGCCCTCGCGCACGAAGGCCGGAAGGATGAAGTCGGCGGGGTGCAGCCGGGTCTCGGCGACCATCCGACGCATGGCGGGGGTGGTCCGCAGACGCCGCGGCCGCGTGCCGGGGAAGGATCCGTACGTCGTCATACCACCTACGCTACGCCCGCCCCGGCACCACCTTTGCCGACGCCGAGTCGGCGGACGGGCTCCCCCGCGGACGCCTCCCCCTCAGGCCACCGTCTCCCACTCGTCGGGCAGGACCTCCCCGTCCGGCGGCCGCTGCGCGCGCTTCTCGCGGGCGCGCAGGACGGCCCAGGCGAGGAGGGACGCGCAGGTGAGGTACCAGGGCAGTGGCCAGAGGACGGACCACCAGCGGGCGGACGGTCCGAGGACGAGGTCGGCGGCGGCCGTGGCCATGCCGGCGGCGAGGCTCGCGCACAGCAGGCGTCCCGCGTACCCGGCGGCGCGGGTGAGCCGGTCCGGCCCGGTGCGACGGCGGGTGCGGGAACGGCAGGAGGGCAGGGATCTGCCCGGTTCGCTCATGGCAGGGGAGGTCCTTCACAGCAGCGGGTGCGGATGCGGCACGGAACCGGCCGGACGCGCTCAGTGTGCACGCCGTGGAGCAGCACTCACACGAACCTCACGGAACGGACAGGCCCTCTGAGACAAGTTGCCGCCAGGGGGTTTCCCGCACCCGCGCCCGCACGCCCCGGTAAGCGCTGTCTGCGCACACATCGGCAAAGGTCGGAACTTGGCCGAAAAGAGACCGCAGAAGACGGCAAACCTCGTGAACCGAGCATCCTTCAAGGGTTTTCGGCCAATACCATCACCAAGAACGGCCGGAAATCGAACCACTTCACACATCGAACGGACCAACTCGCCCAAGACTGACCCTTTTTGCCCCTGATAAGCGGTGGGGCTGATTCCGACCCGCATGCGGAAGACATTCGAGGGCACGGCCCGTCGTTTCGCGTGCGCCTCGTGACAACTCGTGCGACACCGGTGACCGCGCGGGGCGCCGGTTCCGTCCGTTTGTCCGTCGTACTCCTGACTTCCCTGCCGGGGGGCCGATGCACTCGCGTGCTCCGCGCACGCCCTTGTGGCGTGCGGCGTGCCCGGAGCACACACGGAACCGCTCTCGTCGCGGCGGTCACCACCGCCGCCGTGATGATCACCGCGGCACCCGGCCCGGCCTCGGACTGTGTGGCGGGCGGGACCGTCGGCGGATTCGAGGGGAGGGGACCGCCGGCACGACGGCGCGGGGAGCATACGAGGAACCGCAGCAGGACGAGGAGAGCCCCATCCGGACACACGGTCCGCCTATGGTGGTTCCCTCACCGGAGGAACCGAGGGGCCCGCACGTTCCTGTCCCCCGGGGCCGACGCCCCGTTCCCCGGCGCGGACGGACTGACCGCCGAGGGCGTCCGGACGGCCCTGGCCCCCGGCTGCGGACACAACAACATGCTGGACGCCCCGGAGGCCTTCGCCCGGGCCGTGGCCGAGGCACTGACCCCGTGGAGAGGACCGACATGCGGCTTCGCTGCGCCGTGCTCGACGACTTCCAGGACATCGCCACCACCGTCGCCGACTGGGGCCCGGTCCAGGACCGCGTGGAGATCACCTCCTTCACCGAGCACTTCGCCACGGAGGACGAACTGGCGGCGGTGCTCGTGGACTTCGACATCGTGGTGACCCTGCGCGAACGCGTCCCCTTCCCCGCCTCCCTGCTCGACCGGCTCCCCCGGCTGAAGCTGCTCGTCGCGTCCGGCATGCGCAACTCGGTCATCGACCACGCGGCCGCCGAACGGAACGGGGTCACGGTCTGCGGCACGCAGAGCTTCCCCACCCCACCGGTGGAACTGACCTGGGCCCTGCTGCTCGGACTCGCCCGCGGCCTGGTCACGGAGGCCACCTCGCTGCGCACGGGCGGTCCCTGGCAGTCGACGGTCGGCGCCGACCTGCACGGCCGCCGCCTCGGCCTGCTCGGTCTGGGCAAGATCGGCAGCAGGGTGGCACGGGTGGGGCTCGCCTTCGGCATGGAGGTCACGGCCTGGAGCCCTCACCTCACCAAGGAGCGCGCGGACGAGGCGGGCGTCGAACTGGCCCCTTCGAAGGAGGAGTTGCTCCGCACCAGCGACTACGTCTCCCTCCATCTGGTCCTGGGCGACACCACCCGGGGCCTGCTGGGTGCCCCCGAACTGGCCCTCATGAAGCCGACCGCGTACCTGATCAACACCTCCCGCTCGGCGCTCGTCGACCAGGACGCGCTGCTCACCGCCCTGCACGAGGGCCGCATCGCGGGCGCGGCCGTCGACGTCTTCGACACCGAGCCCCTCCCCACCGACCACCCCATGCGCACCGCGCCCCGCCTCCTGGCGACCCCGCACCTCGGTTACGTCTCCCGGCTCAACTACCGCACGTACTACACCCAGGCGGTCGAGGACATCACGGCCTACCTGTCCGGCACCCCGGTCCGCCGACTCGGCTGACCCCCTGCGGCACGGGGACACCCGGCCACGGGGACACCCGACCACGGGGCACGCGGGTCGAAGGGGGCACGCGGCAGGCGCTGAAAGGCCGTTGGGCGGTCCCGTCGAGGACCGGCCGGGTCGACGCCACGCGGAACGCGCACTCCTGACGGGAAGAGACCGCGGGGCGCTAGAATGCACGCATCGGCCTTCGGCGCCCCGACGGGAGCGTCCGGAGGCTTTCTTCATGCCTTCCGACACGCCTTCCGACGTTTCCGAACCCACCACCGCCTACCGCGCGTTGCTCCGCAACCGCGAGTTCGCCGGCCTGTACGCCGGCTTCACGCTGACGGTCGCCGCGAGCACCCTGTCCGGCTTCGCGCTCGGCACGCTGGTCGACCGCCGGACCGGCTCCCCGTTCCTGACCGCCGTGAGCATGTACGGCGCCACCTTCGCGACCGTGCTCGGCGCGATGACGCTGATGTCGGTCGCGGACGGCGACCGCCCCCGCCGCACCCTCGTCGCGCTCCAGTGCGCCTCCCTGGCGGGCGTCGCCGCACAGGCGGTCCCGGGGCTGCCACTGGCCGCCCGGTTCGGCCTCCTGCTGGTGCTGGGCTTCTTCCAGTCCCTGGCGACCGGCACCCGGATGGGGCTGCTCGCCGAGGTGGTGCCGGTCTCCGCGTACGTGCCGGCGCGCTCGCTGATGAACATCACCGCGGGCGGCACGGCCGTCCTCGGCTTCGCGCTCGGCGCCGTACTGCTGCGGTACCTGAGCCCGCAGGGCCTCTTCGTCACGGCCGCGGCCCTGACCGCGGCCGGACTGGCCGTGACGGCGGCGACCGTCCGGGAACGCTCGATCCGCCCGCCCCGCCGCCCCGGACTGCGCGAGACCTGGACGACGAACGCCGCGCTCCTCTCCCGTTCCGGCCCCCGTGCGCTGCTGCTGAACCTGTGGGTCCCCAACGGCCTGATCGTCGGCTGCGAGGCCCTGTTCATCTCCTACGCCCCGGACCACGCCGGCGTGCTCCTGGCCGCCGGATCGGCGGGCATGCTCCTCGGTGACCTGACCGTCGGGCGGCTGCTCACCGCCGAACGGCGACGCCGCTGCGCGTTCGCCCTGCGCCTGCTGCTCGCCGTCCCCTACCTGCTGTTCGCCCTCCACCCCTCCCCGCCGGTGGCGACGGCCGCCGTGTTCGTCGCCGGCGCGGGGTTCGCCGCCACCCTGCCGCTCCAGGAACGGCTCCTGGAGCTGACCCCCGAGGCGGTCCGCGGCCAGGTCCAGGGCGTCGAGTCCGCGGGGCGCATGACCTGCCAGGGCCTCGGCGCCGCGATCGCCGGCGGCATCGCCCAGTACCTCGCCCCCGGCACGACGATCACCGTCCTGGCCGCGGTCTCCGTCACCGTCACGGTCCTCTCCCGGCCCTTCGTGGCCCGCACCCGTGCCGTCCGCGTCGGGGAGACCGGTGCCTGAGCCGCGCCGGCGCACGGGCCACCGGGCTGACGGCGCACCCGGCTCCGACGCCGCAGTCCCGCGGTCGCCCGGACCCTCCGGTCTCAGGCCGCGCGCGCGACCTCGTCCACGGCCGCCGGGCCGGACCGGCAGTCGCGGCAACGACCGGGGACCCGGGCGCGGAACACCCGGCCGCAGCCGTCGCAGTCCTGGAAGGGGTGCGGGCGGTGAACACCGCCCGCGTCCGCCCCGGCGTCCGGTGACCGCACGGGGACCGGGGGAAGGGGCGGGGGCAGCAGTGCGCGCAGGCGGTAGGCGAGCACGCCCGCCGGGTGCTTCATGGCGACGGGGAGGTCGGCGGTCAGGGTGCGGTGGACGGCGGCGGGGACGGCTCCCCGTTCGAGCCAGTCGACGACCCCCGGGGCCAGTCTCTCCACGTCCCGCAGGGACAGGGTGAGGCGCTCGTCGGTGCGGCGCAGGCCCGCGAGGAGGGCGACCGCCTCCTCGTGACGCCGGCCGGGCCGGGCGGGATCCCGCGGCGGGGCCACGGGCGCGGGGGTCTCGGAGACGTCCACCGGCGCGTCCGGAGCCGCCGGGAGGACCGGGACGCCCGAGGCGGACGGGGCGGCTGCAGGAACCGAGGTGGCCGGAATGACGGGAGTCACCGGCTCAACCGGCTCACCGGGAGCTTGGTCCTCCTCCTGGGACGTCTCCCGCACTCCGGTGTCCGTCGCGGAGTCACGGCCCCGGGAGCGGACGCGGGCGCGGTTCTCCGTCGCGCGTCCGGCCGTCCGGCTGGGCAACGGCGTGTGGTGGACGTACGTGCGCGTCACCAGACGTCCCGCCTCCGTGTGCTCGCGGACCCGCTCCAGGTACCCGTGCGCCTCCAGCTCCCGCAGTGCGAAGGCGATCCGGTCCCGCCCCTCGGGGAAGCGCTCCGCGAGGCTGCGGATGTCGACCGGGGTGCCCTCGGGCACCGACAGCATGTGGGTCGCCAGCCCGATCGCGGTCAGCGACAACTCGCGGTGCTGGGCGAGGTGGTTGCCCACGACCACGTACTGACCGGACTGGTACGTGCGTACGTGCGTGACACCGGAGGGGGTGGCGGATCGCCGAACAGCCGGACTCGGGCGCGGGGCAGGACTAGGCTTCGTCTCAGCCATGGGGAAGGGCTCGCTTCCTCGTTGGTCAGGCCCTCGCACCGGGATGGCAGTCCCGGCGGGGGCCGATACATGTACGGGCTTGTGAGGAGGCCGAGTTGCTTCGGCCGCTCTGGTGCCGAGACTGCCCGCCCGCACCACCGCCGCGCCAGCCGTACCGGCCGGTTTCACCCACCCGAGTGACCTAGGCGAGGTTTGGTCGGGTTGGTTGGTTTTTACCCTTGGTTCTTGGGTCTTTTACCGCCCGCAGCCCCGGCCCGCGGACCACCGCGTCCCGTACTATCCGGCTCCGGCTCGGGGCCCGTCGGCGGGCACCATACGACCCAGCTCGCGAACACCGCCGACCCGGGAATGCGAGCGGTGCAGCTCTTCGACGATCGCTCGCATACTGGGGCGGTCCCGGACTTCGGAGGGCGCCACACGGAAGGCCGCCAACAGGGCCTGCGCGGTCTGCTCGGGCTTCCTCCACTGCCACCAGGCACGAGCCATGTCGGTGTGCAGACGTCCCTTGCGTTCCGCGGTGGTGAACTGCTCCTGACGGAGCTGCCCACCTGCCCTGATCGCGGCTCCGGCATCACCGAGTGCCCAGTGGACGCCCACTCGGTACAGCTGTACAGAGGCGGGAGTGATCGCGAAGAGACGACCGGCCGGTGCTACGGCCGGCAGGGCGCGGGCGGCCCGGGCGGCCGCGTCGATCATCGACAGCGCCTGGTCACGGTCACCCGCGCGAGCCGCCGTGTACGACGCGGTGCAGAGCAGTTGCGCGTACGCCGCTGCCTGCGCCTGGCTGTGCAAACCGGTGGCCTCGACTCCGGAGGCCGCCTTGAGGATGAGCCGCTGCGCCGTGTCCGCCTGATCCTGGTGACGCAGCACGATACCCAGCTCACGGGCCGCCGCCGCTGAGGCCAGCGGCGACCCGGACAAGTCCGCGTAAAGACTCGCGCGATCAGCGGTGAGCCGCGCTTGGTCGTACCGCCCGATCTTCACCAGCACCTGAGCCGTCAACGAGTAACAGGCGGACAGACGCGCATAGTCGATCTCCGCACGCTCACGGATACGGGCGTGGGCCGTGGCGAGGAGGTCCGGCAACACTTCCAGCAGGTCGCCATACCGGCCGGTGTCGAAAAGCACACGCGCACGAGCCAGACGCACGTCGAGGGGCACCGGCGATCCCGAAGGAGCGGGCATGTCCGCGAGGGCCGTTTCCACGCCGAGCAGAAGAGACGTGGGGACGGCCAGCCCGGCCGCCGCGAGCAGCGTACGGCGTCGCATCGGGTTCTCCTCGGTGTGGCGTGGACCGTTCCGCGCAACACTAGTGGCTCGCGGGCCCGTGAGACCCAGTGCCGCTCCCAGGACGTCCGGTGGTACTCCGACTTCGCACGCGGCTCGCTGCAACAGGCGCAGATCGCTGACGCGGCCGGACTTCTCCAACCGGGAGACGGTCGACGCCGAGCAGCCGAGCCGACGACCGAGGTCCGTCTGGCGCCAACCGTGGAGAGCCCTGCCGAGCCGGATCAGCCCTCCGGGATCGCACCGCTCCATGAGTGAGCGGACCCTGGGCGAGTTCCACAACGGGTCGATGGTGCGCTGCATCGCGCCTCCCCCACGGCAGGAGCAGGACCGTCCGTCCACGGTAGGGGGTGCGGAGCGGTGCGCCCAGAGGACGTGCACCTTCTGCACACGGCTTGCGTGGAACGCGCGTTGACGACATCCGGAGCCGATGACGTGGTGCCGTGGTGATGCGACCCGCCGGCCAGGAGCGGGTACGCGGCACGGGAGGAGAGCCACGATGGCGACAGCCCTTGGACACGCCCTGAAGACGGCTCCCGCGACGCGGGAACCCAGGGACCACGTCGATCCTGAGGTCTGGGAGCGGGAGATCCAGCTGCTGATGCGCGACCACCCGTTCGACGAGGTCATGGCCGAGCGGCTGTTCGCCGCGGCGGTCACGTACCTGGTCACGGCGATGGAGAAGTGGGGCCAGGGACTGGAGATGTGCTGCGGTCGACTCGTCGACATCGCCGTCCACGTCTTCATCCTGGACACGAAGAACTACCGCGAGTTCTGCGCCCGGCACTTCGACGGCCGGTTCCTGGAACACGTCCCGGAGATCGAGTTCAAGTACGACGGCTCGGTGGAGCGCACGGCCCACATCATCGCGGAGAACGGCTTCCCGGTGGACTGGAAGCTGTGGGAACGCGACTTCGCGAAGTGCGGTCCGTGCAGGCCTGGCGAGGACTGCCACTGATCGGTCGCGTCCGGCCGGGTCCGGGTGTCGTTGGCGGGCACCCGGACCCTTTCACGTCCTCATGGCGTGTCGTGGGCCGGCTACGGCTACGGTGCTCCAGCACCGTGCCCGCTCCCCTCGAGGACGCCCATGCCCCGCACGTCACACGATCCGGTCCTCTTCTGGGACCGCTACAAACCGGACCGGGACGGACCGTCGCCGCCTCCTGACGTGACGGCCTTCGAGTGGACGCAGTACGAAGGTCACGGTCCGGGAGCCGAACTGCTCGGCCGGCCGCGTACCGCGCTGGAACTGGGGGCGGCCGAGTGCCGTGAGGCGTCATGGCTGGCGCGCCGAGGAGTACGCGTCACGGCACTGGACCTGTCCCCCGTACAGGTCGAGCGAGCGCGCAGGTGGTGGAAGGACGTTCCCGACCTGGTGATCGAGGAGGGGGAGGCGTGCGCCTTCCTCCGTGCGTGCGACCGGACGTACGACGCGGTCTACTCGATCTGGGGAGCGGTGTGGTTCACCGATCCCGAAGAACTTTTCCCGCTGGTGGTCGAACGACTGTCGCCGGGCGGGGTGTTCGCCTTCTCGCACGGCGAGACCCCCCAGCACCTCGACGGCCGCAGACCCATGTACGGGAAAGGCCCGGAGGGCAGGGAGATGACCGTGGACCGCTGGTGCCATCCTCCCGGGACATGGGCCGACCTGGCACGCGAGCACGGTTTCCGGGACGTCCGGGCACGGTGTCTTCCCGCGCCCACCGACCAAGCGCTGGGCACGGTCATCGTCGAAGCGCGACTTCCTGCCTGACCGGGCAGACGACCCGGGATTCTCCGACAAGGAGGCGTGGCGGAATCACACCGTGTCCGGATGCGCGCGGCCGACGGCCCGGAGGGTCAGCCCGGCCATGTCCCGTGACCGCCCTCCGTCCGACCGGTCGAAATCTACCCGTATTACCATGGATCACCGCGTTCCGGCCCGGACGCACGTCGGAGCGGGCCATCCCACGGTGAGACCCGCACAGGTCCTCGTTCCGGGTTCCTGACCGGGGACCGACGGAACGCGGAAGCGGTCAGAGCTCCGGCGCGAGCAGGGTGAGGCGCAGCGCCGCGGCGAAGGCCAGACCGAAGCCGGACGCGTAGCCGGAGTCGGTGACGGCCTGCTCGTCCCAGGGGCCGTCCGGCTCGACCGCGTGGACGATGAACACGACGTATCCGGTCACCGGAGCCGCCAGGACGAGAACGACCGCACACATCCCGGTGCCGACCCGGCCGAGGACCCGGGACCGCCGGGTCTCGGGACCGAGGACGTCTGACCTGCGCCCGGGCTCATCCCCAGGCCCCCTTCACGTCACCGCGGACCAAGAGCGCGGGGGGACGAGGTCCAGCTCCGCCCACACGGTCTTGCGCGGCACCGGTCCGCTGCTCACACCCCAGCGGTCGGCCAACTCCTCGACCAGGAGCAGGCCGTAACCGGACTCGGCGGGTTCCGAGGGGACCTTCCGGCACACGGGCAGGCTCTCGCCCCGGGCGTCGGTCACCTCGATGCGGAGGGTGGCGGGCGCGGTGACGGCCAGACCGAGCCGGAAGCTCCGGCCGGCCACCCGTCCGTGCCGGACGGCGTTCGCGGCGAGTTCGGCGACGACCAGCCGGGCCGGGTCCAGCGGCAGCCCCCAGTCGCCCAGCCGCTCGGCGGCGAGCAGCCTGGCGAGGCGGGCGCCCCGGCGGGTGGCGGAGAGCGGCACGGTGAACTGGTGGAGCGGGGTGCGCGGTGCGGCGGTTTCCTGATTCACATCACCCAACGTGACGACCCCCGGGCACATCGTGAAGTCGGGCGGCCCGTGCGGCCGGAGGCTGTCCGTGAGGTGTCCGGTTTCCGTCCGGGCTGCCCGGGGTGACCGGACGCGGGCGGCCGGAGTTGGTCCGGGGAAGGGCGCGCGACGGGAGGGCGGCGAGCATGAGCGGGTGGGAAGCGGGGCCGGACGACGAAGAGGCCGGGGCCGTGATGCGCACGGTCACGCGGCAGCTGAAGCTGTGGCGCGAGGCGGCCGGCCTCACCCAGGCGGAGTTCGGTGCGGCGATCGGGTACGGGGAGGAGCTGGTCTCCTCGGTGGAGCGGGGGCGGCGGATCCCCCGGCCGGAGTACCTGGACGCGGCGGACGAGGTCCTGGGCGCGGGCGGCAGGATCGCCGCGATGAAGAAGGACATGGCGGAGGTCCGGTATCCGAAGAAGGTACGGGACGTGAAGCGCCTGGAAATGGAAGCCGTAGAGATCTGCTCCTACAACAACTGCGTCGTCGACGGGTTGTTGCAGACCGAGGCATACGCGCGGGCCGTGTTCGGCTCTCGGCGACCGCAGTTCACGGAAGAGGAGCTGGATCAGCGGGTAGCCGCTCGCCTGGATCGTCAGGAGATCTTCTGCACCCCGACGGCTCGCCCGCTCTTCAGCTTTGTGCTGTGCGAGGCGACGCTGCGCCGTCTGATCGGGGGCAAAATGGTGATGCGCAGCCAACTCGAACGGTTGTCGGAAGTGGCCCGGTTGCGGAACGTCGACCTACAGGTGCTGCCTCTGAGCCGGGAGGAGAACTCAGGGCTCGGCGGCCCTTTCCGACTGCTCAAACTCAGAGACGGAGCGGCCGTGGGTCTGAACGAGATCCAGCTCACCAACCGCGTGATCACCGACCCGAAGGAGACCACGGTCCTCGACATGCGCTATGGGATCATCCGGGCGCAGGCTCTCACCCCACGAGAGTCGCTGGCCTTCATCGAGAAAGTGCTGGGAGAGTCATGACCCTCAAGCCCTCTGACGGAGCCGACGACAAGCTGGAGTGGATAAAGAGCAGCCACAGCTCAGATGACGGCCCGTCCTGCGTCGAGGTCGCCACCACTCCGGCAACCATCCTCGTCCGCGACTCCAAGAACCCCCGCGGCCCCCGCCTCGCCCTCGCCCCCACCACCTGGGCGGCCTTCCTCCCGTACGCCTCCGGCCGCTGACCCGAGCGGGCACGCAGCGGACCCGCAGCGGACCCGCAGCAGGACCGCAACGGACACGAACGCGGTGGAGCTCCCCCGCGAGAAGGGGGCGCTCCACCGCGTCGTTCACACCGGTACCGCCGGACGGCCTCAGGTGCTCGTCGACCGCCGCCTGCGCGACCCCGGCCGCCGCTCGCTCGGCCGGGTCACCGGGTCGCCGGCCTCGATCGCCGCGGCACGGCGCCGCGCGCCGAAGTCCGCCAGCGCCTCCGCCAGCTTGTGCACCGACGGCTCGGGGGCCATGACGTCGACCCGCAGCCCGTGCTCCTCGGCCGTCTTGGCCGTGGCCGGGCCGATGCACGCGATGACCGTCACGTTGTGCGGCTTGCCCGCGATGCCCACCAGGTTCCGCACCGTCGACGACGAGGTGAACATCACCGCGTCGAAGCCGCCGCCCTTGATGGCCTCCCGGGTCTCGGCCGGCGGCGGCGAGGCGCGCACGGTCCGGTACGCCGTGACGTCGTCGACCTCCCAGCCCAGCTCGATCAGCCCGGCGACCAGCGTCTCCGTGGCGATGTCGGCGCGCGGCAGGAACACCCGGTCGATCGGGTCGAAGACCGGGTCGTACGGCGGCCAGTCCTCCACGAGTCCGCGGGCGGATTGCTCGCCGCTGGGCACCAGGTCCGGCCGCACCCCGAAGTCGATCAGGGCCTTGGCCGTCTGGTCGCCCACCGCCGCCACCTTGATCCCGGCGAAGGCGCGGGCGTCGAGGCCGTACTCCTCGAACTTCTCGCGGACCGCCTTGACCGCGTTGACGGACGTGAACGCGATCCACTCGTAGCGGCCCGTCACCAGGCCCTTGACCGCCCGCTCCATCTGCTGGGGCGTGCGCGGCGGCTCGACGGCGATGGTCGGCACCTCGTGCGGCACGGCCCCGTAGGACCGCAGCTGGTCGGAGAGCGACGCCGCCTGCTCCTTGGTGCGCGGGACGAGGACCTTCCAGCCGAACAGCGGCTTGGACTCGAACCACGCCAGCCGGTCGCGCTGGGCGGCGGCGCTGCGCTCGCCGACCACGGCTATCACCGGCCGGCCGCCCTCCGGGGAGGGCAGCACCTTCGCCTGCTTCAGCGTCTGCGCGATCGTGCCGAGCGTCGCCGTCCAGGTGCGCTGCCGGGTCGTCGTACCGGCGACGGTCACCGTCATCGGGGTGTCGGGCTTGCGCCCGGCGGACACCAGTTCGCCCGCCGCGGCGGCGACCGAGTCGAGCGTGCTGGAGACGACCACCGTGCCGTCCGAGGCTCCGACCTCCGTCCAGCACCGGTCGGAGGCGGTGCGCGCGTCCACGAACCGCACGTCCGCGCCCTCGGCGTCCCGCAGCGGCACACCGGCGTACGCGGGCACGCCGACCGCCGTCGCGATGCCGGGGACGACCTCGAAGGGCACCCCGGCCGCGGCGCAGGCCAGCATCTCCTCGGCGGCGTACACGTCGAGCCCGGGATCACCGGTCACCGCACGCACGACCCGCCTGCCGCCCCGCGCGGCCTCCATGACAAGATGTGCGGCATCCCTCGCCGCGGGGGCGACGGCGGTTGTTGACGCGCCATCAACGACCGTCAACTGGGGTGTGCCCGGAGCGGACGACGCGGAGGAAGCCGACGCGTCCGTGTCCGTGTGCACCTCGGCGACACCCTGCCTGGCGTGCGGACGCACGACGTCGAGCACCTCGTGCTCGGCGACGAGGACGTCCGCGTTCGCCAGCGCCTCCACGGCGCGCAGAGTCAGTAGTCCCGGATCCCCGGGTCCGGCACCGAGGAAGGTGACGTGCCCGTGTTCCGGAGGGGCGGGAAGGGTGGTGGGGCTCAATGTGCTCGCTCCCCCATCAGACCGGCCGCGCCCTGCGCCAGCATCTCGGTGGCGAGTTCGCGACCGAGCGCCATCGCCGCCTCGTGCGTCTCGGGCACGGGACCGGTGGTGGACAGCTGCACCAGCCGGGCGCCGTCGGTCGTGCCGACGACGCCGCGCAGGCGCATTTCCTTGACAGTCTGCCCGTCGCCCAAAAGGTCGGCCAGCGCGCCCACGGGGGCGCTGCAGCCGGCCTCCAGGGCGGCGAGCAGTGACCGCTCGGCCGTCACGGCGGCCCGGGTGAACGGGTCGTCGAGTTCGGCGAGCGCGGCGATCAGCGGCGCGTTGTCCGCGGTGCATTCGACCGCCAGGGCCCCCTGGCCGGGGGCGGGCAGAACCGTGTCGACCGACAGGACGTCGGTCACCTCCTCGCTGCGGCCCACCCGGTTCAGGCCGGCCGCGGCCAGTACGACGGCGTCCAGCTCGCCGCTGCGCACGTATCCGATCCGGGTGTCGACGTTCCCGCGGATCGGCACCGTCTCGATGTTCATGCCGTGGGCGCGGGCGTACGCGTTCAGCTGCGCCATGCGGCGCGGCGAACCGGTGCCGACGCGGGCGCCGCGCGGCAGGTCGGTGAACTTGAGCGCGTCGCGCCCCACCATCACGTCGCGCGGGTCCTCGCGCACCGGCACGGCGGCCACGACCAGTTCGTCGGGCTGCGTGGTCGGGATGTCCTTCAGGGAGTGCACCGCGAAGTCCACCTCGCCGCGCGCCAGCGCCTCCCGCAGCGCGGCCACGAACACGCCCGTGCCGCCGATCTGCGCGAGGTGCTCGCGCGAGGTGTCGCCGTACGTGGTGACCGGGACGAGTTCGACGGGCCGTCCGGTCACCTGGCGCACGGCTTCCGCCACCTGCCCGGACTGGGCCATGGCGAGCTTGCTGCGCCTGGTCCCCAGCCTCAGTGCCTTCTCAGTCATGCCGGCCCTCGGTTCCTCTTCTCGGTGCTTTCCCCGGCCCGGGAGACGGCGGCCACCGTCTCGGGGTCGAGGTCGAACAGGGTCCGCAGTGCGTCGGCGTACCCGGCGCCGCCCGGTTCGGCGGCGAGCTGCTTGACCCGCACGGTCGGCGCGTGCAGCAGTTTGTCGACCACCCGCCGCACGGTCTGCGTGATCTCCGCGCGGTGCTTGTCGTCGAGGCTCGGCAGCCGCCCCTCCAGGCGGGCGATCTCCGCCGCGACCACGTCCGCGGCCATGGTGCGCAGGGCCACCACGGTCGGCGTGATGTGCGCCGCCCGCTGCGCCGCCCCGAAGGCCGCGACCTCATCGGAGACGATACGCCGGACCTGGTCCACATCGGCAGCCATCGGGGCGTCCGCGGAGGCCGCCGCGAGCGACTCGATGTCGACCAGCCGCACCCCGGCGAGGCGGTGCACGGCCGCGTCGACGTCGCGCGGCATCGCGAGGTCGAGCACGAACAGCACGGGCTCCGGACGCGGCGGCTCGGCCACCGGCTCCGGCCGGCGCAGCTCGGGGACCCGGCCGGTGCCGGCCGCGGTCGCGGCCAGCGCGCCGATCAGCTCGGCGTCGGCGTCGGCCCCGGGGCCGCGCTTCCCGGACTCGCGGCGGTCGACGGCGCCGCCGGCGACCCACGCGGCGTGCTGCTCCAGCGTCGCCGCGTCCATGCCGGCGACGGCCGCCTCCCCCATCACGGAGAAGCCGGGCTGCACGGCGGACAGGTCCAGCGGACAGCCCTCCCCCGCACCGACGGGGGCGGACGGCGAGGCCGGCGCGTCCGCGGAGCGCTCGCCGTCGGGGGCGACGGCCGGCTGCTCGCCGGTGCGGCCCCGCACCGCGTCGGCGACGGCGTCGGCCGTCAGGACGAGCCCGGTCGCGCCGGTGCAGGAGACGACGACGTCGGCACGTGTCAGCTCGTCCGGCACCGATCCCATCGGGACCGCGCGGGCCCGCACGTCCGTGTCGTCGCCCTCGGTCAATATCTGTGCCAGGCGCTCGGCGCGCTCGGGCGTGCGGTTGGCCACGACGACCTCGTCGACCCCGGCCCGCGCGAGGGTGGCGGCGGCCAGCGAGGACATCGAACCGGCGCCGATGACCAGGGCCTTCTTGCCCCGGGCCCAGCCCTCGACGGCCGCGCCGGCGGCGAGCTGCTCCAGGCCGAAGGTGACCAGGGACTGCCCGGCGCGGTCGATCCCGGTCTCGGAGTGCGCGCGCTTGCCGACCCTGAGCGCCTGCTGGAACAGGTCGTTCAGCAGCCGGCCGGCGGTGTGCAGCTCCTGGGCGCGGGCGAGCGAGTCCTTGATCTGGCCGAGGATCTGGCCCTCGCCCACGACCATCGAGTCCAGCCCGCAGGCCACCGAGAACAGGTGGTGGACGGCCCGGTCCTCGTAGTGCACGTAGAGGTGGGGGGTGAGCTCCTCCAGGCCGACCCCGCTGTGCTGGGCCAGCAGCGTGGACAGCTCGGCGACACCGGCGTGGAACTTGTCCACGTCGGCGTACAGCTCGATGCGGTTGCAGGTGGCGAGCACCGCGGCCTCGGTGGCCGGCTCGGCGGCGACCGTGTCCTGCGACAGCTTGGTCCGCGCGTCCTGGTTCAGCGAGGCCCGCTCCAGCAGGCTGACCGGGGCGCTGCGGTGGCTCAGGCCGACGACGAGGAGGCTCATGCCGGCATCACCGCGGGCATGTCCCCGTCGGGTCCCTGGTCGGTGGCGGACTCCTCGCCGGCGGCGGCCGGGACGGCGGCGGCCCTGGCGGTGACCCCGGCCGCGGCCTCCTCGCCGGCCTTGCGCTGCTCGTGGAAGGCGAGGATCTGCAGCTCGATGGAGAGGTCCACCTTGCGCACGTCGACGCCGTCCGGGACGGACAGCACGGTGGGCGCGAAGTTCAGGATGGAGGTGACGCCGGCGGACACGAGCCGGTCGCAGACCTGCTGGGCGGCGCCCGCGGGGGTCGCGATCACGCCGATCGAGACGCCGTTGTCCCGGATGATCGACTCCAGCTCGTCGGTGTGCTGCACCGGGATCCCGGCGACGGGCTTTCCGGCCATCGCGGGGTCGGCGTCGATGAGCGCGGCGACCCGGAAACCACGGGAGGCGAACCCGCCGTAGTTGGCGAGCGCGGCACCGAGGTTGCCTATTCCTACGATCACAACCGGCCAGTCCTGGGTCAGTCCGAGTTCGCGGGAGATCTGGTACACGAGATACTCGACGTCGTAGCCGACGCCCCGGGTCCCGTAGGAGCCGAGGTAGGAGAAGTCCTTGCGCAGCTTCGCGGAGTTGACGCCCGCGGCGGCCGCCAGCTCCTCCGAGGAGACCGTGGGCACCGAGCGCTCGGAGAGCGCCGTGAGGGCGCGGAGGTACAGCGGAAGCCTGGCGACGGTGGCCTCGGGAATCCCTCGGCTACGGGTCGCCGGTCGGTGAGTTCGGCCAGTTGCCACGGTGCTCCTGCGGGTAGAGCGGGGCTTCGGGCGGTCATACGTCCCCGGACCGCCCCGTCGAATGCAGGCTATGTCTTTGTGAACGCGTGCACAAAGATGGTGTCCGATTTGCCCGGCCAACGTGACCGGGGTCACGAAACCCCGGGGTCGTCGCGTGGAACCGGCGCACCTGCACCGCCGCTCCTTGATTTCTGGGGGCAAAACCGGACACCTTCCTTTGTGAATCCCGCCCCCGAGACCAAGTCACCATCGATCCTAAGCGACTTTCCGGCCCCATTGGACTGATCGGTCAGTCGATCGCCGGGCGGACCGGGGCCGTCAGGGGCCGGTGAGGGCGCCGCGCAGACGCTCCTCGTTCACGCGCCAGAAGGTGTGCTGCCGGCCGTCGACCAGCACCACGGGGATCTGCTCCCAGTACCGCTCGTGCAGCTCCGGGTCCTGGGTGATGTCCTTCTGCTCCCAGCGGACGCCGAGCTCGCCGCACACCTTCTCCACCACCGTCTGCGCGTCGTCGCACAGGTGGCAGCCGGGTTTGCGGACGAGGGTGACGAGCCGGTCCCGGGGAGCGGCCGGGGTGTCGCGGCGGAAGAGAGGGCTCATACCGGCCATTGTCGCGCGCGGCCTTAACGACACGGACGCGAAGAGTTCACGACGTGCGAACGTCTCGGGTCCGGAACCGCCCTCCGGACTGGCTATGCTCACGCCATGGCCGCTCTTGGATGGCTCACTCCCCGTAGGCGCTCCGCCACGGCGCGGAGCGTTTTGGCAGGCGAGGCCTCTGCGGAGGCAGCACGCAAGTCCACCCAGGACGTTTCCGCCCGCGAACCGGAGTTCCCGGTTCACGGCGACGACCGGGCCGCCGCCTTCTTCGACCTGGACAACACGGTGATGCAGGGCGCGGCCCTGTTCCACTTCGGGCGGGGCCTGTACAAGCGGAAGTTCTTCGAGACGCGCGAGCTGATGCGGTTCGCCTGGCAGCAGGCGTGGTTCCGGCTGGCGGGCGTCGAGGACCCCGAGCACATGCAGGAGGCCCGCGACTCGGCCCTGTCGATCGTCCAGGGCCACCGCGTCTCCGAGCTGCAGTCCATCGGCGAGGAGATCTACGACGAGTACATGGCCGAGCGGATCTGGCCGGGGACGCGGGCGCTGGCCCAGGCGCACCTGGACGCCGGACAGCGGGTCTGGCTGGTCACGGCGGCGCCGGTGGAGATCGCGCAGGTGATCGCGCGCCGGCTGGGCCTGACCGGGGCGCTGGGCACGGTGGCGGAGTCGGTCGACGGCGTGTACACCGGCAAACTGGTGGGCGAGCCGCTGCACGGACCGGCCAAGGCGGAGGCGGTGCGCGCGCTGGCGCTCGCGGAGGAACTGGACCTGAGCCGCTGCGCGGCGTACAGCGATTCGCACAACGACATCCCGATGCTGTCGCTGGTCGGCCACCCGTACGCGATCAACCCGGACGCCAAGCTCCGCAAGCACGCGCGCCGGATGGACTGGCGGCTGCGCGACTACCGCACCGGCCGCAAGGCGGCGAAGGTCGGCATCCCCGCGGCGGCGGGCGTGGGCGCGGTGGCGGGCGGCACGGCGGCGGCCATCGCCCTGCACCGCAGGCGCCGCTGAAACGATCGTCCGGGACCAGGAACACCACCCCGCCGGGCAACCCGGCCAATCCGGCCGCCTCGCCCCGCAACCCCTCTGTCCAGCCCTGTTGGCTGCACACGGCCACAACTCGCCCCGCACCGAACCGGAACACGAAGCTTTCCGGTCAACAAACGGTCACCATTCGACGGGCTAGAGGACGTCAACCGGTTACGGAAGCGACGTAATCGGCGATTTGAGCAACTGGGCGTAGCGACGCCTGTACGAAGCGTTATTCTCCTCAGACGCAAACCGGTACCCCTCCGTCGCCACGACGGGTGAAAGGTTCCGTACTGCACGTGATGGAAGCTCTGCCTCTGGGAGTCCCGTGTATCCACACGTCGGGGTTGACGCCTCGGGCCTGGCTGCGCTGCGCGCGACAGTCGCGACGGCCCGGGACACGTTGCGCGGCATCGTCCCCACCGCGTACACCGTCCCCGCATTCGCCATCGCCCCCGCCGGACCGTGCTACGCCCTCGCCGACGGCCTCGAGCAGGTGCCCGCGCGCGGCGCCGTCGTCGAGGGACGCCGGTCGGGGGACGGGCGGGCGGTCGGCAGGCGGGGACGCCCATCCGTCCCGGCCGCCGCGCGCCGTCCCGCCGCCGACAGCGACAGCGCCCGGATGATGGACCTCGTGGAGCGCGCCCAGGCCGGCGAGGCCGACGCCTTCGGACGGCTCTACGACCAGTACAGCGACACCGTGTACCGGTACATCTACTACCGGGTGGGCGGCAGGGCGACCGCCGAGGACCTCACCAGCGAGACCTTTCTGCGGGCGCTGCGCCGCATCGGCACCTTCACCTGGCAGGGGCGCGACTTCGGCGCCTGGCTCGTGACCATCGCCCGCAACCTGGTCGCCGACCACTTCAAGTCCAGCCGCTTCCGGCTCGAGGTCACCACCGGGGAGATGCTCGACGCCAACGAGGTCGAGCGGTCCCCCGAGGACTCCGTCCTCGAATCGCTGTCCAACGCCGCCCTCCTCGACGCCGTACGACGACTCAACCCCCAGCAGCAGGAGTGCGTCACGCTCCGATTCCTCCAGGGCCTCTCCGTGGCGGAGACCGCCCGGGTGATGGGCAAGAACGAGGGCGCCATCAAGACCCTCCAGTACCGGGCCGTCCGCACCCTCGCCCGGCTCCTCCCGGACGACGCGCGCTGACCGGAGCGGCCGGGGCACGCTCCGGCACCTTCAACTCACGTCCTGTGGAACCCCGTTGGCTTCCCCATTCGGTCGTCCGGCGTCCGTAACCCAAGTGCCGCGCCGCTCGTTGTGCGGGATACAGGCTCCCTGCGGCCACCCCTGACCGGCTCCGATCACCCGATCGTGTGGACACGGGCGGGGTGTGGAACCCTCAGGCCCCCTGGGGAGTCGACCGTCATGACGAGAGGAGGTGCCGCCAGTGATCGCGAACGTATCGGCGCACCGGCGGGCGAACGCCTTCGCCCAGGCCCTGGAGGAGCAGTCCGACCGGGACCCTGCGGCCGAGCAGCCCGAAGGACCGGCACCGGCCACCGCGGAGAGCGAGCGGGCACGGCTGCTCACACTCGCCTCCGGTCTCGGCGCGCTGCCCAGACCGGAGCTGGACCCCGAGGTCAAGGTCGTCCAGCGGGCCCGACTGGTGGCCGCGTTCGAGACCATGCTCCAAGAGGGCACCGCGGCGGGCGAGGCGACGGACCGGTCCGTGCCCGGGCAGCGCGCGCCCCGGGCCCGGGGCGCTCACCGGGCGACCCCCCTGAACAGACTGCGGCCACGCTCACGGCTGGCCCGAGGCCTCACCGCGGGCGGACTCGGCGTCGGGGTCGCCGCCGGCGCCCTCGGCGGAGCCGCCGCCGCCAGTTCCGACGCCCTGCCGGGCGAATCCCTCTACGGGCTCAAACGCAGCATCGAGGACGTCCGGCTCGGCCTCGCCGACGGCAACACCGAGCGCGGCCGGATCCACCTCGACCACGCCTCCACCCGCCTCAACGAGGCCCGCCGGCTGATGGAACGCGGACGCAGCGGCCCGCTCGACCACGAATCCCTCGGCGAGATCCGCCGCGCCCTCTCCGGCATGCGGCAGGACGCCTCCGAGGGCCACCGGCTGCTGCGCGAGGCCTACGAGCGCGACCCGGACTCCCTGACCCCCATGCGGGCGCTCTCCTCCTTCTCCCACGCGCACCGCGACACCTGGGGCGCCCTGCGCGACCGGCTTCCGGTGCAGCTGGGGGACGTCAGTGAGCAGGTGTCGTCGGTGTTCGACGCCATAGACCAGGACGTGGCCCCGCTGCAGTCCCTGCTCCCCGCGCCCCCGTCCCGGGAGGACGGCGACCACGGACAGCGGCACGGCTCCGGCCCGACGTCCGGCACCCCGTCCGCCACGGGCCCCTCGCAACCACCCGGCACCGGCACCGACGGCGACGCCCCCGACGAGAGCGGCACCGGCAGTCACCGCCCCAGCAGCTCCGCCGACCCCGAGAGCGACAACCTGCTCGGCGGCAACACCGGCGGCCTGCTCGACCCGCCCCGGGAGAGCGGCGACGCGCCGGCCCCGCAGTCCCCGGAAGGCGTCACCCCGCCCCCCGCGCCCGACGTCACCCTCCCGCCGCTCCTGCCCGGCCTGCTCCCGGGGCTGGGCATCGACGGCCGGGACGCGGAATAGGAGCCACGCGGCAGGACGACCCCGCTTCACGCGGCACCGGGGCGCTCCTCGAGTTCGAGGAGCGCCCCCACGTCCCCGGGGGAGGCCCCCGAGAACGCAGAGAAAACCCCACAAAAACCCCCGCACAAGAGAAAGCAATAGCCGACCCGAAAGCGTG
>NZ_JBVITR010000049.1:0-8347 GCF_055574875.1 Streptomyces sp. NPDC034670
CCTCCAGCACCGCCAGCTCCCGGAAGAACAGCCGGGACAGCTCACGGGCGTCCCGGGGGGCGACCTGGCCGGGATCCACGACCTCCGGCAGCCCGGTGACGGTCTCCTCGCCCCGTACGGTCGTCATCGCCATCGTGCGCCCTCCCTCTCCCGCGGCTCCCTCGTCGGCCGACGGCAAGCGTCTTCCCCGGCTTCGGCCGCACATGCCCCTGCCGGGGGCCGCCGTCGCCGAGGTGGCCGGACTGGCCGTGTCAGCCTGTGGAGCGCGGGCAGGACCGGGACTCGTCCCGGCACCGCGCGGTGAAGCAGGAACCCACCCGAAGCCCTCACCCGTCCGGCGGGAGCAGGCGGGAATCCCCGGCCTCAGGGCCTTTGGTGGGGATCGGGCCGGGGAGGACGTCAATCCGGCAGGTGGGCCTCCGGTGCGTCCGGGCGGTGGCCGGGGAAGGGCGACCGGGACGCCGCCTCGTGGTGCAGCCGCAGGAACTCCAGATGCCGCTCGTACTGGTCGAGGCTGTCGGCGATGAGCTGTTCCCTGGTGTAGCCCATCACGTCGTAGCCCTGGTTGCCCTCGGCGAGCTGGACCTCGAAGCGCACGTAGGTGTCGTGGGTGCTGACCGACTTGGTGGCGAACCCGGGCGTCGGCAGCTCCGCGGGCCAGATCCGGTAGACGAACTCGTCGCTCGGACCGATCGGCACCCTGAAGCCGACGTGCGGGAGGCCGCTGTCCTCGTCGACTCCTTCCAGGAGTTCCGCCTCCACCTCCTGTCCCCGCAGTTCCTGGACGACGTCCCGCAAGGCGGGGCGGCCCACCTCGTCGACGAACCTGACGGCCGCCCGCCGGCCGGGGAACGCCATCGTCCGCGCCAGCCGGTGCCGCCAGTTCCCCGCCGCCGGCAGGCCCTGCGCCGTGCGCCCGGAGAGCGACGCCGGCAGCATGCTGGTCCGCGCCTCCACCCGCATCCGTTCGGTGCGGAGCGCCAGATAGAGCCCCGCCATGATCAAGAACATGACGAAGGAGAAGGGCAGGCCCATGATGATGGTGGCGTCGGTGAGCGCCTGCACGCCGCCCACGATGAGCATGGCGAGGGTCAGCAGCCCGGTCGCCACCGCCCAGAAGACGCGCAGCCAGGAGGACGCGTCGGTCACCGGGGTGGGCAGGTCCGCGCTGAGGTTGCCCATGACCAGGGCCCCGGAGTCCGCGGAGGTCACGTACAGCAGCAGCCCGACGAACGTCGCGAGCCCGGCGCTGAACAGCGCCCCCGGGTACTGCTCCAGCAGGCCGTAGAAGCCCTGTTCGGGGGCGTTCACGGCCGTCTCGCCGAACTCGGTGTTCCCGTCGCGCACCAGGAACAGGGCGCTGTTGCCGAACACCGACAGGAAGAGCCCGGTGAAGAGGAACGGGATGACCAGCGTCGCCGCGATGAACTCGCGCAGGGTGCGGCCGCGGGAGATGCGGGCCAGGAAGAGCCCGACGAACGGCGCCCAGGCGACCCACCACGCCCAGAAGAAGAGCGTCCACGCGTCCAGCCACTCGGTGGGCTGGTCGTAGGCGAAGGTGTTCAAGGTCATCGACGGGAAGCGGCTGATGTAGTCCCCGACGTTCTGGACCAGGGCGTTGAGCAACCGGAACGGTTCGCCCACGATCAGGATGTAGAACATCAGCAGGGCGGCGAGGAGGACGTTCAGCTGCGACAGCCGGCGGATGCCCTTGTCGACGCCGGACACCGCGGACGCCGTGGCCATGAGCACCGCCACGACGATCAGGCCGATCTGCGCGGAGAGCCCCTCCGGGACGCCGAAGAGGACCTTCAGTCCGTAGTTCAGCTGCACCACGCCGATGCCGAGCGTCACGGAGATGCCGAACACGGTGCCGAGGATGGCCGCCAGGTCGACGGTGTCGCCGATCCGTCCGTGGATCCGGCGGCCGATGATCGGGTAGAGCGCGGAGCGGATCGCGAGCGGCAGCCGGTACCGGAAGGAGAAGTAGGCGAGCGCCATGCCCATCAGCGCGTACATGGCCCAGCCGGTGATGCCGTAGTGGAACAGCGTCCACACCACGGCCTGCCGGGCGGCCTCGAGCGTCTCCGGGTCGCCCTCCGGCGGCGCGAGGTAGTGGCTGACGGGGCCGGTGACCGAGAAGAACATCAGGTCGATGCCGATGCCCGCCGCGAAGAGCATCGCCCCCCACGTGAAGAGGCCGTAGTCGGGCGTGGAGTGCTTGGGCCCCAGCTTGACCGTGCCGTACTTGGAGACGGCGATGAAGACGACGAACGCCAGGTACAGGGTCGCGGCGAGGAAGTAGTACCAGCCGAACCACGAGGAGATCCTGTCGACCGCCACTCCGATGACCGATTCGGCGCCGGTGGGCGTGATGATCGCCCAGGTCGAGATCGCGAGGATGGCCGCGGCCGACCCGAAAAAAACCACGGGCTTGAGCCTGCCCGTGCCCGCCGTCAGGACTTCCGCCACCGGCTCCTCCGGTGCCGCTCCGGCACCCTTGTCTCCTGAAGTCGCCACGGCCGTGTTCCTCCTTGGTCGAGCGCGGGGACGAGGGCGTCCGCCCGCACCGGCCGGCGGCGACCGCCGGACGCGCACGGAGTGCGGGAGACCTCTCGTCGCTGTCCGGGCCCACTGTGGCACGGGGGGCGGAAGCGGTCTCCGGGTGCTTCCGCGCCGGCGCCCACCACGGGCCGGACGTGTCGATCTCCATCGTCGGCCCCCGGGGCACGGACGGCAACGCCGGCCCCCGGCCGCCGCGGGAGGGGCGGCCCGGGCGGTCCGGGGGCGGCGGTCCGCGTCCGCCGGCCGACGGGTCCCGGCGACGCGGCGATCCGCCCGCGGGCGGGTCACCGCCCCGTTCCCCCGGCGGCCCCGGAGCCGCCGGTGAGCAGGTCGGCGGCGCGTTCGGCGACGAGCAGGACGGTCACCATGGGGTTGATGGTGGGCATCGTCGGGAACACCGACGCGTCGACGACGCGCACGCCCTCGACGCCGCGCAGCCTCAGCAGGGGGTCGCAGACGGCCATCGGGTCGTCCGGGGCGCCCATGCGGCAGGTGCCCGCCGGGTGGTAGACGGTGTGCGCCGCGCGGCGCCCGTACTCCGACAGGTCCGCGTCGGAGGTGACGTCCGGCCCGGGCGCGACCTCGCGGACGAGCCAGCCGCTCAGGGGGTCGGTGGCGGCGACCTCGCGGGCGATCTTCAGGCCCTCCACGACGGTGCGCTCGTCGTGGCCCTCGGGGTCGGTGAAGTACCGGAAGTCCAGGGCGGGGTGCTCGGCGGGGTCGGCGCTGCGCAGCCACATCCGGCCGGTGGAGCGGGCGCGCGGCACGTTCGGCGTCATGCACACCCCGTGTTCCGGAACGGGATAGCCCAGGCGTTCGGTGTTGACGGTGAACGGCACCTGGTAGAAGTGGAACATCAGGTCCGGGCGCGGCTGGCCCTTGTCGAGGCGCAGGAAGAGGCCGGCGTCGGAGTCCATCGCGGAGTTGGGCGGCAGCGGGCCGTCGGTCTCCCAGACGATCACGGACTCGGGGTGGTCCAGCAGGTTCTCCCCCACGCCGGGCAGGTCGGCCCGCACGTCGATGCCCAGGCCGCGCAGGTCGTCGGCCGGGCCGATGCCGGACAGCAGCAGCAGGCGCGGGGTGTCGATGGCGCCGGCGCACAGCAGGAGTTCGCGCTCGGCCCGCACGGCGGCGGGCTCGCCGTCGGCGCCGCGGACGGCGACCCGGGTCAGTCTCCCCGACTCGTCCGGGAGCAGCCGGTGGGCCCAGGTCTCCAGGAGGAGGGTGAGGTTGGGGCGGTCCATCACCGGGTGGAGGTAGGCGACGGACGTCGAGGAGCGCAGGTTGCCCTCCGGCTCGTAGGCCAGGGAGAAGAAGCCGGCGCCGTCGGCGAAGGGCTCGGCGTTGAAGTCGTCGACGACGGGGACGCCGAGCGCGCGGGAGGCGGCGGTGACGAAGTCCTTGGCGATGGGATTGCGGTCGGCCTCGGCCACCGGGACGATGCGGGTGAGCAGCCGGTCGCGGTAGGGGAGGACCGTCGCCGGGTCCCAGCCGGCGCAGCCGTGGGCCACCCAGTCGTCGAGGTCCTGGGGCAGCGGCATGAAGCTGATCAGCGTGTTGTGGGAGGAGCAGCCGCCGAGGACGCGGGCGCGCGAGTGCAGGATGTGGGAGTTGCCGCGCGGCTGCTCGACGGTGGTGTAGCCGTAGTCGAACTCCGTGCCGAGCAGGTTGATCCAGTTGCGCAGGCGCAGGATGCGGTCGTCGCCGACGTCGCTGGGGCCGCCCTCGATGACGCAGACGCGGCAGTCGGGGTCCTCGCTCAGGCGGGCGGCGAGCACGCAGCCTGCGGTGCCGCCGCCGACGATGACGTAGTCGTAGGCGGACTCGGCGCCGTGCGGGGTGGTGGAGGCCATGGGGGTGCCTTTCGTCGATGGCCGTCGCGTGGCGGGCGGGCGGCGTGCCGCGCCCGGTCAGCTCTTGAACCAGCCGGAGGGCGCGGGGGCGAGGTTCTGGTAGATGTGCTTGGCCTCCTGGTACTCGCGCAGGCCCGTGGGCCCCAGTTCGCGTCCGACGCCGGAGCGGCCGAAGCCGCCCCACTCGGCCTGCGGCACGTAGGGGTGGAAGTCGTTGATCCACACGGTGCCGTGCCGCAGCCGCTGGGCGACGCGCTGGGCGCGGCTCGCGTCGGAGGTCCACACACCGCCGGCCAGGCCGTAGCGGGTGCCGTTGGCCAGGTCCACCGCCTCGTCCTCGGTGTGGAAGCGCTCGACGGTGACGACCGGTCCGAAGACCTCCTCCTGGACGATGCGCATGGACTGGTCGCAGTCGGCGAAAACGGTCGGCAGCAGGAAGAAGCCGCGGCTCAGCGCGGGGTCGTCGGGACGGGTGCCCCCGGTGACGAGCCGGGCGCCCTCCTCCTGGGCGAGGGCGATGTAGCGTTCGACCTTCTCGCGGTGCTCGGCGGAGCTGAGCGGGCCGCTCTCGGTGCCCTCCTCCAGACCGTTGCCGAGGCGGATCGCCCGGGCGCGGTGGGCGAGGGATTCGACGAACCGGTCGTGCAGCGAGTCCTGCACCAGCAGGCGCGAGCCGGCCGAGCAGACCTGTCCGGAGTGCAGGAAGGCGGCGTCCAGCGCGTAGTCCACGGCGGCCGCGAAGTCGGCGTCCTCGAACACGATGTTGGGGTTGTTGCCGCCCAGTTCCAGGGCGATGTTCTTCGGCCCCTCGGCGGCGGCGGCCATGATGGTGCGTCCGGTGGCCAGGCCTCCGGTGAAGGACACCAGGTCCACCTCGGGGTGGCCGGTCAGGGCCGCGCCCACGGTCGCCCCGGAACCGAGCACCAGGTTGGCGACGCCGGGCGGGGCGCCGGCCTCCTCGATGAGCCGGATCATGGCGATCGTGGTGAGCGGTGTGGTCTCGCTGGGTTTGAGGACGAAGGTGTTGCCGGCGGCCAGCGCCGGCGCCACCTTCCACGAGGCCTGCAGCAGCGGGTAGTTCCAGGGGGCGATGAGCGCGCACACGCCGACCGGCTGGTAGACGACGCGGCTGAGGACGTCCGGGCCGACGTCCACGACACGGCCGCCGTCCTTGCCCGCGAGTTCGGCGAAGTAGCGGAAGGCGTTCGCCACGTCCTCCACGTCGACGCGGGCCTCGGTCAGCGTCTTGCCGGTGTCGAGGGTCTCGGTGCGGGCGATCTCCTCCTTGTCGCGCAGCAGCAGGTCGTGGACGCGGAGCAGGAGGTCGGCGCGGCGGCGGGTGGGGGCGTTCGCCCAGTCCTCCTCGTCGAAGGCACGCCGGGCGGCGCGCACCGCGCGGTCCACGTCGGTGGCGTCGGCCTCGTCGACGGAGGTGATGACGGAGGCGTCGTACGGGTTGATCACCTCCCGCCTGCCGCCCGCCGCCGCCCGCGTCCACTCGCCGTCGATGTACAGCTCGCCCATGGCGGAGCCTCCCTCGTGTCCGGCCGGTGCCGATCGGTCCGACGCATGACGGTCAGCGACACGACCCATTGGACAACCGACGGCCGCAGCACGCACCACCACGCTCGCGACCGGGTGGTCCGGGCGGCCTGGGCGGACCAGTGGCCGGACGGGCCACGGCACGGCCCGTCCGGCGGGGCCGCCCCTCGCGCGCGTGACCGGCGGGCTCCGCCGGCGGCTCCGGCCCCCGCCCGGACGACACCGGACGGGGCGTCGCGGCGGCGGACCCGGGGCCCGCCCGGCGGTCAGGACGGGCGGGCCCGCACGTCGAGGCTCTCGACGGTGCGTGTCGTGGAGTCGTAGCTGCGGGCGCCGGTGAAAGCCGCCTCCCGGGGTTCGTCCAGGGCGGCGGGCAGGAGGGGGGCGGGCCATCGCGCCGATGCGCGGCGCGACCGGGCCAGGGTCAGGTGCGGGATCCACCGTCCCGGGGCGTGGAGCGGGTTGAGGCGGCCGGCGGCGGGGGCGAGCACGTCCCACACCCGCCGGTGCAGCTCGAGGAGTTCCGCGTCGGCGGCGACCCGCCAGGCGAGCACGCGGGTGCGTCCGGCGAAGTGCAGCAGTCCGTCCAGCCGGAACGGCACGGGCAGCCCGCCATCGAGGATCGCCGCGATCTCCTCCTGCACCGAGGGATGGAGGTCCTCGCACGTCATGAGGGTCAGGTGGGGGCGGTTGGTCGGGTGCCGGTGTTCCGCGAGACTGGGCAGTCCGGCGGCGGCCATCATGCGCCACACCTCTCGGATGTGCAGCTCGGTGGCGGCGTCGGGCAGCAGTTCCACGGTGCGCACGGGGCCAGCCTATGCGGCCCGGCGCCGGACGGATCGGCGGGCGTCGCGCAGCCGGCCCGGTCGCGGGGGTCGCACGGCGCATGCCGGACGGGCTGCGGGAGCCGACGCGGCGCAAGGGCCCCGCGGGGGTCCCGCCGCCCGGCGGCGAGGGACGCTCCGCCGCGGACGGAGCGCTCGTGGGGCCGCGACCGGTCAGCCGGCGTACTGCTGGCAGGGCACACAGCACCGCGCGTAGGGCAGGATCTCCAGTCGCTCCCTCGGGATGTCCCCGCCGCACCCCTGACACGTGCCGTAGGTTCCCTCGTCCAGGCGGGCGAAGGCGGCGTCGATGTCCGTCAGCGCCTGCCGGACCGCGTGCCGCTGCATCGCCAGCAGGTCGTCGGTCTCCCGGGCGCCGACGGGGGTGTCCCCGAGGGCCCGCATCTGGTCACGGCGGATGCCCCGCTCGCGCTCCAGGCGCCGGCGCAGCTCCTGCACGTCGAGGGGTTCGCCGTCGGTGTCGACGCGGGCGGCAGAGTGCAGCGACATCTGTGTCCCTTCCACAACTCGCGACAGGGGAGAACCGCGCTCGCCGGTTCTCCCACGGCCTCTCATCCTCACCGGCCGGGCCGTTCCCGGCCATGGGTCCCCGGCCCCATTTGCGCGGGGTTTCGCAGCGCAAGAAGGGGCGGCCGTCTCCGGCCGACGGGAACCGGCCGACGGGAACCGGCCGGCGCGACCGCTGCCTGACGCCGGGTCACCGGGCCGTGCCCCGCCTCGCCTTCTCCCCCGCTGCGCGCATGGCCGCGGCCGGCCGGGGCAGTCGGGGCGGGGGAAGGGCCGATGCCGTGCCGGACGGTGCGGGGACGGTGCGCGGGCGGGCCGAGGGAGGCCGGGGTGTTCGAGGGGTTCCAGGAGGAGCGGGTCGACGTCGGGGAGGCGTCCGTCTTCGTCCGCTCCGGCGGGGACGGACCGCCGGTGGTCCTGCTGCACGGCCACCCCCGCACCTCGGCGACGTGGCACCGGGTCGCCCCGCGGCTCGTGGCAGCCGGCCACACGGTGGTCTGCCCGGACCTGCGGGGGTACGGGCGCTCCAGAGGGCCGCGGTTCACGGCGGACCACGAGGGCTACTCCAAGCGTGCGGTCGCCGGGGACGTGGTGGCCGTCATGCGCCACCTCGGCCACCGCCGGTTCGCGCTCGCCGGGCACGACCGCGGGGGCAGCGTGGCCCTGCGCCTCACGCTCGACCACCCCGGCGCCGTCTCCCGGGTGGCGTTCCTGGACTGCCTGCCGCTGACGGAGCATCTGTCGCGGATCACCGCCGAGTTCGCCACCCAGTGGTGGCACTGGTTCTTCTTCGCCCAGCCGGACGTCCCCGAGCGGGTCATCACCGCCGATCCCGACGGCTGGTACCGCGGCGATCCCGACGCCATGGGGCGGGAGAACCACGACGAGTGGCGGCGGGCCGTCCGCGATCCCGACGTGGTGCGGGCGATGCTCGAGGACTACCGCGCCGGCCTCACGGTCGACCGGCGGCACGAGGAGGCCGACCGAGGGGACGGGGCTTTCATCCCCTTCTCCGCGACCGCCTTCTGGTCGCTC
>NZ_JBVITR010000049.1:8357-42380 GCF_055574875.1 Streptomyces sp. NPDC034670
AAGAAGAGGGGGGGGGGGGGGGTCCTCCGGGGGTCGGGGGGGGGGGGGGGGGGTGGGGGGGGAGTATGGTCCTGTCTGCCGTGTAGGCGGGGGAAAGGGGGGGGCGGCCGGGGGGCCCGGCGCGCGCATCGCCTGCCCGGCGCTGGTCCTCTGGTCGCTCCGGGACGACCTGGAGGACCTCTACGGCGATCCCGTCGCGATCTGGCGCCGGTGGGCCACCGACGTCCGCGGGCACGGGATCGACTCCGGGCACCACGTCGCCGAAGAGGCGCCCGAAGCCCTGGCCTCCGCCCTCGCCCGCTTCCTCCGGCCGGACCTCACGGGAGGTCACCGCTCCCGCCCGCCCGGGCGGTGAGCGGGTGCCGCCGGAAGTCCGCGTGCGCCGGTGCCCGACGGCCCGTCACCGCCTCAGCGGCCGGAGGGGACGCGGTCCGCGTCCGCGACCCGCGCGGCGGGGCTCCCCGTCACGATGCGGGACCGGCCGTGCAACCGCAGCGAGACGGCGACGAGGACGATCGCGACCGCGGTCATCGCCGCGCCCGCCCAGGCGGTGGAGGCGAAGCCGAGGCCCGCGTCGATCACCGTGCCACCGAGCCAGGGGCCGCCGCTGTTGCCCACGTTGAAGGCGGCCGTCGTCGTCGCGCCCGCGAGCGTGGGCGCGGCGCCCGCGACGTCGAACATGCGCGCGTTGAGCGCCGGAGCCGTGTAGAACGCGGAGACGCCGAGGAGGAACGACAGGGCGATCACGGCCGCGGGGACCGACGCGGACAGCGCCAGCGCGGCCAGCAGCACGGTCGAGGCGGCGATGCCCGAGAGCAGCACGCCGAACAGGTGCGCGTCGGCGACCCGGCCGCCGACCGCCGTGCCGAGCAGCGCGCCGGCGCCGAACAGCGCCAGCACGGTCGGCACCCAGCCGTCCGCCAGTCCGGCCACGTCGGTGAGCAGCGGCGCGAGGTACGAGAAGGCGCAGAACACACCGCCCGCCGCCAGCGCGGTCACCCCG
Source organism: Streptomyces sp. NPDC034670 (assembly GCF_055574875.1). Classification (NCBI taxonomy): domain Bacteria; kingdom Bacillati; phylum Actinomycetota; class Actinomycetes; order Kitasatosporales; family Streptomycetaceae; genus Streptomyces; species Streptomyces sp. NPDC034670. The sequence goes on from NZ_JBVITR010000049.1 coordinate 9,361, forward strand.
ATGGACAACCAGACCTGGGGGTCGCGGTAGATGGACAACTCGCCCTTCAGAGCAGGCCGTTGCGCGGGCAGCGGGATGCGGGGGATCAGGGTCGCCACACCGACGAGCGCGATCGCGGACGCCGCGCCCACCGCCCAGAACGCGGACCGCCACCCCAGGTGCTCGCCGAGGAACGCGCCCGCCGGGACACCGAGGACGTTGGCGATCGACAGCCCGCCGATCATCACCGCCATCGCGCGGGCCCGCGAGGACTTCGGCACCGTCGCGACGGCGACGGCCGCGCCCACCGCCCAGAAACCGGCGCACGCCAGGGCGCTCACGACGCGCGACACGAAGAGGACCTCGTACGTCGGTGCCAGCGCGCCCGCGAGCTGGCCGAGGCCGAACACCGAGATCAGTGCGACCAGCGTGACCTTCCGCGGCAGCCGCAGGGTCGCGACCGCGAGCAGGGGCGCGCCGACCACCATGCCGATCGCGAACGCCGATATCAGCAGCCCGGCCTGCGGAATGGAGACGTCCATGTCCTCGGCGATGGGCGGCAGCAGCCCGGAGAGCATGAACTCACTGGTGCCGAGCGCGAAGACGGAGAGACCGAGGACGTAGACGGCGAGCGGCATGCGGGACGCCGCGGACCGCGCGGATGATTCAGGCATGACAGGTGCCAACGACGTCCTTCCTCCTGTCATTCCCGCTCGTCCCGTGATCCCGCGATGCGGACCGCGCGCCCACCGCCGGCCGGGGCGCCGACGGGAATCCCCCGGCGCGGCGGCCGGGTCGGGCCCGGACGCGTCGCACGGCCGGCACGAAGGCGCCGCGGGAGGCGGTCACCGCGCGGGCGGCCTGCGGTTCCGGCGGGGCCGCGCGCGAGCCGGCCGCGCGGCTGCCCGTGCGGACGGCCGTCCTGCTCGAAGGGCTGAGCGACGCCGCGGCGGTCGGCGCACCGGGGGCGCGTCGGGAGCGGGACCCGGCGACGCGTCGGGAGCGGGACCTGGCGACGCGTCGGGGGCGGGACCCGGCGCCCGAGCGGCGCGCCGGTCCCCGGCGGGCGACCGACGGAGGGAGGAATGTCAGTGGTGTGCGTCACAGTGGAACAGGTGGACGCCGACCCGCGACGTCCGTGACACCGCGAGGCGCGAGGGGAATCCCATGACGTACGCGATCCAGGCGGAGGGCCTGGTCAAGCGGTTCGGGGGGACCGAGGCCCTGGCAGGGGTGGATCTGGCGGCCCGCACCGGCTCGGTGCTGGGCCTGCTCGGTCCGAACGGGGCCGGCAAGACGACGGCCGTGCGGATCTTCGCCACGCTGCTGCCGCCCGACGGCGGGCGCGCGACCGTGGCCGGGCACGACGTCGTCAGGGAGGCGGCGGCCGTGCGCTCGCTCATCGGCCTCACCGGCCAGTACGCGGCGGTCGACGAGAACCTGACCGGCACGGAGAACCTGCTGCTCATCGGTCGCCTGCTCGGTATGGGCAGGCGCGCCGCGCGGGCCCGGGCGCACGAGCTGCTCGACCGGTTCCACCTCACGGACGCGGCGGGGAGAGCCGCGAAGACCTTCTCCGGCGGTATGCGGCGGCGCCTGGACCTCGCGGCCAGTCTGGTCGGGCGGCCCAGCATCCTCTTCCTGGACGAGCCCACGACCGGGCTCGACCCCCACAGCCGCGGGGAGCTGTGGGACATGCTGCGCGCCCTGGTCGCCGACGGCGCCACGGCCCTGCTGACCACGCAGTACCTGAACGAGGCCGATGTGCTCGCCGACGACATCGTGGTCGTCGACAAGGGCCGGGTGATCGCCCAGGGCACACCCGACCGGCTGAAGTCCGAGGTGGGCGGTCAGGTGCTGGAGGTCCGTCCGCTCGTCCCCGGGGACATCGCCGCCGCCCACGGGCTGGTCACGGAGGTGGCCGGGCCGGGGACCCGGATCGAGGGGGAGGTGATCACCGCTCCGGTGAACGACCCCGAGCTGATGCCGGCGGTCGTGCGCGGACTCGACCGGGCGGGGATACGGGTCGGCGAGCTGGCCCTGCGGCGCTCCTCGCTCGACGAGGTCTTCCTCGCCCTGACCGGTCACCGGGCGGAACCCGGGGACGCCCGCGGCCCGGCGGACGGGGACCGGGACGAAACCGAGCTGGAGGAGGCGGTGAGTTCCTCATGACCGGAGCGACGGCCGTTGCTCCGCTCACGGTGCCGGGCCGGGCGCGGCCCCTGGCGTGGGCGGGTCAGACGCTGACGATGGCGTGGCGCAGCCTGGTGGCGGTGAAGCACAACCCGCTGGAGCTCGTCGACTACAGCGTCACGCCGATCATGTTCGTCTTCCTGTTCACCTATGTGCTGGGCGGCCAGATGGCCGGGTCGACGGAGGCGTACCTGCAGTACGCGCTGCCCGGCATCATCGTCCAGAACACCCTGTTCATGACGGTGTACACGGCCATGGCGCTCAACACCGACCTGACGAAGGGGGTCTTCGACCGGCTGCGCAGCCTTCCCATAGCCCGTTCCGCGCCGCTCGTCGGACGGATCACCGCCGACCTCGCCAAGCACGGGTGGGCGATGCTCCTGATGATCGGCATCGGGCTGCTGATGGGTTTCAGGATCACCGGCGGGTTCGGGGGCTTCCTGCTGGGCGCGGTGCTGCTGATCGTCTTCGCGGCGGCGGCCTCGTGGAGCGCGGTGCTCATCGGGATGCTCGCGAGCGACGCGGAGAAGGTGCAGGCGTTCTCGTTCACCGTGATCTTCCCCATCACGTTCGCCAGCAGCGCGTTCGTCGTCGTCGACACCATGCCGGGCTGGCTCCAGGCGTGGAGCGACGTCAATCCGGTCACCCACCTGTCCGACGCGTACCGCGGGCTGCTGGTCGGCGGTCCGGTGGCCGAGCCGGTGCTGTGGTCGTCGCTGTGGGCCGTGGGCCTGGTGGCGGTGTTCGGCCCGCTGGCGATGCGGGCCTACCGGGCGAAGGTCTGACCCCGCCCGTGCCGGCGGCCCGACCCGGTGGCCGGTGGACGCCGGGCCCGCCGGCCCCCTCGGGGGCGTTCCCGGCGCGTCCCGGCGGGTCCGTGCGCCGCCGGCCGGCCGGGACCCCGTCCGCCCCGCCCCACCGCCCTCGAGGAGTCCCCGTGGCCAGTGCGGACCCGCTGTCCGTCACCGGCGCCCCGTCCGGGAGCCGGCCGTCCGGCCCCCGCCGGGGCCCGCGGGGCGCCGGGTCCGCCGTCCGGGGCCGGCCGTGAGGCGCCGGCCGGCGGTGGTGCTGCGGGTCACGGCGGTCCGCAAGGACTTCGGGTCCCGGCAGGTCCTGCGCGGGGTCGACTTCGAGGCGCGGGCCGGGCAGCTGGTGGGCATCGTCGGGGAGAACGGCGCCGGGAAGACCACTTTGCTGCGCATCCTCAGCGGCGACCTGCGCCCCGACGGCGGGCGCGTCGACCTGGTGGGCGCACGGGGCTACTGCCCCCAGTACCCGGTCCTGGACGAGGAGCTGACCGTGCGCCAGCACCTGCGCCTCTTCCAGGTCGCCTACCGCCTGCCGAGTCTCGACCGCGCGCTCCGGCTGGTCGAGGCCCTCTCCGCGACCGGCTACCTGGACGCCCCGGTGAAGGTCCTCAGCGGCGGCACCCGGCAGAAGCTGAACCTGGCCCTGGCCCTGATGCACGACCCGGACGTCGTGCTGCTCGACGAGCCGTACCAGGGTTTCGACTGGGAGACCTACCTGCGGTTCTGGGACCTCGCCCGGGAGCTGAAGGACCGCGGCCGCACCGTGGTCATCGTCTCCCACCTCGCCCACGACACCGAACGCCTGGACGTCCTGCACCACCTGCGCGACGGCCTCCTGGCACCCTCACCCGAGACGGGCACCGCATGAGCGCCTACCTGATCGCCTGCCGCTACGCCCTGCTGGCGATGGCGAAGAACCGGCTGGCCGCCGTGCTCCTGGTCGCCTTCATCCCGCTGTGGATCACCGTGGCGAAGACCCTCACCACCCCGGAGACGTTCCCCTTCCGGCTGCGCGCCACCGGGACCTGGCTGCGCGCCGGCGGGGACGAGATCACGATGATCAGCGGCTCCCTGAACGCCGTCTCCCTGCTGGTGGGGTTCCTGATGTTCAGCGCCGCCCGCCGCACCAGGGCCTTCGACCGCCGCCTGACCGCGGCCGGCTATCCCCGGACCGCCCTCGTCGGCGCCAAGCTCACCACGCTGGTGGCCGCGTCAGTGCTGGTCACCGCCTACGCCACCGCCTGGATGCTGCTGTTCTGGTCTCCCCTGCAGCCCTTCCTCCTCGGTCTCGCGGTCCTGGCGGACTGCCTGGTCTACGGGGCCATGGGCATGTGCCTGGCCCTCTTCCTGCCCGGCGAGGTCGAGGGACTGGTCACCATCATCATGGTCAGCATCATCGACCTCGCACCGCAGAACCCCGTCGCCAGCACCACCGCGGACGAGGCCCTGGTCGAGCTGCTGCCCAGTTACGGCTCCCTCCAGACCAGCCTCGCCGCGGGCTTCACCCGGCAGGCCACGTTGAGCGCGCTGCTGACCCACAGCGCGGTCTGGCTGACCGCCATGACCGTCACCGCGCTCGCCGCCTTCGTCCTGCGCACCCGCGCCCACCAGCCGTCCGGACGCCCGCCCGGCGACGCGTAGGGCGGGGCGGCGGCCCTTCCTCCGGTGGGGTGCCGTCAGAACTTCGGCGCGGGTGCCCGCTCCTGCGCCGGCTCCGCCGCCTCCTGCCCGGTCCGCACCGGGGGCCGGCCGCGGCGGGCAGGCACGCGCGAGGGCCGGGTTCCGCGGGGGAACCCGGCCCTGTCACCGGTCGGCGCAGGGCGCTACGGCTCCACGCAGCCGATCGTCCCGGCCGGGAAGTCGTTGCCCGACGAGGTGGCCGTGAAGCCGAACGTCACGCTCCCGTCGGGGGCGATCACCCGGTTGTGATCGACGTTCCGTACGGTCACCGTCCCGTCGGAGCCGGTGGACAGTGAGCCGTTCCACACACTGCTGATCCGGGTCCCGGAACCGGGCTTCCACTGCACGGCCCAGCCGGTGCGCGGCGACGTCCCGTGGTTCATCACCTCGACCGAGCCCTGGAAGCCGCCGTTCCAGGAGTTCGTCACGTTGTAGACGGCCATGCAGGAACCGGTGTGCGGAGGGGGGTCCGTCGGGTCCGGGGTCGGCGTCGGGCCCGGGGTCGGCGTGCCGCCCGGGTTCCGGATGCCGGTCACCTCGCCGTTGCCGCCGTCGAAGACGACGTCGGAGCAGGAGAAGAAGTTCTCCTGGCTGTCCGAACGCACCCACTGCATGAAGATCAGCGCGTCCCCGGAGCGGCCGGAGGGCAGCTTCAGGTTCCAGTGGTAGTGACCGCTGTTGGTGCCCGGGGAGCCCTGCTGGGGCGGGTCGGTGACGGTCTGGATGAGCTCCAGGTCGTTCCAGCCCAGCGGGGAGGTGGGCGACCAGCCGGGCTTGGTGAGGTAGACCCGGAAGTCACCGGGGTGGGCGGCCCAGTTGCTGTACTGCACCTTGATCGTCGCTCCGGACGTCAGGTGCGTCCGGGGCCAGTCGGCGCGGGCCGCGTTGTAGGCGGAGAAGTCGTACGGGGACCGGTCGCCGGCGCTGCAGAGCGTGCCGTCCGGCACGTAGCCGGGGCCCCGTCCGGCGGCCCGGGAGTCGAGCACGGCGAACCAGTTGTACAGCGCCGACGAGCCGCTCTTGTTCAGCGCGTCCCGGCACGCCGGGTTGGTCGGGTTCAGGGCGCCGGTGCCGGTGACGGCGTCCAGTTGACAGAGGTACGTGCGCGAGCCGGGCATCATCGCCACGCCGTGCGCCTGCGCGCTGTTCTGCCACAGGAAGCTCAGGCCGAGGCCTCCGAGGAGGGTGGTCAGTACCGCAGCCAAGGAGAGGAGTCTGCTGCGTAAGGTCATGGGATCTCCCGTCCCGAGAGTGAACCGAGCATGACATGGAGGAGGGGGGTGGAACCCTCGCCCGCCCGGGGTGGACGTCGACCGGGCGGGCGAGGGGGCTGGGGGTGGAGAGGGGGTCCGGGCGGCCGGCGCGCGGTCCGCCCGCGGTGTCACGCGGTCGTGCAGGCGGTGCCGTTCAGGCGGAAGCCGTCCGGCCGCGCGAAGGCGCCGCTGTAGGTTCCCTGGAACCCGAAGGTCTGGCTCCCGCCGGGTGCGATCCGCGTGCCGCCGTCCGTGCCGCTCGCCGTGACCGCGCCCGAGGAGGGGGTGACGGACGCGTTCCAGGCGTGGGTGACGCGCTGCCCGGAGGGCAGGGTGAAGGCGAGCCGCCAGCCGTCGACGGCGGACGGGCCGGCGTTGCGCACGGTGACGTTCGCGGTGAAGCCGCCCGGCCAGACGTTCGTGGCGTACGAGACCGTGCACGCCGCCGGGGTGCCGGGGTCACCGGGGTTGCCGGGGTCGCCGCCGGTGCCGGTGTCGACGGTCGAGGAGAAGGAGTTCACCGTGAGCCCCGCGCCGTTCTGCCAGGGCTCGAAGCCCGCCTGCACACTCGTCAGGTACCAGTCGTTCTGCGCCATGCCGCGTGCGACGGCCTGCCGGACGAAGTCCATGACGTCGAAGCTCCAGCTGTCGATCGCCGACGGGGCGACGAAGGACAGCACGTCGTTGGAGCCGTTGCCGCCCGACCACACCTGCCAGGTGCGTCCGCCCACGGTGGCCGTGCCGACGGGGGAGCCGATCGGCTGGATCGGGCCCACCTTGTTGAACCAGATCATGATCTCGGTCCGGTTCACGCCGTCGGTCCGGGGCGTGGGGTCGAGCCAGATGTCGTACGAGGCGTTGTACACGGCGTCGCCGACGTAGCCGTAGGAGATGCTGCTGGGAGCACTGGCGATGCCGCTGATCCGCGCCGGGAGCTTGGTCCCCGGCGAGCAGTTGGTGTAGTGGCAGCCGTTGAAGACCGACGGGTAGGACTTCGGGGCGCCGTCGGTCGGCACCGAGCCGTCGGCCCGCGTGAGGCGGAAACCGGTGTCCGTGGCGGTGACGCACTGGGCGGCGTCGGTGCCCCAGCGGTTGTTCTGGACGACGTAGCGTCCCTGGACGATGGTCGATCCGTACTGTTCGCAGATCGTGGTGTCGGCCTGGGCCGGCGCCGTCGCGGTCACCAGCGCCGCGACCACGGCGAGAGCGGTGAGCAGCGCGGCGAACAGGCCACGCGCGGTGCGGAGGTGGTGCGGTAACCGTCGCATGTGGGGGGCCTCTCCGGGAGGGTGCGGGGCCGGTCGGCGGGCGCGCTCCCCCTCCATGGATGGGAGCGCTCCCATAAGCCGGTTGGACGGGACTGTAGAAGGCGTCCATGTCCCTGACAAGGGTGACGGACGCGAAAGTGTCGAAGCGTCTTCGACGCCGCAGGTCAGGCAAGGTGGCCCGGGGCGGGGATTTTTTCGAGGAACTTCTTCGAAACATTCGGCGGTGTGCGGCTCGTGGTCGCACGAGCCGCACCGCCGCGCACCCGGCCGGCGCGGGGAGCGTCCGCCCCGCCGGCGGCGAGCGCCCTGCGCGGTCACCGCCTGCCGGAGGCACATCCGGGGGGCGCCCGCACCCGCTGACGCGTTTTTCACTCCCCCGGCTCACCTCCCGATGCCCCTCCCGCCGGGCGAATGCAGTGTCGTCTGCAGTCGTTTCCCCTCGGAGAAAGAGTGGTCATGAAGCGCATACGGCATACCGCCGCCCGGCGGGCACTCCCCCTGGCCGCCCTCCTCCCCGCCGCCGTCCTGACGGCCGCCGGCCCGTCCCCGGCGTCCGAGAGCGGCGGCGGACCCCACGAGGACGGCAGACCGACCGTCGTGCTGGTGCACGGGGCCTGGGCGGACACCTCGGGCTGGGACGAGGTCGTCCGGAGCCTCCGGGCCCGGGGGTATCCGGTGGTCGCCGCCGCGAACCCGCTGCGCGGCCTCTCCGGCGACTCCGACGCCCTCGCCGCCCTGCTGAAGACGATCGAGGGCCCCGTCGTCCTCGCCGGCCACTCCTACGGCGGCGCCGTCATCACCAACGCCGCGGCCGGCAACCCGAACGTCAAGTCCCTCGTCTACATCGCGGCGTTCGCTCCGGACAAGGGCGAGACCACCCTGGAGCTGGCCGCCAGGCACCCCGGCAGCCGCCTGGCGGAGGACCCCGGGATCCTGGACCCCGTCCCCCTCGGCGGCGACCCCACCGACGTCGACCTGTACCTCAAACCGGACAAGTTCGGCGACGTCTTCCTGAGCGACCGGCTCGAGGCGAACCTGGCCGGTGTCCTGGCCGCCGCACAACGGCCCGCGAACGCCGCGACGGGCAGCGAACCCTCCGAGGCGGCCGCCTGGAGGACGATCCCGTCCTGGTACCTCGTCGCCACCGACGACCGCACCATCGGCACCGAGAACCTGCGCTTCATGGCCGAGCGGGCCGGCTCGACCACCGTCGAGGTCGACGCCCCGCACGCCGTGCTGGAGACCGATCCGGACGAGGTCACCGACCTGATCCTGCGGGCCGCGCACGACACGCGGCCCCGCCTCGCCAGGACCGGCGCGACCGAGCAGGCCGCGGTCCTCGGCGGCGCGGCGGCCCTCGCCGTCGCCGGCGGCACGGCCCTCGTGGTCCGCTCCCGCCGCGCCTGAGCCGGCTCCTCCCCCGGTGGGCCCCCGCGTCGCACGGGGGCCCACCGTCATGCCGCCTCCCCGTCCGCTCCGCCACCGCGCGACCGCGCCGGGCCCCGCGCGCCGGCCGGCCCCCGCGCCCCGCGGGCGGCGCCGGCTATAGCACCGCGTTATACCCAGGCGTTAGTACCCAGCCGCCCGTTCCTCCGGGATCGTGGTTCATGTACATGACGAACTCCCGTCCTCGGCACGGGAGTTCGCCGTGTGCGCGGCCTCCGGGCCGTCGACCCCCACGTGTGCACGTCCACTCGGCGTGTCTTCCGAATCGAGGAACCTTGCGCATATCAAGGCTCGCACCGGCTCTCGCCGCAGCAGCGGTCTTCGTCCTCGCGCTTCTCGTCCCCACCGCCACCGCGGCACCGGCACCCCCGGTCACCAAGGCCCCGCAGCCCATCATCGGCGGCGGTCAGGCCACCAGCGGCCCCTGGGCCGCCCGGCTGTTCTCGAACGGCAGGGAGACCTGTTCGGCGACGATCATCGCACCGACCTGGATCCTCACCGCCAAGCACTGCGTCACCGGCGGCGGCCTGTCGTTCCGCGTCGGCAGCCTGGACCAGCACAGCGGCGGCACCCTGGCCAACGGCGTCCAGACCCACACCCACAGCTCGGACCTGGCGCTCGTCCGCCTCGACCGCTCCGTACCGGCGACCTACGCCACCCTCGGGCAGCCCGGCTCGGTGAGGGTCGGCCAGAGCGTGCAGGTGTACGGCTGGGGCGCCACCTCGCGGTGCGGCTCGGAGGCCACCTGCCAGTCCCGCTACCTGAAGGTGGCCGACGTCACGGTCACCGGCGCGTGCGGGGACGCCTACGGCGGCTCCGCGATCTGCGCCCGCCGGGGCAACGGCATCACCGCCGGCGGCGACTCCGGCGGCCCGATGATGGCGAACGGCGTCCAGGTCGGCGTCGCCTCCACCAGCGACCGCCAGACGACCACGGCGTACACCAACGTGACGGCGTACCGCTCCTGGATCCGGTCGATCGCGGGCGTCTGACCCCCTCCGCGCGGCGCACGGGGCCGGCTTCACGGCCGGTGCCGGTCCCGCCGCGCCACCACCTCCCGCGCCGCCGGGTTACGGCGGGCCGCCCGCCGCGGCCCGGTTCCCGGCGGCGCGGGCGGCCCCGTGCCGCCGTCCCCGCCCCCGCGGAGCGGCAGGCCGCGCACCGCTGCCGGACCCGCCGCGGTTCCCGCCCCGGCGGCCGCGGCACCCTGGACGCACCGCCCCCGGAGCCCCCGCCGACCTCGCCTTCGGCAGCCGTGACGACCACCGGGTCCTGCGGCACGCCGAGGAGAGGCGGGAGACCTCCGGAGTCAGCGGGCGGACCGTCCTCACCCGGACCGTCCGGCTGCACCCCTCCAGGTTCTCCGCCCCCGCCGAACAGGACGACAGGGTGGTCGTCCTCCGGGAGCGCGTCCCGGTCCCCGAGGTCTCGGCGGTGGAGGTGCGCCTGCGCGAGGACGCCTGTTCCCCCGTGCCCGACGCGGTCGACGCGGGCGGCGTCGTCCGCTGGGACGTCCCCCCTGGCCCCCGGTGGCCGGCGCACCGTCACCCTCGTCCACGAGGTGTCGGCGAACACCGAGGTCACCGGCCTCTGATCCGATGGCCCCGCCGCGGCGGGGCCATCGGGGTGGTCGCGGGACGTGTCGGGCGGCGGGCCCGGACCCGGCTGGTCATGCTGGGCCGGAAGGATCCCCTTCGGGACGACGAGGAGCAACGGCATGCCCACGGACGCGGTCGGACGATTCCTGGCGGCTTTGGACCCGGAGCACCGGGAGGCCGTCAGCGCCAGATCCCGCGAGGAGCAGGAAGCACTCGCGGCGGCCTGGGAACGGGAGCTGGAGTCCGACACCGAACTCGACACCCTCGACGAGTTGTCCCCGTCGGCGGCGGAGGCCGAGGCGGCCCGCCGCGTCATGGCCCGCGGAGCCGGCTGAGGGGCCTGCGCGGCGGCCGTCCCCGTCGTGACGCCGCGGTCCGGCGCGAGCCCGCGGCCGGGGAGGCGCGCCGCGGCGGCCCCGGGCGGGACGCGTGCGGTCCGGGCGGGACGCGCGGTCCGCGGGACGGTGTTGCACGGGCGGGAACCGGGGCACCCGGGCGGCATGACCGCACACGACCGGGCACACGACCAGGAGACCTCCCGGGACGACCAGCGGGTCGTGGACCGGCTGGTACCCGTCTGGCTGCAGGAGATGGAACGGCACGACGCCGACGCGGCGCGGCGGGTGCGCGCGTCCTGGGACGGCGGCGCGCTGCCGGAGGAGACCGCGCACGATCTGGCGACCTGGGTGACCGCCCGCGTCACGGACACCGGCTTCAACGAGGACGAGGGTCCGGACGTCACCGGCCCGGCCCGCATCACCCCGGCGGACAAGGAGAGCGTGCACCGGTGGCTCACCGCGCGGGGGCACCGGCTGTGAGCGCTCCCCCGCCCCGCCCGGGAGGACGGTGAGGACGGCCCCGGTCGCCCCGGGAGCCGCGCGCCTCGTCGGCCCCGCGCCGACCGGGCCGGTGCGGGGACGCGCACGACGGCACACCGCCCCAGGGAGGCAGTCATGGCCGAGAAGATCGCCGGCGTCGGGATCCCCGACAGCGGCCTCGCCCGGGAGGCCACCGAACTCATCCGCGACACCACTCCACCGCTGATCTTCCACCACTCGCGCCGGGTCCACCTCTTCGGCAGCCTCCAGGCCGCCGCCCTGGGCATCCGGCCCGATCCGGAGCTGCTGTACGTCGCGGCGCTCTTCCACGACACCGGTCTGGTCCCGCCGTACCGCAGTGACGACCAGCGCTTCGAGATGGACGGCGCCGACCATGCGCGGGCGTTCCTGCTGGACCACGGCCTCCCCGAGGAGGACGCGGACACCGTGTGGACGGCCGTCGCCCTGCACACCACCCCGGAGGTGCCGTACGGGATGGCCCCGGAGATCGCGGCGACCACCGCCGGCGTCGAGACGGACGTGCTCGGACTGCACCTGGACCGCGTCACCCGGGAGCAGATCGACGCGGTCACCGCCGCCCACCCCCGCCCGGACTTCAAGGAGCAGATCCTCCGGGCGTTCACCGACGGGTTCAGGCACCGCCCGGACACCACCTTCGGCACGGTGAACGCGGACGTGCTGGAGCACTTCGTCCCCGGCTTCCGGCGCGTCGACTTCGTCGACGTCGTCCGGAACTCCGCCTGGCCGCAGTGAGCACGCCCACCGTGCCCGCCGGGGCCGCCGGGTCCGCATGCGGGTCCGACGGCCCCGGATTAGCGTGGGAAAGGACGCCGGCAGCCGACAGCGCGCACCGAAGAGGGTGACGCCCATGGCGGACAAGCAGAGGGCCGTGTCGACGGCCGCCGCGGAGCGGGCGATGGCGGAGGAACTCCGCTCCTCGCTGCAGGGCGAGGTGATCGACCGCGGACATCCCGGATACGACGAGGCCCGGACCGTGTGGAACGGGCTGATCGACCGCCACCCCGCACTCGTCGCCCGGTGCTCCGGGACGGCGGACGTGGTCGAGGCGGTGCGGGTCGCGGGCGAGCACCGTCCCGTGGTCAGCATCCGCGGCGGCGGGCACCAGGTGGCGGGCAGCGCGGTGTGCGACGACGGGCTGGTGATCGACCTGTCCCGCATGAAGGGCGTGCACGTCGACCCCGCCGCCCGCACCGCACGGGCCCAGGCGGGCGTGACCTGGGGCGAGTTCGACCGCGAGACCCAGCTGTACGGCCTGGCCGCACCGGGCGGGGAGATCTCGGCCACCGGGATCGCCGGCCTCACGCTCGGCGGCGGTTTCGGCTTCGTGATGCGGACGTTCGGCCTGAGCTGCGACAGTCTCCGCTCGCTCACGGTCGTCACCGCGGACGGCGAGGTGCGCACGGCGAGCCGGGAGGAGGAGCCCGAGCTGTTCTGGGCGGCGCGCGGCGGCGGCCGGGGCCTCGGGGTCGTCACGTCCTTCGAGTTCGACCTCCACCCGTTCGGCCCCGAGGTGGCCGGCGCGCTGGTCCTCCACCCGTACGAGCGCGCCGAGGAGGTGCTGCGGGCCTGGCGGGACGCGACGTACGCCGCGCCGGAGACGGTCACGCCGGAACTCCTGCTGTGGAGCGTGCCCGCGGTCCCCGGGATCCCGCCCGAACTGCACGGGACGAGCTGCGTGATGGTCGGCGCCGTGTACGGGGGCCCGCCGGGCGACGCCGCCACCGCCGCGCTGGCACCGCAGCGCGAACTGGGCCCGCCGCTCGCCGACCTGAGCGGAACCATGCCCTACGTGGTGCTGCAGAGCGCCAACACCTGGCGGTTCCCCGACGGCGAACGCTACTTCATGAAGTCCCACTTCACGGACGAGCTGAGCGACGAGGCCATCACGACCCTGGTGGACCGGTACGCCCGGCGGCCGACCCCGGAGAGCCTGATCGTCGTGCGCACCCTGGGCGGTGCCGTGGCACGCGTCGGCCCCGACGACAGCGCGTTCGCGCACCGGTCCGCGCGCTACAACGTCAGCGTCGACGCGGGCTGGCGGGACCCCGCGCTGGACGGGGCCGCGATCGACTGGGCGCGCTCGGCCTGGGACGCGATGAAGCCGTTCTCCAGTGGCGGGACGTACGTCAACTTCGCCGGGCTCGGCGAGGACGCGAGCAGGCTGGGGAACGCGGTCTTCGGCTCGCACGAGGAACGGCTCGAGCGCGCCCGCGCCGCGTACGACCCGGACGGCCTCTTCGCGCAGGCCGCGCGCAGGCCGTGAGCGGGTCCCGGCCGGCGGTCCGCCCGTCCCGCGCGTGAGCGTGCCGCGTCACCCGAACGAGCGGACCGGGCGCGGGGGACGGCGCGGCAGCCAGCCGAGGCGACAAGCGCTCCGCCGGGCCGCATAGCACAGTGAGAACATGAACCGTCACCGACGCCCACGCCGACGCGCCCCGTGGATCGCGGGCGGTGCCGCTGTGCTCGTCCTCGGTGGCATCAGCGTGTGGCTGTTGGTCGGCCCGGACGGCGGCACGCCCCGCCCCACCCCCTCGGAGTCGGCCGACCTGTCCCTGCCGACGCTGAACCCCCTGCCGTCCTGGACGCCCGAGCCGACGGCGTCGAGCACGGCACGGCGGACACCGACCTCCGCGCCGTCGCCCGGGCCGGCGACGACCCGTCCCCGTGAACCGGCGCCGCCGAGCCGCCGGCCGACAGCCCGTCCGACGACGCCCCGGCAACCGGCGCCCCGCCCCACCACACCCGAGCGACCGGCACCCCAGCAGCCGGCGCCCCGCCCCACCACACCCGAGCAACCGGCACCCCAGCAGCCGGCACCCCGCCCGACCACACCCGAGCAACCGGCACCCCTCCGAACGGCACCCCGGCAACCGGCGCCCCGCCCCACCGAACCCCAGCAGCCGACACCCCGCCCGACGACAGCCGGCACGGCGGCCGCACGGCCTCCGCAGGCGACACCGACACCCGCGCCGACACGGTCCGCGGCGGCCCGGCCCCCGGCACCGCCCGGGCGTACGGCGACGGCGCGGACGCCGCCGACGCGACCGGGGCCGTCGGCTCCCGCGCCGGCGTCGCCCGCGCCGACGGCCCCGCCGGCGCCCCCCACCACCCCGGTGCCCGCGCCCTCCGCTGCGGTCCCCGCGCCGACGTCTTCCGCTCCGGCGCCCACGCCGCCCGGCCGGAAGCCGACGGCACCGGCGCCGACGGCCGTGGGCGGCGAACCGGCGACCACCACCTGGTACACCTCCCCGGTCGCGGCCGCCGCCGCCCGGCGCATGGCCGGCGCCGACACGGTCGGCGACCCCGTCTGCTCGCTGTCCGCCGTGGGCCGGCCGGACCCCGGCCTCATTCCGCGGCACAGTCGGATCGGCATCGGCCACCACGGCACGTACTGGTGCCTGATCTGGTGAGCCCCCGCCACGGCCAAAGGGGCGGGGAACCGTCCCGGACGGGGCCGCACGGCCGCACGCGCCCTTCCGCGAAAGCCCTTACCGTTGACCCATGACCAGCGGCACCGCGGTCACGCTGTTCCTGTGCGGCGACGTGATGCTCGGGCGCGGCGTCGACCAGATCCTCGCCCGGCCCGGCGACCCCGCGCTGCGGGAGGGGTACGTCACGGACGCCCGGTCCTACGTGCGCCTGGCCGAGTCGGTCAACGGCCCGATCCCGGCGCCCGTGCCCCCGTCCTGGCCGTGGGGCGAGGCGCTCCGGCTGCTGGAGGCGACCGCTCCCGACGCCCGGATCGTCAACCTCGAGACGTCCCTCACGCGCAGTGACGCGTTCGCGCCCGGCAAGGGGGTCCACTACCGCATGCACCCGGCCAACGTGTCCGCCCTCGCCGCGGCCCGGCCCGACGTCTGCGTCCTGGCCAACAACCACGTGCTGGACTTCGGCCGGGCGGGTCTGGAGGAGACGCTGGACACCCTCCACCGCGCGGGCCTGCGGGCGGCGGGCGCCGGACGGAGCGCCGAGGAGGCGCACGGGCCGGTGGCCGTCCCCGTCCGGGGCGGCGGCCGCGTCCTCGTCCTCGCCCTCGGGGCGGGCTCCAGCGGGATCCCGGCCGGCTGGGCGGCGACCGCCGCCCTCCCCGGTGTCGCCCGTCTCCCCGACCTGTCGGCCGCCACGGCCGACGCGGTGGTGCGGCGCGTGCGGCGGGTGAAGCGGACGGGCGACGTCGTGGTGGTGTCCGTGCACTGGGGCTCCAACTGGGGGTACCGCGTCCCCCGCGAGCAGACCCGTTTCGCGCACGCCCTGGTGGACGGCGGCGTCGACCTCGTCCACGGGCACTCCTCGCACCATCCCCGCCCCGTCGAGGTGTACCGGCACAGGCTGGTCCTGTACGGCTGCGGCGACTTCATCGACGACTACGAGGGCATCGGCGGTCACGAGGAGTACCGCGACGACCTCCGGCTCGCCCACTTCGTCACGGTGGCGGCGGACACCGGCCGGTTCCTCGGCCTGCGCATGGTGCCCCTGCTCTCCCGGCGCATGCGGCTGGAGCGCGCCCCGTACCGGGACGCCTCCTGGGTGCGCGCGACCCTGGACCGCGTCAGCGCCGGCGTGCACCCGGTCCTCGGGTCCGACGGCACGCTCTCGGTGCGTCCGCCGGCCGCGGGGGCCGGCCCGTGAACCGCCGGCTCCCGCCGGGCCGCCCCCGGCCCGGGCGCACGGGCCGGTCCCGCGTCAGCGCCCCTTCGCTCCGGGGGCGGCGACGGGTCGGGCCGGCACCGCCCGTCCCGGGGGCACCGGGGTGCCTGCCGGTCCGGGGTCTCCCGCCGGTCCCGGCACCTCGTGCGGGCCGGCCGGCGGCAGGTCGTGGCGGACGTGCCCGGCCGGCAGCCCGGCACGGACGAGGGCGGCCGTCACCGCGCGGACCGTCTCCGGCGGTCCGGCCACCAGGGTGCGGCCCGCCGTCAGGGGGCCGCACCCGGTCACCGCGCGGACCAGGCGGTCGTGCGTGCCCTCCCCCGGCGCCCCGCCCGTCACCGGTACCACGGTCAGCCACGGGCGGCGCCGTTCGAGCCCGGCCAGGTACTCGGCGTCGTACAGGTCGTACGGGTCGTACAGCCCGTCGGCGCCCAGGATGAGGTGCACCGGGGGCATCCGGTGTCCGGAGGTCCGCCGCGCGCGGTCCTCCAGCTCCCGCAGCAGCGCCTTCATCGCGGCCCAGCCGGTGTCCCAGGCCACCAGCCGCAGTCCGCCGGCCGGTTCCCCGCCGAGTTCCAGGTTTCCCTTGGGCGGCCCGATCCGCACCTCGTCCCCGGGGGCGGTGCGGCGCACCAGGGCGTCGCTCACTCCCCCGGGCCCGGTGCGGCGGACGTGGAACTCCAGCTCCCCGTCCCGGCCGGGTGCGCCGGCCGGGTAGTACGGACGCCAGGTGTGCGGCAGCCGCGCGGACTCCAGCGCGACGTACTGGCCGGCCCGGTACCGGAACGCCTCGTGCGGCCGGGCGCGGAGCACCGCGAGGTCCGGACCGACGAGCCGGTGGTCCGTCACGGTGGCGCGCCAGAAGGGCGGTTCGTGCAGCGCGGCCTCCGCGCCCCGCACCATGGCCGCCGTGCCGAACCGCAGCGTCCGCACCCACGCCCGCTCGAGTTCCGCGGTCCAGCGCTCGCCGGCCCGCACGCGCAGGGCCTCGCACAGTGCCGTCTCGAACGCCGCGTACTGGGCCGGGCGCAGGCCGAGCCTGCGGTGGTCGCGGCCCAGTTGCGTGAAGGTCGCGGTGATCTCGTCGGGCCGGTCCAGGTGTTCGATCAGGTACCACAGCGCCCGTGCGAGGTGGGCCTGCTGGAACTCCATCGAGGCGGGGAAGAGCGACCGCAGCGAGGGGTGCCGTGCGAACAGCGCCCGGTACAGGCAGGTGATCAACTCGTCGAGCGGGGCCACCAGGTCCAGGTCGCGCATGATGGTCCGCCGGTCGGCGTCCGCGTCGTACGGTTCCCCGGCCGGGGGGCGGACGCCGGGGCCGCCGGCGCCCGCGGCGCTCCCCGGGGAGAGCAGCCGCCGGCGCAGGCGCATCGCCTCGTGCCGCGCCAGGAGCGCGTGGTAGTCCGCGTCGTCCGCGCTCACGGCCGGCACCCCCTCGGCGTCTCGTGTCCCACGCCGGTGACCCACTCGGCGCACGGGGCCGGGCGGGCCGGCGCGCCGTCCGAAAGCCGGCAGAACCATCGAGGCATCGGTGAACTCCCAGGAGGTGTGCGGGGGGGGCGGCAGGCGGGTCCGCGGTGAACGGAAAGGCGCTCCGCCCGGTGAAACCGCAGGTCAGTATGGCAGTGGCGGCATGTGCCCCAACGGCCCCGGTCATCAGGGCCGTTGGGCCCTGGACGAAGGGGGCGGGGAGGCGTCCCGATCCGGCCGGGCGGTCCGCACGGCGGGCCGTCCGGCCCGGCCCGCCCCATTGACTGATCCTTACGCACCGGTAAGTTGACTCCTGAGTAAGTAAATGGACGGGACAGCACCAGCACGACCGCATCAGTCGCGACCGGGAGCCGCCATGGGCGTACGCAAGGATCTGAAACGAGCGAAACGACGCACCGACCTGGCGCGGCGCGCCCGGGTCGAGCTCGTCGGGGACGAGCACGGCGTGGTCCGCGAGGCCCGGGCGGCGGCCCTCGCCCCGCGGCCCGCCACCGGCAGCACCGCCGACATCCCCTTCACCAACGCCGCCGAGGCGCCGGACGCGGTCGTCCTGCGCCGGGAGCGGCGGGGCGGCTGGCAGCCGGTCACGGCGGCGGCCTTCGCGCGGGAGGTCACCGCCGTGGCCAAGGGGCTGATCGCCGCCGGCCTCGCGCCGGGCGAGCGGGTGGCCGTGATGTCCCGCACCCGCTACGAGTGGGCCGTCCTGGACTTCGCGATCTGGTCCGCCGGCGGCCAGAGCGTCCCCGTGTACGCCACCTCCTCCGCGGACCAGGTGGAGTGGATCGTCCGCGACTCCGGCGCCCGGTACGTCGTCGCCGAGACCCCGGACCACACCGCCACCGTCACCGCCGCCACCGCCGGCCACCCCGCTCCCCCGCGCGTGTGGGAACTGGACGCGGGAGCCCTCGCCGACCTCACCGCGCTCGGCCGGGACGTCCCCGACGAGGAGGTCGTCCGGCGCCGCGGCGCCCTCACCCCCGACACGACCGCCACGCTCTGCTACACCTCCGGCACCACCGGGCGGCCCAAGGGCTGCGTCCTCACCCACGCCAACCTGCACGCCGAGGCGGCCAACACCGTCGAACTGCTGCACCCCGTCTTCAAGGAGGTCACCGGCCAGACCGCCTCGACGCTGCTCTTCCTCCCGCTCGCCCACGTCCTCGGCCGCACCCTGCAGATCTCCTGCCTGATGGCGCGCATCGAGGTCGGCCACTGCCCGAGCATCAGGCCCGACGAGCTCCGCCCCGCCCTGAAGGCGTTCCGCCCGACCTTCCTCGTCGGCGTCCCGTACCTCTTCGAGAAGATCCACGACACCGGCCGGGCCACCGCCGAGAAGATCGGCCGCGGCTCCTCCTTCGAGCGCGCCCACCGCGTCGCCGTCCGCTTCGGCGAGGCCCACCTGGACAAGTTCCTGGGCCGGGGCAAGGGCCCCGGCCCCGGCCTGTACGCCGCCCGGGCCCTGTACGACCTGCTGGTCTACCGTCGCGTGCGCAAGGAACTCGGCGGCCGTCTGCGCTACGCCATCAGCGGCGGCTCCCCCCTGGAGCGCGACCTCAACCTCTTCTTCTACTCGGCCGGGATCATGGTCTACGAGGGGTACGGCCTGACCGAGACCTCCGCCGCCGCCACCCTCGTCCCGCCCCTGGGGCCCCGTCCCGGCACGGTCGGCCTCCCCGTCCCGGGCACCGCGGTGCGCATCGCCGACGACGGCGAGGTCCAGGTCAAGGGCGACATCGTCTTCGGGGCCTACTGGAACGACCCGGCCGCCACGGACGAGGTCCTCGACGACGGCTGGTTCGCCACCGGCGACCTCGGCTCCCTCGACCGGGACGGCTACCTCACCATCACCGGCCGCAAGAAGGACATCCTCGTCACCACCGGCGGCAAGAACGTCTCCCCGGCCGTCCTGGAGGACCGCCTGCGCAGCCGCCCGCCCGTCGGCCAGTGCCTCGTCGTCGGCGACAACCGCCCCTTCGTCGCCGCGCTGATCACCCTGGACCCCGAGGCGGTCGCCCACTGGCTGTCGGTCCGCGGGATGCCCGCCGACACCCCGCTGTCCGACGTCATCCGCGACCCGCGGATGCGCGCCGACGTCCAGCGGGCCGTCGACCACGCCAACCGGGCCGTCTCCCGGGCCGAGTCCATCCGGGCCTTCACCCTCGTCGAGGGCGAGTTCACCGAGGACAACGGACTGCTGACCCCCTCGCTCAAGGTCAGGCGGCGGGCGGCGCAGGAGGCGTACGCCAAGGAGATCGAAGCGCTCTACTCCTGACGTCCGGCCCGCGCCCGGCGGACCGCCGGCACCGCGCCGGGCGGGTCGCACGGAGAGTCGCTACGGCCAACTCCAGCCGATAGGTTGCCGTTTGAGAGCCGGCCGTCCGAACTGGAGTGCATCGCATGCCCGACATCACCGCCGCCGACCTGAAGCACCGGATCCGTACCGACCAACCGCACACGGCCCGCATCTGGAACTACTGGCTGGGCGGCAAGGACAACTACGAGGTCGACCAGAAGGCGGGGGAGCGGATCCGCGCGCTGCACCCCGGCATCGGCGAGTACGCCCGCGCGGACCGGGGGTTCCTCGGCCGGGCGGTGCGGCACCTGGTGACCGAGTGCGGGGTGCGGCAGTTCCTCGACATCGGCACCGGCCTGCCCACCGCCGACAACACGCACGAGGTCGCCCAGCGGTTCGCCCCGGAGTCCCGTGTCGTCTACGTCGACAACGACCCGGTCGTCCTCGCCCACGCGGCGGCCCTGCTCTCCAGCTCGCCCGAGGGCCACACGGCGTACCTGGACGAGGACCTGCGCAACGTCGACACCATCCTGGAGCAGGCGCACGAGTCCCTGGACCTCAGCCGGCCCGTGGCGCTGGTCCTGCTCGGCGTGGTCATCTTCCTCGGTGACGACGAGGAGGCGTACGGGACCGTGCGACGGCTGATGGACGCCCTGCCGGCGGGCAGCCACCTGGTGCTGTCCCACACCGTCACGCGGCCCGACATGCCCGACGTCGACGCCGCGGTGGCCTTCTGGAACGAGCACGGCACCCCGAAGCTGACCCAGCGCAGTCCCGAGGCCGTGGCCGCGTTCTTCGACGGGCTCGAACTCCTGGAGCCCGGCGTGGTCTCCTGCAACCGCTGGCGCCCCGACCCCGGTGCCGGCGAGCCGCTCGAGGACGTCGCCATGTTCGGCGGTGTGGCCCGCAAGCGGTGATGCCCGGCCGGACGGGGCCGACGGGTCGTGAGCGCCGCCGCCGCGGTGGGGCGGCGCCCCGCGCCGCCGGCCCCGCAGTCAGGTGCGCGGTGGAGCGAGCGGGCCGCCGTGCGCGAAGGCGCGGGCGGCGAAGCGCTCGCCGATGCGCCGGTGGGCGGCCGTGTCGGGGTGGAGGCCGTCGGGCAGGGGCAGCTCGGCGAAGTCCGCCTCGCCGTAGAGGTCCCGGCCGTCGAGGTAGTGCAGGTTCGGGTCGTCGGCGGCACGCTGCCGCACGATGCGGCTCAGCTCCTCGCGGACGGCGGTGAGCGTCAGCTTGCCGGCGGCCCGCTCGGCGGGGTCGCCCGCGGCCCGGAACCGGAGCCTGCCCGTGGCGATGCTGCCGGGATCGAGCGCGCTCGGGCCGGGTGTGTCCTCGTGGAGGGGGCACAGGAGGGGCGAGACGACCAGGAGCGGGGTGGTGGGGTGGCCCTCCCGGACGGTGTCGAGGAAGCCGTGGACGGCCGGGGTGAAGGCGCGCATCCGCATCAGGTCGGTGTTGACGAGGTTGATGCCCGTCTTGACGCTGATCAGGTCGGCGGGGGTGTCGCGCATGGCCCGCGCCGTGAACGGGTCGAGCAGGGCGCTGCCGCCCAGCCCCAGGTTGACCAGGTCCACGCCGCCCAGCGCCGCGGCGCGTGCGGGCCAGGTGGCGGTGGGGCTCCCGGCGTCGGATCCCTGGCTGATGGAACTGCCGTGGTGCAGCCACACGCCGCGCCGCGGCCCGGACGCGGGCTCGACGGGGGCGTCGGTGCGCAGCGCGACGAGTTCGGTGGTCTCGTCGTGCGGCAGCCAGATCTCGACGGTCTTGTCGCGTCCGGGCAGGCCGGTGAAGCGGAGGGTGCCCACGGGACCGGGCCGGTGCTCGAACGTCCCGCTGCTCATGTCGACGAACAGGGTGTTGCCGCCGGCCACGGTGCCCCGGCCCGCCGGCCGGCCGTCGACGAGCAGGTCGTACACGCCGTCCGGGCGGGGCGGCGCTCCGGCGTAGACCCGTTTGGTGGGCAGCGTGTCCAGTTCGACGGCGGTCGCCCGGGTGCGGAAGACGAGCCGCACGCCGGAGGGCTGGGACTCGGCCAGCGCGAGCTGTCCGTCGGCGCACTGGGCGCGGGCCCGGGCGGGCAGCCGGTGCGGCAGGACGCCGTGCGCGGTGCGCTCCAGCTCGAGGGCGCCGCGCAGGATGCCGGCGGTGACGGGGGTGGTGGTCCAGGTGTGCTCGTGGTCGTGCATGGGCCGGCCTGTCTGCGGTTCGGAGCGGATGCTCGGTCGGGCCCCGCGGACGCGTCCGGGGGGCGGGTCTGCCGTCAGGGGGCGGGGCTGCCGTCGGGGGCGGGCCAGTTGCGCAGCAGGGCGTCGAGGGCGTCGAGGACGCGCGACCAGGTCTCCTGCGTGTCGGGGGCGCTGTGGCTGAAGCCCCCCGACGTCTCGAGGCTGATGTAGCCGTGGAAGACGCTGCCCAGCAGCCGTACCGCGTGCGTCTGGTCCGGCTCGGCCAGGTCGTAGCCGCGCAGGATCGCCCGCGTCATCCGGGCGTGCCGCACCCCCGCGCCGGCCGCGGCCGCCTCGGGGTCGAGCCGGTACCGGGCCGCGGCGTAGCGGCCGGGATGCTCCCTGGCGTAGTCGCGGTACACGTCGGCGAGGGCGGTCAGCGCGTCCTTGCCGGCCCGCCCGGCCAGCGCCTCGGCGGCCCGGTCCGCGAGTTCCTCCAGGGCGAGCAGCGCGATCCGGGTCTTGAGGTCCTGCGAGTTCCTCACGTGCGAGTACAGGCTCGCCGTCTTCACGCCGAAGCGCCTGGCCAGCTCCGAGACGGTCACCTGCTCGAAGCCGACCTCGTCGGCGAGATCGGCCCCCGCCCGGGTGAGGCGGTCCGCCGTCAGTCCTGCGCGCGCCATGCCCGTCCTTCCTGTCGACGAGCCCGATTATGCATGCACCTAAAGCCTTTAGGCAAATGCCTACCCCTTCATGGATCGCGACGGGCGCGGCCGCCGGGCCCGCTCCCCCGCGCGGGGACGGGGGTGCTCACGGCGGCCGTCCCGCGGGAGTGATCAGTCGAGGGGATCGAGCGTGAGGTGGGCCTGACGGGGATTGCCGTCGTGGACGAGCGACTCGTGGTGACCGACGTCGTCGAAGGCGAAGCCGTAGGCCTTCCCGTCGGCCATGTGCGCGTGGACGATCCGCGAGTAGTGGTTGGTGACGGGCTCCCGGTAGAAGCCGGCCGCGCCGGAGTCGGGCTGGTGGGGGTTGGAGAGCAGGGTGGTGCGGTTGAATCCCGCGCACAGGGTGCGTGAGATCGGGCCGCGCACCTGGTCGTTCGGGGCGTCGAGGTGCCTGTGGCAGCCGAAGACGGACGAGGCGTCCGGCTTCTGGAAGCTGGTGACGACGGCGCCCGAGCCGTCGGTGAAGCGCAGGACGCCACCGGAGACCCGGCCGGAGTACCTGATGTCCGGCCGGTCGGCGAAGGGCGTGACCGTCAGGGTGGAGCCGGAGTACTTCTGCCAGACACGGTTGACGTAGTCGTCCATGATCGACGCCGGAAGGGCGCCCGTCTCCACCCCGTACAGCGGGGACAGGGCGCGCAGCACGGTGCCGTCGGACCGGGTCTGGATCAGGCCGGCCCAGCCGCCGGGCTGCCTCCTGAGGGCGTCAAAAACCCCGTGGTAGCCGCCGGGCCCGAGCCTGCCGGCGCTCACCGTGCTGCCGTCGCCGCGCCGCACGCCCACGGTGTAGGGCGCGGAGAACATGTCGACCTGGGTGCTGTTGATCCACAGGCCGCCGTCGTCGAGCGTGTACTCCGACCAGTTGAACAGGATGTCGCGGTTGGGGTCCGTGGGGTTCTGCACGGCGGGCTGCACCAGACCGCCGGTGGTCAGCCCGAACACCATCTTCCGGCCGTAGGAGAAGTAGATGCGGCCGGAGAACCTGGGGACGCGGATGGTGGTGGACCGCCCGGCCGCCGGGCCCGGTATCGAGGCGTCGGGTGCGGGCACGGGCGGGCTGCCGCCCGCCGGCCAGGGGTGGAAGGTGCCGTTCGCGTCGGCCCAGCCCTGCCGGCCGGTCGACAGCTGGGTGCCGAGGTTGTACACGTACACCTGCTCGCCGCGGCCCGAGTTGTTGGTGATCGTCAGGGGGACGGTGTCCGGGACCGCGGCCCGGGCGGACGAGGGGATTCCCGTGGCGAGCAGGGAGCCACCGAGCACGGTGGCGATGCTCAGCCCGGCGGCCGCGATCCGGCGCTCGAGGGTGCGGAGCATGTTCTGTCTCCGATCGGCAGTGACCGACGAGCACGTGCGTGAGAGCGCTCCCAGCGTCCTGCTCTGGTATGAACCTGTCAACCGGTTGAGAACATGACGCCCCGTTCCGGCGACCGGCCGCCGCCCCCGGGTGAGGAGACGGCCCCGTCCCCGGGACGGCCGGACGGCCGGGCCGGCGGTCAGTCCGTGTGCGGGTGGCTGCCCGGGCCGTGCCCGGGGCCCGCGAGGGGGGTCGGGGAGAGGGCCTCGGGCTCCTCACCGGGCTCCAGCAGGGTGTCCGCCGCGCCCACGATCAACGGGTCCGGCTTGCCCAGCGCCTCGTGGTCCTTCGCCGGGTAGTCGCAGCGGTCGAGGAGGCTGCGCATGGCCTCGAGCCGGCCCCGGCGCTTGTCGTTGTTCTTCACGACCGTCCACGGCGCGTGCGGGGTGTCGGTCGCGCGGAACATCTCGACCTTCGCCTTGGTGTAGTCGTCCCAGCGGTCGAGCGAGGAGAGGTCCATCGGGGACAGCTTCCAGCGCCGCACCGGATCGACCTGGCGGATCGCGAACCGGGTGCGCTGTTCGGCCCGGGACACGGAGAACCAGAACTTCACCAGCATGATGCCGTCGTCGGTGAGCAGCCGCTCGAACATCGGCGCCTGCTCGAGGAACTGGTGGTACTCGCGGTCCGTGCAGAAGCCCATGACCCGCTCGACGCCGGCGCGGTTGTACCAGGAGCGGTCGAAGAAGACGATCTCGCCCCGGGCCGGCAGGTGGGCCACGTAGCGCTGGAAGTACCACTGCCCCGCCTCCCGCTCGGTCGGCTTCTCCAGGGCCACCACGCGGGCCCCGCGGGGGTTCAGGCGCTCCGTGAACCGCTGGATGGTGCCGCCCTTGCCGGCCGCGTCCCGTCCCTCGCAGACCACCACGATCCGCTGGCCGGTGTCCTTCACCCACCGCTGCATCTTCAGCAGTTCGATCTGCAGGATCCGCTTCGTCCGCTCGTACTCCGACCTGCGGACCTTGCGGTCGTAGGGGTGGTTCTCCCGCCAGGTCTCGATGGGGGTGCCGTCGGCGTCGAGGAGGACGGGCCGCTCCGGGCGCCGGTCGTCCACCTCCAGTCCGTGGAGCAGGTCGTCGCCGGTCGTGCCGGCGCGGACCTCCTCGGCCTCCGCCCGGTTCTCCGGCGCGTCCGCTTGCTCGGCCGTCACGTCGTCTCCCGCCTCTTCGCCCGCTCCGGGTGCCCGGAGGGCCGGGTCCCACCGGCCCCCGTACGCATGCCCCGGGTGCGCTACGAAAAGCGTATTCCTTCCGGCGGTTCGAGGCGTTCCGTCCGGGAACCGGGAAGGCCGGTACCCGGCGCACAGGGTGTGCGGGGGCGGGCCGGGCGCGGGCAGAGGAGACGCACGACGTGCAGATCGATCTGAAGGGCCGCACGGCGCTGGTCACCGGTTCCACCCAGGGCATCGGCGCGGCGATCGCCGCCGGACTCGCGCGGGCCGGTGCCCGGGTCGCGGTCAACGGGCGCTCCGCCGACCGCGTGCGGGACAGTGCCGACAGGCTCGGGCGGGAGGTGCCCGGCGCCGAGGTGGTGCCGGTCGCCGCGGACGTGACGACGCGGGAGGGTGCCGAGCGGGTGGCCGAGGCGCTGCCCCGGGTGGACGTCCTCGTCAACAACCTCGGCGTCTTCGGCTCCGCCGACCCCCTGGAGATCACCGACGAGGAGTGGCGGCGCTACTTCGAGGTGAACGTCCTGGCCGCCGTCCGGCTGACCCGGCTCTACCTGCCGGGCATGACCGAGCGCGGATGGGGCCGTGTGCAGTACATCGCCAGCGACTCCGCGATCGTCACTCCCGCCGAGATGATCCACTACGGGATGTCCAAGACGGCCCTGCTCGCCGTGGGCCGCGGGTTCGCCAAGCAGGCCGCGGGCACCGGCGTCACGGTGAACTCGGTCATCGCGGGTCCCACTCACACCGGGGGCGTGGAGGACTTCGTCTACGAGCTGGTGGACCGCGACCTCCCCTGGGACGAGGCGCAGCGCGCCTTCATGCGCGCGCACCGCCCCCAGTCGCTGCTGCAGCGGCTGATCGAGCCCGAGGAGATCGCCCACATGGTCGTCTACCTCAGCTCCGACCAGGCCTCCGCGACGACCGGTGGGGCCCTGCGCGTGGACGGCGGTTACGTCGACGCGATCCTGCCCTGACCCCGCGGCCCCGCCCGCCGCGGGGACCGGGCCGCGCGGGGAGCGCCCGGGGGCCGCGCGGCCCGGCGGGTCGTCATCGTCGCGCGCCGACCGGGTCCGCCCCGGAGGGAGCCGGCCCGGCAGCGGGGTTCCGGCCGCGCCTGACGGCGGCGACCGCGGCGAGGACCGCTCCGACCGCGAGCACCAGGAGTCCGCGCAGCCACACCCCGGCCTCGACCTGAGTGGCCAGCAGGACGCAGGACGCGGCGCCCAGCACGGGGAACACGGCGGGCACCCGGAAGTGCCCGGCCTCCCCCGGGTCCCGGCGCAGGACCAGCACGGCGGCGTTGACCACGAGGAACACCACCAGGAGCAGCAGGACGAGGCTGGACGCCAGGGTGGCGACGTCGCCCGTCAGCGCCAGCAGCGCGGCGAGCGCGGTGGTGGCCGCGATGGCCGCCCACGGGGTCCGGCGGCCGGGCAGCACCTTCGCCAGCACGGCCGGCAGCAGACCGTCACGGGCCATGCCGTAGGCGAGGCGGGAGGACATGATGCCGGTGAGCAGCGCGCCGTTGGCCACGGCGACCAGGGCGACGGCGCTGAAGAGCCACACGGGCACGCCGCCCGCCGCCTTCACGACCTCGAGCAGCGGCCCGCTGGACTCGGCCAGCCGGCCGGTGGGGACCGCCGCCGAGGCGGCGACGCCGACCAGGACGTAGACGGCGCCCGCCGTGGCGAGGGCGCCGAACAGGGCGCGCGGGTAGGAACGCCGGGGGTCGCGGGTCTCCTCCGCGACGTTCACGGAGGTCTCGAAACCGACGAAGGAGTAGTACGCCAGCACGGACCCGCTCAGGACGGCGGCGGCCGCGCCCTTCTCCGGCGTGCCGAGATCGGTGAGCCGCCCCGGGTCCCCGTCGCCCCGCAGCAGCAGCCACGCGCCGAGCGCGACGACGACGAGCAGGCCGCCGACCTCGACGACCGTGGCGACGACGTTGGCCCGGGTGGACTCCCGGATGCCCCGGGCGTTGACCAGGGCGAGCCCGGCGAGGAAGAGGACCGCGACGAGCCCGACGGGCAGGGTGACGAAGGCGGACAGGTAGTCGCCGCCGAAGCCGCGGGCCAGCGCCGCGACCGAGACGATCCCGGCGGCGAGCATGCAGAACCCGGCGACGAAGCCCACGAACGGGCCGAAGGCCCTGGTGGCGTAGTGGGCCGCCCCGCCGGCCCTCGGGTACTTCGTCGCCAGTTCGGCGTAGGAGGCCGCGGTGAGCAGCGCCAGCAGCAGGGCCACGAGCAGCGGCGCCCAGACGGCCCCGCCGGAGTCGGCGGCGACCTGGCCCACCAGGACGTACACCCCGGCGCCGAGGACGTCGCCGAGGATGAAGAAGTACAGCAGGGGGGTGGTCAGGGCGCGCTTGAGGCCGGGGCCGCCCGGGGCGCCCGCCGGCGGGTGTTCCTGGATGTTCGACACGCCGCCCCGTGTTTCCCGGATCCCGGGCGCCACTCCCCCGCCGGGCCCTCGCGCGGCCGGGGCCCCGCGGTTCCCCACCGGGCGCGCCGCGGGGCCCCGACCGGGCGCAGGCCCGGCCCGGGGCCCGGGCCGGGCCTGCGGTCACCGCGCGGGCTGCCGGCGGCCGCGCACCAGGACGTACAGGAAGTACGGCGTTCCGATCACGGCCGTCATGAGGCCGGCGCCCAGCTGGGCCGGTGCGATCACGGTGCGGCCCAGCAGGTCCGCCGCACACACCAGCACGGCGCCCAGCAGCAGCGCGACCGGCACCACGCGGGTGTGCCGCCGCCCGGCCAGGGCCCGCGCCGCGTGCGGGGCGACCAGGCCGACGAAGCCGATGGTGCCGGCGGCGGCCACGGCGCTGGCGGTGAGCAGCACGCTCAGGACGAGGAAGCCCAGCCGCCACCGGCCCAGGTCGAGTCCGAGCAGCCGGGGGGTGTCCTCGTCGAGGGAGACGAGGTCGAGTTCCCGGTGCCGTACGGCGGCCACCGCGACGCCGGCGGCGAGGACGGCCGCGAGGGGCAGGACGTCGGGCGGGGTCCGGCCGTAGGTGGAGCCCGACAGCCAGGTGAGGGCCTTCGTGGCGTTGAACGGGTCGGTGAGCACGATCAGCAGGCTGATCAGGGCCGTCGTCGCGGTCGCGGCGCCGATGCCGACGAGCACCAGCCGGTTCTGCCCGAAACCCCCGCGCGCGGCGAGGCCGAACACGACGGCCGCGGTGACCGCGGATCCCGCGAAGGCCGCCCCGGCGACGCCCCACGTCCCGGCGGCGGGCACCGTCGTCACGAGGACCACCGCGCCGAGCGCGCCGCCGCCGGAGACGCCGAGGACGGAGGGCTCCGCCAGCGGATTGCGGGTGACGGCCTGCACCAGGGTGCCGGCCAGCGCGAGCGCGGCGCCCGCGAGGAGCGCGGCGAGCACCCGGGGGGTGCGGGTGTCCAGGACGAAGGAGACGGTCCGCCCGGCCCGGCCCTGCGCCCAGTGGACCACGTCGCCCAGCAGCAGCTTGCTGTCGCCCAGCAGGACGGCGGCGACCGCGGTGCCGGCCAGGGCGAGGACGAGCACGGTGAGCGTGGCCAGGAAGGCCCCGCGGCTGCGGATGCGCAGCCCGTCCGGCGCGGCGGCACCGGCGGTGTCGCGCAGCCGGGCCGCCATCACCACGAGGAACACCGCGCCGAGGAGGCCGGTGACCACACCGGTGGGCACGGCGACGGCGGTGTCCGCGGCCACGAGGGCGCGCAGCAGCACGTCGGCCCCGAGCACCAGCGCGGCACCGGCCAGAGCGGCGGCCGGCACGGCCGCCCGGAGCCGCAGGAACCCCCGGAACCGGCGGGCGAACGGCCGGACGAGCGCCGGGGCGCACAGGCCGACGAACCCGATCGGGCCGGCCAGGGCGACGGCTGCCGCGGACAGCAGGGTCGCCAGCACGACCGCCGTGGCCCGGGTCGCCCGCACGGGGACGCCGAGGCCGCGGGCCGCGTCGTCGCCGAGGGCGAGGGCGTCGACCCGCCGGGCGACGAGCAGGAGCCCGGCGAGTCCCGCGACGACGACGGGCGCCGCCCGGACCACGCCGTCGAAGCCGTTCTGGCCGATGCTGCCCTGGTTCCACTGGTAGAGGCCCTCGGTCTCCTGCGGGAACAGCAGCAGGAGGCCCTGGGTGACGGCGGTGAGTCCGAGGGCGAGCGCGGTGCCGGCGAGGACGAGCCGGACCGTTCCCGCGCCGAGCCCGGACAGGCCCAGCACCACGGCCGCCGCCGCGAGCCCGCCGGCGAAGGCGACGCCGGAGGAGGCCAGGAAGGGCAGCGAGACGCCGGTGACGGAGACGAGTCCGAGGGCGAAGTAGGAGCCCGCGTTGACGGCGAGGGTGTCCGGGGAGGCCAGGACGTTGCGGCTGACGGCCTGCAGCGCGGCACCGGCCGCGCCGAGGGCCGCGCCCACGAGCAGGCCGGCGGCCGCCCTGGGCAGCCGCGAGGCGACGACGACGGACGCGTCGGCCGGATCGGCCCGCCCGGTGAGGGCCTTGAGGACCTCGGCCGGGCCGACCGCGGCCGTGCCCTGGGTGACGTCGACGACGGCCAGGGCGGCAACCAGGAGCACGAGCGCGCCCGTCACCGCGGCCGCGCCCGCCCGGGACGTGCCCGGCGCCGGACGGGCGGTGGGAGTCGTGGCGGTGACGGTCATCGCGCTACTTCTTCGTCAGCGCCTCGACGAGGGAGTCGGCGTACCGCTCCATCGAGCCGGTGCCGCCGAACATCCAGACGCCGTCGGGCAGCCGGTGGACGTCACCGGACTCCACGAACGGCAGGGACTTCCACACGGGGTTCTTCGCGAGCTGGTTGCCGAAGGGGTCGCTGTTCGGGTCCCGGTCGTTGCCGATGTAGGCGAACCGGACCTTCCCCAGGCCGGTCAGCCCCTCGACGTCGGTGGCGGCCAGGCCGTAGGCCTCGTCGCCCTTCATCGTCCAGGCGTTCCTCAGGCCGAGCCGCTCGTTGACCGCGCCGACGAGCGAGCCGGACGTGTAGGGGCGCAGGGAGACCTGGCCGGAGGTGACGTAGCCGTCGGCGAAGGCGATCCCGGTGCCGTCGAGCCCCGCGTCGGCGAGGGCCTTCGCGCCCTCGGCGAGCTTCGCCTCGAAGTCCTTCCTCAGCGCGGCCGCCCGCTCGGTGGTGCCGGTGGCCTCGGCGATGAGGTCGACGTTGCCCAGCATCCGCCCGACCGGGTCGGCGGCGTCGGCGGACTGGACCTGCAGGACCGGGGCGACCTCGCGCAACTGCTCGACGGCGGAGGGCTGCAGGTCGGTGGTGGCGACGATCAGGTCGGGCTTCAGCGAGGCGACGGTGTCCGTGCTGGGTTCGCCGCGGGTGCCGATGTCCGCGGGCTCGCCGGTGAGCGGGACCGCGGTGTTCCAGGTCTTGTAGCCCTTGACGTCGGCGACGCCGACGGGGTCGACGCCGAGCGAGACCAGGTGCTCGACGACGTTCCACTCGGTGCCGACGACCTTCTCGGCGGGGCCGTCGAGCTCCACCTTCGCGCCGGAGGCGTCGGTGAGGGTGAGGGCCCCGGTGGACTTCCCGGAGTCGTCGGCGGCGGGTTCGGTGGTGCCGCAGGCGGTCAGCAGCAGGGCGGCGGCCAGGGGCGCGGTGAGCAGGAGGCGTCTCATGGGGCGGTGCGGAGCCTTTCGGTTCGGGTGTGGTGGCGGCCGAGGGCGCGGGTGCGCAGCCGGCCGGTCAGGGGATCGGTGTCGACCTCGATCCGGATGCCGTAGACCTCGGTCAGGCGCTCCGGTACGAGGACGTCCTCGGGCGTCCCCTCGGCGACGACGCGTCCGCCCGCGAGCAGCACGACCCGGTCGGCGACGGCCGCCGCCTGGTCGAGGTCGTGCAGGACGACGCCGACGGCGATGCCGTGGTCGTCGGCCAGGTCGCGCATGAGGTCGAGGAGTTCGACCTGGTAGCGGAGGTCGAGGTAGGTGGTGGGCTCGTCGAGGAGGAGGACGCCCGTCTCCTGGGCGAGGCAGCCGGCCAGCCACACGCGCTGGAGCTGCCCGCCGGAGAGGTGCTCGGCCCCGCGCTCGGCGAGTTCCGCGACACCGGTCAGGGCGAGTGCGCGGTCCACGGCGGCCCGGCCGCCGGGATCCGACCCGCCCCACCGGCCGCGGTACGGGTAGCGGCCGAACTCCACGACGTCCCGCACGCTCAGGCCGCTGGGAGTGGGGCGGCCCTGCAGCAGCAGGGCCACGCGGCGGGAGAACTCCCGGGGGCCGAGCGCGAGGGCGTCGGTGCCGGCGTCGATCGTGAGCGCGGCCCGGCGCGGCCGCTGCAACCGGGCCACGGTGCGCAGCAGCGTCGACTTGCCGCTGCCGTTCGGGCCCACCAGGGCGGTCACCTCGCCCGGCCGCAGGGTCAGTGCGGCGTCGTGCACGACGTCCGCGCCGTCGTACGCCACGGTCACACCGGTGGCGGACAGCGTGTGACCGCGCGGCACCGGGACCGCCTCTTCAGCAGGAATCACGAGGCAAGGTTAGCCTAACCTAAACTCCTGCTGCCGGAGGGTCCCGGCGGAGCCGGACGACCTGCCGGACCCTCAGAAGGCGTACCGCACCGCCAGCCACGGGGCGTGGCGGGCGACCAGCTCGCGCAGCTCCCCGAGGGCCCGGCGCTTGACGTCGTCGCGGTAACGGAGGTTGAGGGCGCCGTTCTCGGACCGCTTGGTCCGCTGCACCTCCGGCTGCCACAGCACCTCCTCGCCGCGCGGGTGCCAGCGCAGGTTGAGCTCGTGCAGGTCGGCGTTGTGCGTGAGCATGATGACCTCGGCCCCTGCCTGCCGCTTGACGCGCGCCGGCAGGACGTCGTCCATGTGCCGCAGCAGCTCCGCCCAGGCGCCCTGCCAGCCGGGGCGGACGACGACGGGTGAGAGGTTGAAGTGCACCTCGTAGCCGGCGTCGAGGAAGTCCGCGGCGGCGGCGATCCGCCGGTCGACCGGGCTGGTGCGCAGGTCCAGCAGGCGCGAGTCGTCGGCGGGCATCACCGAGAACCGGACGCGGGTCCGGCCGCGCGGGTCCAGGTCCAGCAGGTCGGGGTTGACGAACTTGGTGGCGAAGGACGCCTTCGCGGTGGGCCAGTCGCGGAAGGCGCGGACCAGGTCGGCGGTGTTGTCGCACACGAGTGCGTCGACCGCGCAGTCGCCGTTCTCCCCGATGTCGTACACCCATGCCTCGGGGTCGCACTGGTTGGGCTCCGGTTTGCGGCCCTGGGCGGCGACGTGACGTCCGAGGCGGGCGACGATGCGGTCGATGTTGGTGAAGACGGTGATCGGGTTGGCGAAGCCCTTGCGGCGGGGCACGTAGCAGTACACGCAGGCCAGGGCGCAGCCGTTGGACGGGCCCGGGGCGATCCAGTCGGCGGAGCGGCCGTTGGGGCGCAGGGTGAGCGTCTTCTTCACGCCCAGCACCAGCGTCCGGCGCTTGATCCGCATCCAGTCGTCGGCGCTGCCCTCGTTGCCGTGCAGCTCGGGGATGCGCCAGTGGGAGTCCACCTCGATCAGCCGGGCCCCGGGGAAGCGGGCGAGGACCTGCCGGCCGCGGGGTGAGGCGGCCGCGGCCGGTTCGGCGTGGATCTCGCGGATCGCCAGGAGGCGGCGCGCCTGCGCCGAGTCCCGGAAGGCCCCGCCCGCCGGGGCCGGCCCGCCGCTCCCGGCTCCGGTCCCGGCCCCGGGCATCGCGTCGAGCCCGAAGAGGGGCTCCTGCGGGTGGGAGGAGGGGGAAGGGCGGAAAGTCATGTGCGCGTCGGCCTCTTCGGTGCGGTGATCCCCGCGTCGGCGAGGCGGTACGGGATGCCGGGGCGTCCGGCCGGTGGCCGGGCCCCTCGCGGCGGCGGCCCCCCTCCCGGGCCGGGGAGGCGGTCCGGGATCCGCCGCTTCCCCACTGTACGGTGGCCGGCCGGCGGACCACGGAGGGACGGCGCCCCGGACCCTGATCCCCCGCCCGGGGCGCGCGGGGATCCGGGGCGGGGCCGGTGCCGTTCCCGAGCCGCACGGAGCCGGGGGGGGGGGGGGGGGGGGGGGGGGGGGGGGGGGGGGGGGGGGGGGGTTGGGGGGGGTGGGGGGGGGGGGGGGGGGGGGGGGGTC
>NZ_JBVITR010000049.1:42389-46310 GCF_055574875.1 Streptomyces sp. NPDC034670
CCCCCCCCCCCCCCCCCCCCCCCCCCCCCCCCCCCCCCCCCCCCCCCCCCCCACCCTCCCCCCCCCCCCCCCCCCCCCCCCCCCCCCCCCGCCTCCGGCGGTCCCTCGGCGTCGTGGTCAGACCCGGGTGGTGAAGCGCTCCCAGACGCGGTGGGAGCGCAGCAGCCGCTCGACCTGTTCGAGGGCGGCGGGGCCGGAGCCGGCGACGACCACGCCGGGCGCGTCGGCGGGGACGCCGGCCGCTTCGAGAGCGGTCTCGCCGCCCGCCCAGACACCGATGGCCTTGCCGTGCCGGAAGGCCTCGGACAGCAGCAGGCCGACCCGCGGGTCGGTGGCCGTCCGCCGGTCGGCGGACGGCGCCGCCTTGGCGTCGCGGGCACCGTACGCGTCGTCGCCCGCGGGGGGCGCACCCGCCAGCAGGACGGCGTCGAACTCGACGGACCGGGCGGTGACGTAGCTGCGCTGCGCGGTCACCGCGTCCGCGCCCGTGCCGAGGGTGCCGCCGGTCGGCGCGACGACCAGGGGGATCATGCCGGCCCCGAGCACCGCCTCGCGCACGGCGCGCACGCCGTCGAGGTCGCCGTCCGGGCCCGTGACGATGCCGATGACGCGCCCGTCCGTGGGCCAGGTCCGCCCGATCTGGGAGAGCGCCGGGCTCGGCTCGACGTCGGCCAGGGGCACGGTGGGCTCCGGCGCGGGCAGGCCGAGGCCCTCGGCGACGCCGGCGCACAACTCGGGGTCGATGTTGGCCAGGACCTGAAGTGTCCGTTCCTTGACGGCCTGTTCGTAGCACTTTCCGAGTTCGAAGGTGTAGGCGCCGATGATGTGCTCGCGCTCCACCGGGCTCATGCTCAGCCAGAACCGCCTCGGCTGGCTGAAGTGGTCGGCGAAGGACTCGGGGGCCTCGCGCACCTTCGTCGCCTCGGGGACCCGTACGGGGGTCTCGACGTAGGCGCCGGTGTCCGCTCCCGCGGTGAACGGGCAGCCCCCGTCGAGGGAGTTGGGCCGGTAGGGGGCCACGCCCCGGTGCACGGCCGTCTGGTGCATGCCGTCGCGCAGCATGTCGTCGACCGGCGCGTGCGGCCGGTTGATCGGCAGCTGCGGGAAGTTGGGACCGCCCAGGCGCGTGATCTGCGTGTCCAGGTACGAGAACAGCCGTCCCGCGAGCAGCGGGTCGTCGGTGATGTCGATACCGGGCACGAGGTGACCGACGTGGAAGGCGACCTGCTCCGTCTCGGCGAAGAAGTTGGACGGGTTCCGGTTGAGGGTCAGCAGCCCGATCGGCTGCACCGGGGCGAGCTCCTCGGGAACGATGTTGGTCGGGTCCAGGAGGTCGATGCCCTCGAAGGTCTGCTCCGGGGTGTCGGGGAAGGTCTGGATGCCCAGTTCCCACTCCGGGTGGGCGCCGGCCTCGATGGCGTCGGCGAGGTCCCGGCGGTGGAAGTCCGGGTCGACGCCGTTGATCAGCTGTGCCTCGTCCCAGACCAGGGAGTGCACACCCAGCTTGGGCTTCCAGTGGAACTTCACCAGCGTGGTCTCGCCCTCGGCGTTGACCAGCCGGAAGGTGTGGACGCCGAAGCCCTCCATCATCCGGTAGGAGCGCGGGATGCCGCGGTCGCCCATGAAGAAGATGGTGTGGTGGGTCGCCTCGGTGTGCAGCGACACGAAGTCCCAGAACGTGTCGTGCGCGCTCTGCGCCTGCGGGATCTCCCGGTCGGGGTGCGGCTTCGCGGCGTGGACGACGTCGGGGAACTTGATGGCGTCCTGGACGAAGAAGACCGGGATGTTGTTGCCCACGAGGTCGAAGACGCCCTCGCTGGTGTAGAACTTCGTCGCGAAACCACGGGTGTCGCGCACGGTGTCCGCGGACCCCCGCGAGCCGACCACCGTGGAGAACCGCGTGAACACCGGCGTTTCGACGTCCGCGGCGAGGAACGCCGCCTTGGTCACGGAGGCCGCCGTGCCGTAGCTCCGGAAGATCCCGTGCGCGCCCGCGCCGCGGGCGTGGACCACGCGCTCCGGGATGCGCTCGTGGTCGAAGTGCATGATCTTCTCGCGCAGGTGATGGTCCTGGAGCAGCACGGGCCCGCGCGGGCCCGCCTTGAGCGAGTGGTCGGTGTCGTACAGCCGGACGCCCTGAGCGGTGGTCAGGCGGCTCCCGGCCTGGGCCACCCGGGCCTGGTCGGCGCCGGTGGCCTGGCCGGTCGGCGACATGGTGGCCGGGCCGCTCTGGTCCGGCTTGGGCGGCAGCGGCTCGCGGGGACCGGTCGGCTCGGCCACGGACGGCGACTCGGGGCCCGGCTTGCCGGGGACTCCGTCCTCCGGGGCCGCGTCGCCCTGCAGGCCTTCGGTGATCTTCCGGGCTGCCCGCTTGATGGGGTGGGTCTCGCTCATGGGGGTGACGCTCCTCCACGTCCTGCCGGCCGCGGACGGGGCGGCCGGGGGTTCGGTTGCCGGCTGCGGGCGGTCCGACGGGACGGGGCGCGGGAGAAGGGCTTGCGTCCGCCGGCGTCTCACGCCGGGGCCTTCCCCCCGGGGACGGCCCCGGCGGGGTGCGTCCCGCCACCGCGGCGTCCGTGCCCCGCGTTCCCCTCCCCGCTCCCCTCCTGCCGGATCCCGACCGCCCCGTCCGCGTACCCCCGTCCGGGGAGTCGAGACAGGGAAGATCAGGTGGCCACCGCCGGCCGGCCGCTCCCCCGTCCGCCGCCCCCGGCGGTGCCGGGTCCGGGCCGCGGGAGGGCGGCGCGGTGCGGGGCCGGCGGGCCGGTCCCGCGTGGTCCCGCACCGGAACTCAGAACAACTGCTCCTGCTCGGCGGAGTCGGTCCGGCGCGGCGGGCGGCGCGGTGCGGGGCGCCGGAGCGGGGCGTCCTGCCCGAACAGGGGCTGGGTGCCGTACTCGTCGGGCTCGGCCGGCACCACGACGGGCCCGGCCCCCACGTTCAGGCACAGGGGGGCGTCCCGGTCGAAGTCCGCCGGCGTCATGGCCGTCCAGTCGCGTTCCCGACGCTCGCTCACCGACGCTCCGCATCCCCGTCCGTGCTTCTCGTCCCCCCCTTGTTCCCGGATCCGCCCGGCCCTCACCGGGCCGTCGGGACAGGACGGGTGCCGGGTCCGGTCGGTCCGACCGGTCCGGCGTGCGGCCAGGTTATCGCCCGTTCCGCGGCCCGCGAGCGAGGGCCGCGACGACGCCGCCCACCGGGGAGACGCACGTCACACCCGTGTGCCCGTCACATTCCGAAGGGCCGTCACGTCAGGAGTACGTCATCACGGATGCGCACACCGACCAAGGAGCCCACCATGGACGCACGTCTCGACTTCTTCGGCAACCCGCTCGCGGCCAGGGTGCTGAGGCACATCAACTCGGCGGGCAGGGCGGTCTCGGACTCGAGGCTGCCGGCCGCGACCCAGGAGCTGGTGAAGATCCGGGCCAGTCAGATCAACGGCTGCGGTTTCTGCACCGACATGCACACCAAGGACGCCGCGGCGGCGGGAGAGACCCCGCTGCGGCTGAACCTGGTCGCCGCCTGGCGGGAGGCCACGGTCTTCACCGAGGCCGAGCGGGCCGCCCTGGAACTGACGGAACAGGGGACCCGGATCGCCGACGCCGCCGGCGGGGTCACCGACGAGGCCTGGGCGAACGCCGCCCGGCACTACGACGAGGAGCAGCTCGCCGCGCTGATCTCCCTCATCGCCGTCATCAACGCCTACAACCGCATCAACGTCATCAACCGGCAGCCCGCCGGCGACTACCGGCCCGGCCAGTTCGGCTGAGGGACGCGTCCGGCCCGGGCAGGAGGAGGGGGGGGGGGGGGGGGGGGGGGGGGGGCGGTCTCCCTTTTCTTCTTTTGGGGTCTTGTCCCGAAGCCTCTCCCCCTCTCCCGAGACCAACACGAGGGGGAGAACAGGAGGGGGGGGAGCCC
>NZ_JBVITR010000049.1:46320-58516 GCF_055574875.1 Streptomyces sp. NPDC034670
ACCCTCCCACCCCCACGCCCCCCCCCCCCCTCCCTACCGGGCGGTCGGGGGGGGGCGCTCCCCCCCCCCGGTGGAGGGGGGCCCCCCCCCCCCCCGCCCCCCCGCCCCTCCTTCCATTGCTCCGCGGCGGGGTCCCGGCTCAGGACTCCGCGCGCTTCGGCAGGCGCCAGCCGGGGCGTACGAAGTGGCAGGTGTAGCCGTCCGGGTAGCGCTGCAGGTAGTCCTGGTGCTCCGGCTCGGCCTCCCAGAACGGTCCGGCCGGGGCCACCTCGGTCACCACGGGCCCCGGCCACAGCCCCGACGCGTCGACGTCGGCGATCGTCTCCTCGGCGATGCGCTTCTGCTCGTCGTCGAGGTAGAAGATGGCGGAGCGGTAGCTCAGGCCGATGTCGTTGCCCTGGCGGTTCTTCGTGGTCGGGTCGTGGATCTGGAAGAAGTACTCCAGGATCGTGCGGTAGTCGGTGACCGCGGGGTCGTAGGTGATCTCGATCGACTCGGCGTGCGTGCCGTGGTTGCGGTAGGTGGCGTCGGGCACGTCGCCGCCGCTGTACCCCACCCGCGTGGTCAGGACGCCCGGGAACGTGCGGATCAGTTCCTGCATGCCCCAGAAGCAGCCGCCCGCGAGCAGCGCCTTCTCCTCGGTCCTCGTCATCTCGTCTCGCCCTTCTGCCGCATCTCCGGCCGGTCCGCCCGGCCGGCGCCGTGCGCGCCGTCGGCCTCGTTCAGCAGCGACAACTCCGCCGCGCACGTGATTGTTCCGGACCGCCCGTCCGGAATCCGCGCGGGCGGGCCGAGGAGTGCCGGCCGGCGGCGGGAGGAGTACGTCCGGGTCCGTTTCGACCGGTACGCCCGGTCCGCGTCCCGCTCCCGCCGCCAGGGCCTTTCGTTTGACTCGGGCCGGGCCCCGCGAGTCCGGCCCGGTCCGAACGAAAGGCCCTAACCGGCCGCCGGGGCGTCGCGCAGGGCGATCCGGGCCGTGACGCGCTTGCCGGACGGCTCCTGCCGCACCTCCAGCGCCTGGGCGACGGCCGTCACGATCTCCAGTCCGTGCTGGCCGACACGGCCCGGGTCCGCGGCCCGGGGCACCGGCAGCACGGGGCTGCCGTCCCGGACGATCACCTCCAGGACGTCGCCGAGGACGCGCAGGTCCAGCCGGACGGGGCCGGGCGCGTACTTGCGGGCGTTGGTGACCAGCTCGCTGACCACGAGCTGGGTGACCTCCACGGCGCGGGTCGACACCGGCAGGCGGTCCTCCGCCCGCGCCCGCGTCAGGAACTCCGTGGCGAGCAGGCGGGCCCGCGCTATCCACGCGCCGCCGTCGTCGAGGGCGTAGGAAGCCCTCAGCCGCGGTGCGCCCGGCGCCGCTTCCTCCTCGTCGACAGGAACTGGTTCCATCCGGTCCGCCTCACTCACCCGTCACACTCGCGCGCCTACCCGCGTCGCTCCCCCACACGCCCCAGAAGTGTGACAGGTGCCTGCGGCACCGCTTCGCGCGGCCGGGGCCCCGACGGGCGCCGGGCACCTCCCGCGCCCCGCCCGACCCCTGTGACCTGCGCGGACGCCCGGCCGGCCGCCGAGGCGGCCGGCCGGGCGTCAGACCCTCCCGCCGCTCCGGTCCAGCAGGTGGCGTTCCATCCAGTCGGCCACGGTCCGGCGGAACAGCCGGCGGTTGTCGGCACGGCGGAAGTCGTGGCCCTCGTGACGCAGGAGGAGGAGTTCCGCCTCCACCCCGCGCTCCCTGGCGGCCCGGACGAACTGCTCGGACTCGCCCGGGGGCACATTGGTGTCGTGCTCGCCGTGGACGGCCAGGACCGGGGCGCGCAGCGCCTCGATGCGGCTCATCGGGGACAGTGCGCGCAGCAGGTCGCGATCACGGTCCGGGTGCCCGTACTTGTGGGCGGCGGACTGGGCGATCCACGGCTCGGTCCCGGCGAAGAAGGTGGCGAAGTCCGACATGCCGCAGACCGCGACGCCCGTGCGGAACAGGTCCGGGTGCCACACCAGGGACGCCATCGACAGGTAGCCGCCGTACGAACGGCCCATCACGGCCAGCCGCCGGGGGTCGGCCAGGCCCTCCACGACCGCGTGCGCCGCGCAGTCCTCGACGTCGTTGATCGCGTCGAAGCGCCCCGCGCCCAGGTCCGCGTCGACGAAGGAGCGGCCGTACCCGGAGGAGCCCCGGACGTCGGGGGCGAAGACGTCCAGTCCCCTGCCGAGCAGTTCGAGGTAGAGCGGGTCGAGCACCGGGCGCTCCTGTTCCTCCGGTCCGCCGTGCAGGTGCAGGACGCACGGCGCCGGCTCCCCCGGTGAGCGGCCCGGCGCCCGGTAGTACCAGCCGCCGAGGGTGAGCCCGTCACGGGCCACGGGACTCATGGGCACCGGCCGGACGGGCGCGCGGACCGCCGGGGCCGCGGGCCCGTCGTCCGCGTCGCGCGAGGACCACGGCGTACGCAACGGCAGCCCGTGGGGCAGCCACCACACGCCGGGGTACCGCCGGGACCCGGACAGCGCCACGACGGGGGCGTCGGGATCGGCGGTGGGCGCGATGCGCGTGACCACCTCGTGGGGCAGCGCGACGGTCCGCGCGGCGCCGGCCGGGGCGGGGGCGGTCCCGGACAGGTCGACCGTCTCCACCTCGCTCACCCCGCGCACGTTCCACGCCAGCACCGCGCGCCGCGCGTCGCGGCCCAGCGCGAGCAGTTCCAGGCCGCAGTCCGGGCGCCGGGCCGCCACCGTCGTGCCGAGCGGACGGCCCCGCGGGTCCAGGCGGGCGGCGACCAGGGCGGCGTGCTCCCGGCCGTCGTCGCTGCGCAGCCACAGCAGCCCCGCGTCCGGGGAGAACCCGCCGATCCACGGGTCGCCGTCGGCGACCGGGAACGCCCCGGTCACCGTCCGGTCGCGGGTGCGGACGACGAGGGCCTCCCGGCGTCCTCGCGGCCCCCGGTAGAGGAGGGCGAGCCGGCCGTCCCGGCTGAGGTCGCACACGCGCAGGGTGGACGCGCCGCGTTCGCTCGCGAGCAGCACGGGCGCGCCGACCCCCTCGGGGTCCACCAGGTACGCGGAGAGCGTCCGCGGTTCCGGTTCCTGGACGGTCGCCATCCCGTCCGCGAGGCCCCGTCCGGCCGGGTGCCCGGGCGGGGGGTCCAGCAGGACGGCGCGGCCGTCGCGGTGGCCGTGGCCGGGTACCTCCGACAGCTCCGGCGCCGCCGCCGGGCCGGCGTGCGCGGGGCGTGGCGGGACGGGGTCGGTGACCGTCACCGCGACCGCCGACCCGTCGTGCTGCCAGCAGCCCAGGAGCGCGGACGTACCGGGCTCGCCGCCGGCCAGCAGGTGCCGGCCGGTGCCGTCCGGGCGCACGCACAGGACGCGGGTGAGCTCGCCGCCGCCCGGAGCGGTGGTGTAGGCGATCCAGCGGCCGTCCGGGGACCAGGAGACCTCGACGACCGGGTCCGGGTCGGCGTCGAGCAGGCGCACCTCCTCGCCGTCCACGGGGCCCGTCCACAGCTGCGGCACCCCGGCCCGGTCGCAGACGAAGGCGACCTGCCGGCCGCCGGGGTCCACCGAGGGGTACCAGCAGCCGTGCACGGTTCCGGTGGGCGGTGCGCCGTACGGGGCCGAGGTGTCCGCGAGGAGCAGGGCCTCCGGTGCGTGGTGGGCGGCCGGGGATCCGCCGTCGGTCCCCGGCCACGGGGTGCGCGAGACGCCGGCGCCGTCCGGGGCGGCGGCCGCGGCGGTCGCCGCGGCCGGCCCCGCGTCCGTCAGCGGATGTCGTGCGTCTGCAGCCATATCTCCAGCAACGCAATCTGCCACAGCGCGTTCGCCCCTCGCCTGGTGCGGTGCGCGTTGGGGTCGGCGAGCAGTTCGGCGACGTACTCCTCCCGGAAGACGCCGCGGTCCCTGGCCTCGGGGGCGGTGAGGGCCTCGCGGACCCGTGCCAGGACGGGACCGGCCATGTGCTTGATGGCCGGGACCGGGAAGTAGCCCTTCGGCCGGTCGACCACCTGACGCGGCAGGACCCTGCGGCCGGCGGCCTTCAGGACGCCCTTGCCCCCGTCGGCGAGCTTCAGCTCCGGCGGGCAGGCGGCGGCCAGTTCGACCAGTTCGTGGTCGAGGAACGGCACCCGGGCCTCCAGGCCCCAGTCCATCGTCATGTTGTCGACCCGTTTGACCGGGTCGTCGACCATCATCACGTGCGTGTCGAGGCGGAGGTCGGCGTCGAGCGCCGTCTCGGCGCCGTCGGCCGCCATGTGCGCGCGGACGAACTCGGCGGAGGCGTCGCGGCCGGGCAGCAGGTCGGGGCGGAGCATCCGGGCGAGGTCGGCGTGCGAGCGGTCGAAGTAGGCGTCGATGTACGCCTCGGCGGCCCGCTCGCGCGGCACGCCCGCCATTGCCGGGTACCAGTGGTAGCCGGCGAAGACCTCGTCGGCGCCCTGGCCGCTCTGGACGACCTTGACCTCCTTGGCCACCTGCTCGGACAGCAGGTGGAAGGCCACCACGTCATGGCTCATCATGGGTTCGCTCATCGCCCGGACCGCCCCGTCCAGGGCGCCGGCGACCCGGTCGGAGGGGACCATGAGCTGGTGGTGGCGGGTGTCGAAGTGGCGGGCCACGAGGTCGGAGTAGTGGAACTCGTCGCCCTCCTCGTCGCCCTCGGACTCGAAGCCGACGCTGAAGGTGGCGAGGTCGTGCTGTCCCTCGTCGGCCAGGAGCGCCACGATGAGGCTGGAGTCGAGGCCGCCGGAGAGCAGCACGCCGACAGGCACGTCGGCGACCATGCGGCGGCGCACGGCGGTGCGCAGGGCGTCCAGCACCGCGTCCGTCCAGTCGTCGGCGCTCAGGCCGGCGTGCTCGGGGCGGCGGGTGTAGGAGGGCTGCCAGTAGCGGTGGTCGTGGTGGCTGCCGTCGGGTTCGACGACCCGCACGGTGGCCGGGGGCAGCTTGCGCACGCCGTTGAGGACCGTGCGGGGCGCGGCGACGGTGGCGTGCCAGCTGAGGTACTGGTGCAGGGCGACCGGGTCCAGCGAGGTGTCGACGCCGCCGGCCGCGAGCAGGGCGGGCAGGGAGGAGGCGAACCTCAGGCGCTCGGCCGTCCGGGACAGGTACAGCGGCTTGATGCCGAGCCGGTCGCGGGCCAGTACGACGCGTCCGGTGTCCTGCTCGACGATCACGAAGGCGAACATGCCGTGGAAGTGCTCGACGCACGCGGTGCCCCACTGCTGGTAGGCCTTGAGCACCACCTCGGTGTCGGACTCCGAGAAGAAGCGGTGGCCGAGCGCGTGCAGTTCGTCGCGCAGCTCGCGGTAGTTGTAGACGCAGCCGTTGAAGACCCCGGCGATCCGGCCGCGCGGGTCGGCCATGGGCTGGGCGCCGCTGTCCGACAGGTCGATGATCTTCAGTCGGCGGTGTCCGAGGGCGACCGGTCCCTGGGCCCACAGGCCGCGTCCGTCGGGGCCGCGCGGTGCGAGCCGGTCGGTCATGCGTTCCACCGCCGCGATGTCCGGCCGGCCGCCGTCCAGGCGCAGCTCCCCGCTGATTCCGCACATCAGAGGGTCCTCCTTCCCCCGGCACCCGCGCTCGCGCGGGGTGGTCGCACGCAGCCCGGGAGCCGGTGTCCGTCCGCCGGTGCGGGGGTCCGGCCGGGGGCCGGGCGGGGTCCGTCCCCGGCCGGCAGCGGGTCCTGGGCCTGTTCCGAGGACGCGGGGGATGCGTGGGTACGGGACATGACGGTGTGGCACTCTCCTTGGTCGGGCGTGCGTACGGCTGCGCGTACGCGTGGGGGAAGAACGATGCGCGGCGGGGCCGGATCAGCCGGTCGGGCCCGGCGCCGCGGGCGTGCGCGCGTGGGCGCGGGCCGTGCGGGCGACGGCGGGGCGCCGGAGACGGGGGCCGGAGGCGCGGTGGGCGGGGCGGCTGCCGCGGGTCTCGGCGGCCATCAGGTCGATGCCCGCGAGCAGGCCCTTGTCCTGTGCCGTCCGGCGCATCCGGTGCGCCGCGCTCCCGGCGGCGAGGGCCTCCTCGAGCAGCGTGCGCACGGTGTCCCAGTCGCCGGAGGCCTCCAGGGCCGGGCGCAGCCGGTCGAGCATGCCGCGCAGGACGACGGGGGCCGGGGCGGCGCGGCGGGTCGCCGGGTCGACGAGCTCCCCTTCGAGGCCCGAGCGCGCCGCGCGCCAGGTGGCGGCGCGCAGCCATTCGTGGTGTCCGTCACAGCGGGGGGCCGTTCCGCGCTCCAGGCGGTCGAGGGCGTCGCGCACCAGCGCGCGGAAGAGCCCGGCGACCAGGACCACGGTCTCGACGCGGGGGGAGGCGTCGCAGACGCGCAGCTCCAGCGTGCGCTGGTGGGCCGACGGCCGGACGTCGTGGTAGAGCATCCCGGCGTCGCTGATGACGCCCGAGCCGATCAGCTCCCGCACGGCGGTGTCGTAGGCGGCGGCGCTCCCGTAGCAGCCGACGGGGCCCGCGGTCGGCCAGCGCTGCCACAGCATGGTGCGCCAGCTGGCGTAGCCGGTGTCGGACCCGAGCCAGAACGGGGAGCTGGCGGACAGCGCCAGCAGCGGCG
Source organism: Streptomyces sp. NPDC034670 (assembly GCF_055574875.1). Taxonomy (NCBI): domain Bacteria; kingdom Bacillati; phylum Actinomycetota; class Actinomycetes; order Kitasatosporales; family Streptomycetaceae; genus Streptomyces; species Streptomyces sp. NPDC034670. Next base: position 52,877 of record NZ_JBVITR010000049.1, read on the forward strand.
GCAGCCAGGGGGACACCGGGCACATGGCGCGCACGGCGGTGTCCCGGTCCGGTACGTCGACGTGGATCTGCGCGCTGCAGATGAGCTGCTCGTCGGCGACCCGGCGGTAGTCGTCGGCCATGCGCCGGTAACGGGGGTCCGCGGTGACGTCCCTCGGGGTGACGCGGGCCAGCGGGACGGTGCCCGCGGCCACCACCGCCAGTCCGGCGGAGGAGGCGGCCGCGGCGAGTCCCCGCCGGGCTCCGGACAGGTCCGCGTGGAGGTCGTCGAGGGTGTCGTGCACCCGGCTGTTGCTCTCCACCACCGACTGCTGCAGTTCACGCGTGAACCCGGCTCTGTCCAGCCGGTCGAGCAGCACGTCGGCGCGTGGCACGAGCCGGCCGCTCTCCACGTCCAGCACGTGGAATTCTTCCTCTGCCCCGATACGTACGGTCACCACTCGTCCCCTTGCCCGTTGTCGTGCGCCGTCCCCGCCGGTCTTCGGTCCCCCGGTGGGGGGCCGGCGTGTCCCGGGTGCCCCGAATGCGCCGCTCGCACGCCTGCGGATCACGTCCCGGCGGATGCGCCGATGAGGCGGGCCGGGGTTCTCGCGGCGGGTGGCGCCGCCGGGCGGGCCGGCGGCGGTCCGCCGTGGGCGGGGGTGCCGGCCGCGGGGCCGTCCTCAGCGGCCGGGGAGCGAGGGCGCCTCGTCGCGGATGTCGAACACCTGGTCCAGGCCGGTCATGTGCAGCAGCCGTCTCGTGTTGGCGGGCACGGCCACCAGGACCATGCCGGCCCCGGCCGCGACGACGTGGTTGCGCGCGGCGATCAGCGCGGTGATGCCGCTCGAGTCGCAGAACTCCAGCCCGCCCAGGTCCACCACCAGCAGCAGCCCGGGCGGAAGGTCGCTGCCCTGCGCGGCGCGGCGCAGGTCCTGTGCGTTGGTGTAGTCGAGGTCGCCAGCGACCTCGAGGGCGAGGCCGGCGGGAACGTGCGACGCGGTGATCGTCAAGGACTTCATTCTGGTGTTCTGGATCCGGTGTCGGTGCGGGCGGGGAGACCGAGGGCGAGCAGGGCGGTGTCGTCGTCCAGTCCGTCGCCGAAGCCGTGCAGCAGACGCGTCAGGGCGTCGACCACACGGCGGGGGCGGGCGGGGGCGAGGCCGGCGGCGAAGGACTCCAGGGCCTCGTCGCCGTAGAGCTCGCGGTCGTCGCCGGTACGGGCCTCGGTGAGGCCGTCGGTGTAGAGCAGCAGGGTGTCGCCCGGGTGCAGGGTGGTGCGGACCGGGACGAACCGCGCCGCGGGCAGCACGCCGACCAGCATGCCGCCCAGGGTGGAGAGGTGCTCCACCCGGCCGTCCCCGCGCAGGACCAGCGCGGGCGGGTGGCCGCCGGAGGCCAGGTGGACGTGCGCCGTGTCCCCCTCCCGCTCCAGCACCCCGGCCACGGCGGTGCAGTACCGCGGGTCGTCACCGGCGTACCGCTCCAGCAGGACGCTGTTGAGGACGTCCAGGTTGGCGGCGGGGTCGGGGTCGTGGAGCGCGGCGGTGCGCAGGGTGTAGCGGGTGAGGGAGGTGAGCGCGGCGGCCTGCGGCCCCTTGCCGCAGACGTCGCCGAGGAAGAAGGCGAACCGGTCGCCGCCGAGCGGGAACAGGTCGTAGAAGTCGCCGCCCAGCCGGGTCGGGGAGGCGGTGTGGTAGTAGCAGGCGGCCTCCACGCCGGGGATGTCGGGCAGGACGGCCGGCAGCAGGCTGCGCTGGAGCACGGCCAGCGCCTCGCGCAGCAGCTCGCGGTCGGCCTCGGCCTGGCGGCGGGCCTCGTCGGCCGCGCGGCGGGCGCGCAGCAGCTCCTCCTCGTAGGCGCGCCGGTCGGTGGCGTCGAAGACGGTGGTCCTGATCAGCAGGGGTTCGCCGCCGTCGCTCGTCTTGACCGTCGAGGTGACCAGCACCGGCAGCCGGGAGCCCGCCGCGGTCCTCATCTCCAGGGCGATGCCGCCGAGGTGTCCCTGCATGCGCAGCAGCGGGGCGAAGTGGGTCTCGTGGTAGAGCTTGCCGCCGACGGTGAGCAGGTCGCTGAAGCGCATCCGGCCCACGACCTCGTCGCGGGACAGGCCGAGCCAGCCGAGCAATGTCGCGTTGACCTTGGCGATGGTGCCGTCCATCAGCGTGGACAGGTAGCCGCACGGCGCCGACTCGTACAGGTCCTCGGCGGAGTCCTCCAGCAGCGCGCTGAAGGCCGCGTCGGTACCGGGTACGCCTCCGCCGCGGTCGGAGCCACCCGTCCCCCTGCTCATCAGCCGAGGTCCGACAGGAAGGCGGAGATCGCCGAGGCGGTGGCTTCCGGGGCGCTGAGCTGGGGGCAGTGGCCGGTGGCGGCGAGGGTCACCAGCCGGCTGCCGGGGATCGCGGAGTGGACGTACGCGCCGACCTCCCGGGGTGCGATGACGTCCTGCTCGCACTCCAGGACCAGGGTGGGCGCGCTCACCTTCCCCAGGTCCTCGCGGCTGTCGGACAGGAAGGTCGTGCGCGCGAAGACCCGGGCTATCTCGGGGTCGGTCGCGCAGAAGCTGTTGGTGAGCTCCTCGCCCAGTTCGGGCCGGTCCGGGTTGCCCATGATGACGGGGGCCATGGTCGCCGACCAGCCCAGGTAGTTCGACTCCAGCGCCTCCAGGAGTTCGTCGATGTCCTGCGCGCTGAAGCCGCCGCGGTAGCCGTCCTCGTCGATGTAGTACGGGGACGGGCAGACCATGACCAGGGAGCCGATCCGCTCCGGGGCCGCGGCGTGGGCCAGCACGCCGACCATCGCGCTCACGGAGTGGCCGACGAGGACGGCGTCCCGCAGGTCCAGTGCCTCGCACACCTCCACCACGTCGCGGGCGTAGCCGTCGAGTGTGCGGTAGCGCTCCTCCCGCCAGGCCGACAGGTCGGAGCGGCCGGCCCCCACGTAGTCGAAGAGCACCACCCGGTGGTTCTCGGCCAGGGCCGGCTCGACCAGGCGCCACATGTTCTGGTCGCAGCCGAAGCCGTGCGCCAGGACGATCGTGCGGCCGGTGGCGCGGCCGGTGACGCGGACGTTGTTCCTGCGGAGGATGTTCACCCGCCCCATGCTCGCACGCCGGGCGGGCGAACCGGCCGTCCGCCCTGGTCCGGCCGGCCCTCAGGGGCCCTCGTCCGCCGGGGCACCGTCGTGGGCGTCGTCCGTCCTGGCCTCCAGCGCGCGCAGCACGGCCACCATGTCCTCGCCCCCGTGCCCCCGGGCCACGGTCTCGTCGAAGAGGGCGTGGCAGGCGTCGAGGAGCGGGGAGGCCAGGCCGGCCCTGCGGGCGGCCCGGGCGATCAGGCGGTTGTTCTTGAGCACGTCCGCGGCCGCGGCCTGGACGGCGAAGTCGCGGGCGAGCAGCTTGGGGGCCTTCATCCGCGAGACGGCGCTGGCCATCGGGCCCGCGTCCAGGACGTCGAGGAAGCGGCGGCGGTCGAGCCCGTGCCGGTCGGCGAAGTGGAACGCCTCGGTCAGGCCGGTGACCTGGGTGATCAGGAACAGGTTCACCGAGAGCTTCATCAGCAGGGCGTTCGGGACCGGGCCGCAGTCGAACGCCTCGTGGCACAGGGGGGCCAGCAGCGGCCGCACGGCCGCCACGGCGGGGGCGTCACCCGCCAGCATCGCGACCAGCCGCCCCTGCTCGGCGGGGATCCGCGAGCCGGAGACGGGGACCTCCGCGTACGCGCCGCCCGCGGCGCGGACCTCGGCCTCCAGGCCGGCCGAGTACTCCGGCGAGGTGGTGCCCATGTGGACGACGGTGCGTCCGGCGACGCGGGCGGCGAACCGCGGGGTGCCGCGCCCGAGCACCGAGTCGACCGCCGCCTCGTCGGCCAGCATGAGCATCACGGTGGCGGCCCGCTCGAAGACCTCCGCGGGGCTGCGGGCGACCTCCGCTCCGGCGTCGCGCAGCGGTGCGCACCGGGCGGCGGTGCGGTTCCAGACGACGAGGGGCGTGCCGGCGCGGGCGAGGTTGAGCGCCATGGGCCGGCCCATGACCCCGAGTCCGATGAAGCCGACGCTCACGGTGCACCGCCGTTCCCGGCCGGCGCCGCGGTCGGGGCGCCGCCGCTCTCGTGGACGCCGCGGCCGCGCGGGGCGGGACGCCGCGTCCCTTCCTATGACGGCTGTCATAGTAGCGGCCGTCATGACGGCCGTCATAGAGTCGCGGGAGGAAGGATCCGGTGGCGGGAGGTCGGGATGACGGGATCCGGACGGGGGCCGCGGGAGCGGATGGTCTTCGGCGCGGCCCAGCTCATCCGGCGCGGCGGGGTCGCCGCCACGGGGATGCGGGAGGTGGCCGCGCACGCGCGGGCACCGCGCGGGTCGCTCCAGCACTACTTCCCCGGCGGCAAGGAGCAGCTCGTCAACGAGGCGGTGGACTGGGCGGGCCGGTACGCGGCCCGGCGCGTCGACCGGTTCCTGGCGGCACTCGACGAACCCACGCCCGGCGCGCTGTTCGCGCGGATGGTCCGCCAGTGGACCGACGAGTACGAGACCGCCGGCTTCGGCGGCGGCTGTCCCGTCGCCGCCGCCACCGTGGACCGCGCCGGCTCCACCGCGTCGACGCGCGAGGCCGCCTCCGCCGCCTTCAGCCGGTGGACCGGTGCGGTGGCCCGGGCGCTGGCCGGCATGGGCGTGCCCGAGGAACGCGCCGAGCCGCTGGCCACACTCATGATCAGTTCCCTGGAGGGGGCGATCCTCGTGGCCCGCGCCGAGCGGGACGTCCGCGCCCTGACCGCGGTGTCCCGCGAGCTCGGCCCCCTCCTGGACGCGGCGGTGAGCGGTCCCGGCCCCCGGTGACGCCGTGCTTGATTACAGTTGCCGCGCCAGTCTCCGGTGATCCGTGACTCAGTGAGGTACTCGCGAACCATGCCGACCGAAACGTTTGAGTTCCAGGTAGAGGCCCGTCAGCTGCTCCAGCTGATGATCCACTCGGTCTACTCGAACAAGGACGTCTTCCTGCGTGAACTCGTCTCGAACGCCTCCGACGCGCTCGACAAGCTGCGCCTGGCCGCGCTGCGGGACGACTCGCTCGACGCCGACGTCTCCGACCTGCACATCGAGCTCGAGATCGACCGGGACGCCCGTACGCTCACCGTGCGGGACAACGGCATCGGGATGTCGTACGACGAGGTCGGGCAGCTCATCGGCACGATCGCCAACTCGGGTACCGCCGAGTTCCTGCGGGAGCTGCGCGAGGCCAAGGACGCGGCCGGCGCGGAGGGGCTGATCGGCCAGTTCGGCGTCGGCTTCTACTCCGCCTTCATGGTGGCGGACGAGGTCACGCTGCTGACCCGGCGCGCGGGCCAGGCGCAGGGCACCCGCTGGTCGTCGCGCGGCGAGGGCACGTACACGCTGGAGCGGGTCGACGGCGCGCCGCGGGGCACCTCGGTCACGCTGCACCTGAAGCCGGCCGACCCCGACAACCAGCTCCACGACTACACCTCGGTGTGGAAGATCAAGGAGATCGTCAAGCGCTACTCGGACTTCATCACCTGGCCCGTCCGGCTCGTCGGCGAGCGGGGCGGGGACGGCGGGCCGGCCGAACCCGAGACGCTGAACTCGATGAAGGCGCTGTGGGCGCGCTCGCGCGAGGAGGTCTCCGAGGACGAGTACCACGAGC
>NZ_JBVITR010000050.1:0-9961 GCF_055574875.1 Streptomyces sp. NPDC034670
CCCCAAAGACGTCGAACTCGCCGCATGACCCAGCAAGCCGAACCACCCCAAGCCCAGCCCGGACGCCTTGACGAAAGACATAGAGGCACCCCCCCGCGGTGTCCGCGGCCGTACCCACTCCCCTTCCCCCGAGCGAGGCCACACCATGACGACGCCCCGGCCCGTGCGGCTGCTGCTGGCCGACGACGAGCACCTGATCCGGGGGGCGCTCGTCACGCTGCTGTCGCTGGAGGACGACCTGCTTGGTCGTCGCCGAGGCCGCGACCGGGCCGGAGGCGCTGGCGATGGCGCGGGCGCACGCCCCCGACGTGGCCGTCCTGGACCTGCAGATGCCCGGCGCGGACGGTGTGAAGGTCGCCACATCCCTGCGGGTCGAGCTGCCCGGCTGCCGGGTGCTGATCGTGACCAGTCACGGGCGGCCGGGGCACCTGAAGCGGGCGCTCGCGGCGGGCGTGCGCGGGTTCGCCCCCAGGACCGTCAGCGCGCAGCGCCTCGCGGAGATCATCCGCACGGTGCACGCCGGGAACCGCCACGTCGAACCCGAGTTGGCCGCCGACGCGATCGCCGCCGGGGACTCCCCGCTGACCGCGCGCGAGGCCGAGGTGCTGGAGCTCGCGGCGGACGGGGCGCCCGTGGCGGAGATCGCGGAGCGGGCCGCCCTGTCCCAGGGGACCGTGCGGAACTACCTGTCCTCGGCCGTCTCGAAGCTCGGGGCGGAGAACCGGCACACGGCGGTGCGCCTCGCGCGGGAGCGAGGTTGGGTATAGTGGTTCCCGCGCCACGGCGCATGCGAACGTAGCTCAGTTGGTAGAGCGCAACCTTGCCAAGGTTGAGGTCGCGAGTTCGAACCTCGTCGTTCGCTCCACGTCAAGGCCCCGGTCGTCGACCGGGGCCTTCGTCGTGCGGCCGGGCGGGCGCTCAGCTCCAGGCGGTGCCCGTCAGCCGCTCGTACGCCTCCACGTACCTGGCCCGGGTCGCGTCCACGACCCGCTGCGGCAGCGGCGGCGGGGGCTGCTCGCCCCTCCGGTCCCAGCCCGACTCGGCGGACGTCAGCCAGTCCCGCACGTACTGCTTGTCGTACGACGGCTGCGCGCGGCCCGGCTCCCACTGCTCGGCCGGCCAGAAGCGGGAGGAGTCCGGGGTGAGCACCTCGTCCGCAACGACCAGGCTCTCGCCGTCGAAGCCGAACTCGAACTTGGTGTCCGCCAGGATGATCCCCCGGTCGCGGGCGATGTCGCGGGCGCGGCCGTAGGCGGCCAGGGTCGCCTGGCGCAGCCGGGCCGCGGTGTCCGCGCCCACCCGGCGGGCGACCTCCTCGTAGGAGACGTTCTCGTCGTGCTCGCCGACGGCCGCCTTGGTGGCCGGGGTGAAGATCGGGGCGGGCAGTTCCGAGCCGTCCACCAGGCCCTCGGGGAGGGCGAGGCCGCAGACCGTGCGGGACTCGTCGTACTCGGCCAGGCCCGAGCCGGTGAGGTAGCCGCGGGCCACGCACTCCACCGGGACCATCCTCAGGGACTTGCACACGAGGGTGCGGCCCGCCCAGTCGTCCGGGGCGCCGGCCGGCAGCTCGGTGCTCAGGACGTGGTGGGGGAGCAGGTCGGCGAGCTGGTCGAACCACCACAGGGAGAGCTGGGTGAGGATCCGGCCCTTGTCGGGGATCTCGGTCGGCAGCACCCAGTCGTAGGCGGAGATGCGGTCGCTGGCGACCATCACGAGGTCGCCCGCCTCGTTCCGGTACAGCTCGCGCACCTTTCCGGTGTGCAGGTGCACCAGACCCGGAACCTGGATCGGTTCGGGCTTTTCGACGAATCCGGACACGGTTCCTCCCCGTGGTTCTGTCCAATGCGTCGATTCTCCCGTACCGGGCGAACGGTCTCGGCCAGGGGTCGGTGCGGGGTCGCCGTCCGGGGGGTCAGTCGCGTTTGCAGATGCGGTCGAGGAGGTGGGCGGTGGCGCGCTGGATCCGGGGGTCGACGTGGCCGGGGCGGTCCAGGGCCGGGGACCAGGCGAAGGTGCCGGAGGCGAACACCCAGGCGCCGGAGGGGGCCCGGTAGAGGGAGGTCTCCTGGTGCCGCCGGGCACCCTCGCGGTCGGTGTACGGGGAGTGCGCGAGCAGGACGCGCTCCTCGTGCTCGGGCAGCGGGGTGCGCGGGAAGTAGCGGTCGGCCTCGCCCGCGACCATCCCCTCGAGGGCGTCGCCCTCGTGCGCGCCGGTCCCCTCCCACATCCAGTGGTCGGCGTTGCGGACGATCAGCGGGTGCGGTTCGGGGACCTGGCCGGCGTACTGGACGCCGAGCAGCTGCTGCTCGGCGCGGTCGATCTCCCGCCACAGCACCGGTTTGCCCGGACCCTTGCGCTTGCGGCAGGTCAACAGGCGGTCGGGGCCGGCCGGGGAGGGGGTGAGCTCGACCTGCCAGTACAGGGTGTTGGCGGAGAGGAAGACCAGGGACGTGCCGTGGTCGCGGGCGCGTTCCACGGCGTCGCGCATGGGCTTCGACCAGTACTCGTCGTGGCCCGGGAAGACCAGGCCCCGGTAGCGGGTGGGATCGACGCGGCCGGCGTGCAGGTCCCGGGCGTCGGCGTAGGCGAGGTCGTAGCCGTAGCGCTCGGCCCAGCGGATCACGTCGTAGGCGTGGCCGACGTGCAGCGGGAGGCCGGCACCCGCGTACGGGCGGTCGAAGGAGACGGTGGTGGCGGCGTCGGCCTCGCCGAGCAGGCGGCCCTCCTCGTCCCAGGCGTGGTAGAGGCTGGCGCCGGTGCGGCCGTCCTCCGGGTAGAGGTTGTAGGCCTGCCAGGTGACGTCGGGCAGCACCAGGAGCAGGTCGGCGGGGCGGTCGTCGCGGACCGTGAACGGCACGTGCGAGCGGTGGCCGTCGGCCGTGGTGAGGACGGCGACGTACGCGCCGACGCTCCAGTACGACGGGACCGGCAGCCGCCAGGACAGCCACCAGTGGTGGCAGGAGACGGTGCGGTCGGCGGTGAGCGGCGGGGGCTGCACGATGCCGGAGAGGCGGGGACTGGAGGTGATCTTGACGGCGCCGTCGCCGCCGTAGTGGCCGATGCGGTAGACGTCGACGCCGAACTCCTGGGGCGGGTCGACGGTGACGTGGAAGTCGATGGCCTCGCCGGGGGCGACGGCGCCCGTGGAGGCGAAGCCCTTGATCTGGCGGCGCACGTCGTCGGCGGCGCGGGGGCCGCCGGAGGAGCGCGGGGCCGGGACCCTGGCCCCGCCCTGCCGCGGGAGACGGGCGGTGGCGGGCGCGGGGGGCTCCGGGTCCACGTACCAGGGGACGACCTGGCCGGTGTCGTCGAAGTAGGTCTCGCTGCCGCGCAGCCACGGAAGGGGGCCCTGTCCGAAGGGGTCGTTCACGGCGTGCGCCAGGGCTCCCGACTCCCAGCGGCGGATGCGCTCCGAACCCATGACCGCTCCCCTCCCTCGTGCCCCCCGCGGCGGTGTGGTGCGTGCTGTCCGTCCGGACGCGTCCGGCGGCGGTGCCTGCCGGTACTCATGTGCTTGTCGTATGTCGCACGCCCTTGCCAGGGAGAGCGAACGGTCCCAGCACATCACATGGGGCGCGTACTCCGTCACCGTTCGTTTTGAATTGACCGAAAGCGGAAGGGTGGGCTCCGTGCGGGTGGGGCGGGTGCCGGTTCAGACGAGCCGCACCGGCTTCTCCGGTCGTATCCCCCGCCGGGCCAGCCACAGCCGCAGGGCCGCCGGGTCACCGTCCTCGACCAGGGCCAGGACCTGGGAGGACAGGTCCGCGGCCCGTTCACCGCCGACGAGCAGGACCGGGCCGTCGAGCCAGTCGAGGCCGGGGGCGGCGCCCGCGGTGTCCATCGCCGCGCAGCAGACCATCGCGGTGACGTGGTCGGCGAGAAGTTCGCGGGCGGTGCGCGGGGGCTGGAGGGGGAAGAGGGGGAGAGTCCGGTCGTCCCAGAGGGGGACGGGGCCCTGGGCGACCGGGGAGGCGGCGCTCCCGGAGGGGGCGGGCGGGGCGGCCGCCGTCTCCTCCCGGGCCAGTTCGGCGCTCAGCCGGGCGGCCAGGGCGGCACTGCGGGCGGCGGTGGTGCCGGTCAGGTCGGTCGGGTCCTCGCTCCGCGGGTCCGGTCCGGGACCGGGGGGCGGGGGCGGCGGAGCCGGCGCGACCGGCCCGGGGGCCGGATCCGGGTCCGTCAGGTGGTCGAGGACACGGGAGAGGTTCGGGCCGTCGGAGCCCGGTGCCGTACCGCCGGCGGGGCGTATGCGCAGGGCGTCCAGGACCCGGTGGAGGCGGGCGGCGTCGGTGCGCCACTTGCGGTCCACGACCTCCTCCGGGTAGTCGGCCCAGTGGACCGGCGACCAGTCGGGGCCGGGCTCCGCGGGGCCCCCGTGGAAGAGGCGGGCGGCCAGCAGGGAGGCGGCCTCGTCCACCGCCCCGGGCTCCTCGAGCAGGTCGCAGGCGGGACGCTCGCCGAGGCGGGAGGCGAAGCCCTCGGCCAGCCGGTCCCGCCGGGACAGCTCGGTGAGCGCCGCCACCACCCCGGCGTTGAGCCGCGAGGGCCAGCGGCCCATCCGCCAGGCGGGCAGCGCCACCCGAGTGAGCAGCCGGTCCCAGCCGGCGTAGGCCAGGCCCACCTGCTCCTGGGCGACGATGCGCAGCCCGTAGTCCACGGCCTGGGCGCGCTCGGCCGCCGCCGCGGCGACCGAGCGCTCCATCTGGGCGGCGTGCCTCCGGCAGCCGCGCAGCAGCACCCGGGCGGCCCAGCCGACGCCCGCGAGCGCCCCGCGGGGCACCGGACCCCGGCGGGGCGCCGAGGCCACGGCCACCGCGGCGTCCAGACCCCGCACGAACCGCCGGGCGGCCGCTATGTCCGGGTGCGCCGACGGTCCCGTGCCCGCGACGACCGGGGCGAGGACCGCGCGCAGCTCGCCCACCCGCATCCACCACAGGAACGGCGAGCCGATCACCAGCACGGGCGCGGCGGCGGCGCCCGGCTGCCGTCCCGCGCCCGCTATGTCGGCGTGCTCCTCGACGGGCGGCGGGCCGTGGGCCGGATGGGTGCGGTCCTCGAGCCAGCTGTCGCAGTCCGGGGTGAGCGCTATCGCGGACGGGGCGGGGACGTCGAGGCGGTCGGCGAGGTCGCGCACCAGCCGGTACAGCTCCGGGGCCTCCTCCTCGGCGACCGGCACCGTCGGGCTCACGGCGGGCCGGGCCCGGGCGACGACCAGGGCGACACCGGCGGCGGCGAGCAGGACGAGCACCGCAAGCGGCGTGAGGACCCAGCGGACGAGGTCCCAGCCGGTGCCCGGGAGGTGGCCGGTGGAGCCGCCGACGAGCAGGATCACGGCGCCGGCGGCCGGCAGCACGGCGACGGCCAGCGCCTGGTTGCGGACCCGCAGCACGGCGACCGCACGCGACCGCGCGGCCTGCGCGCCCGCCTCCGCTCCCGTTCCGCTTCCGCTCATGGTCCGACCCCACCCCCTCCCGGCGGTCCCGACGCTGTCCTGGCGTTGCTCACTCCCCCACTGTGGCACCCGCCCCCGACATCGCAATGCCGATGGGCCAAGTGCCGGAACACATGCGCGGCACCCTAGTTGGGGGTCCGGCCTCCGTCAGCCGGATGGCTCACCGCTCACTCGATGGAATGGCTTTGGGGAAAGGTGGGTGACCGACGGCACACCTCGGGCCCCGGATCCTGAGACGGATCCGGGGCCCGAGGGGTTCGCCGGCGCCGGGAGCGGGCCGGACACGGCGGGCGGACCGGGCGCGGTGCCCGGCGCGGTCACGCGTCCCGCGCCGCCTTCGCCGCCCGCTCCGCGATGTCCGTGCGGTACTGCGAGCCGTCGAGGCCGATGCGGGCGACCGAGCGGTAGGCGCGGTCGCGGGCCTCGGTGAGGTCCTTGCCGGTCGCCGTGACGGACAGCACGCGGCCGCCCGCGCTGACCACCGCGTCGCCCTCGCGCCTCGTCCCGGCGTGCAGCACGTACGCGTGCGGGGCGTCCTCGGCGGCGACCTCGTCGAGGCCGGTGATCGGGTCGCCGGTGCGCGGGGTGCCCGGGTAGTTGTGCGAGGCGACGACCACGGTGACCGCGGCCTCGTCGCTCCAGCGCAGCGGCTCCAGGTGGGCGAGGTTCCCGGTGGCGGCGGCCATCAGCACGCCGGCCAGCGGGGTCTTCAGACGGGCCAGGACCACCTGCGTCTCGGGGTCGCCGAACCGGGCGTTGAACTCGATCACGCGGACCCCGCGCGAGGTGATCGCCAGACCGGCGTAGAGCAGGCCGGAGAACGGGGTGCCGCGGCGCCGCATCTCGTCGACCGTCGGCTGGAGGACCGTCCGCACGACCTCGTCGACCAGCTTCGGGTCGGCCCACGGCAGCGGGGAGTAGGCCCCCATGCCGCCGGTGTTCGGACCCTCGTCGCCGTCCAGCGCGCGCTTGAAGTCCTGGGCGGGCTGGAGGGGCAGGACCGTCTCGCCGTCGGTGATCGCGAAGAGGGAGACCTCGGGGCCGTCGAGGTACTCCTCGACGACCACCCTCGTGCAGGCACCGGCGTGCGCCCGGGCCGCCCCGAGGTCGTCGGTGACGACGACGCCCTTGCCGGCGGCGAGCCCGTCGTCCTTGACGACGTAGGGGGCGCCGAACGCGTCGAGGGCCGCGTCGGCCTCCTCGGGCGTCGTGCAGACGTACGACCGGGCCGTGGGCACGCCCGCCGCCGCCATGACGTCCTTCGCGAAGGCCTTGGAGCCCTCGAGCCGCGCGGCCTCCCCGGAGGGGCCGAAGACCGCGATCCCCGCGCCGCGCACGGCGTCGGCGACACCGGCGACGAGGGGGGCCTCCGGGCCGACCACCACGAGGTCCGCGCCGAGCCGCACGGCCAGCGCGGACACGGCCGCGCCGTCGAGGGCGTCGACCCGGTGCAGCTCGGCGACCTCGGCGATGCCGGCGTTGCCGGGGGCGCAGTGCAGCGCGGTGACGTCGGGGTCGAGGGACAGGGAGCGGCACAGGGCGTGTTCGCGGGCGCCGCTTCCGATGACGAGGACCTTCACGGGGTCAGCCTAACGGGAAGCGGCGGGCTCGCCTTGTGCGGGCTTCCGAAGGAGCGGGGGGAGGGAGTTGGTGCTTTCCTCCAAGGGCGCACGACGGACGGGGGCGGTCGCGCCGGGTCGCCGGTCCGGCGGTCCGGCGACCCGGCGATCCGGCGGGCGTCCCGCTGGCCGCCGCCCGTCCCGCCGTTCGCCCTACTCGTTGGCGATCTCCTCGACCACCGTCGCGCCGAGCTCCCGGACGATCAGCTCCTGCCCGGAGAGGGCGGACTCGTCCAGGTCGGGGTCGTCCTCCTCGGGGATGTCGTCCTCGGGGGAGACCGGGGGCGGCGGCTCCGGGGCGGACGGCCGGGGTGCCGGGGCGGGCGCGGGCGCCGCCGGGGCGCCGGCCGCCCGCGCGGGGCCGGGGGACGGGGCGGACGGCTGGGGGGCCGGGCGCCGGCCGGCGCCGCCGTACCCGCCGCCACCGCCGTGGCCTTCCCCGCCGCCGTGACGGCCGACGGCCGAGCCCGCCGGGACGGGGGCCGCCGCACCGCCGCCACCGGACGGGTCGACGATCGCCTCGATCTTCCACTGGACGCCGAACCGCTCGCCCAGCGCCTGCCGCAGCACGTCCTCGCTGCCGCTGCTGAGGAAGTTGTCCCGCGCGCCCGCGTTCACGAAGCCGAGCTGGAGGGTCGTGCCGTCGAACGCGGTCACCTGGGCGTTCTGGCTGAGCAGGATCCAGGTGAAGCGGCGGCGGTTCTTGACCGCCTCCAGGATGTCCGGCCAGAGCACGCGGGGGTCGAGGCCGCCGCCCGACGGCGCCGGGGCCGCCTGGGGCGCGGGGGTGCTCGGCGCGGCCGGTGCCGGGGCCGGTCCACCGCCGCCCGCCGGTGCGGCGGTGGGCCAGCCGCCGGGTCGGCGGGCTCCGCCGGCGGGGGCCGCGGTGGGCCAGGCGCCGGGGGCGGGCGCGGCGGGAGCGCTCGGCGCGGCCGCCTGGGGCGGGGCCTGTGCCGGGGCCGGAGCCGGAGCCGCCGGGGGCGCGGGCGGAGCCGGAGCGGGCGCGGGCGCGCCGCCGGGGGCGCCCCCCGGAGCCCGCACCGCGGCCCGGGCGGCGGCGGGGCCGCCGCCCGGCGGCACCGGGGCCTGTCCCTGCGCCGCACCGGCCGCCGCCGCGCCGTGGACGTCCGGCCCGGGCACGTATCCCAGGGCGGGCGTGCCCGCGCCGCCGCCCGCCGGGAGGTTCACGCCGCGCTCGATCCGGTCCAGCCGGGCCATGACCGAGCGCTCGTCGCCGTAGGCGGCGGGCAGCAGCACCCGGGCGCAGATCAGCTCGAGCTGGAGGCGGGGCGAGGTGGCGCCGCGCATCTCGGTGAGCCCCTCGTTGACGAGGTCGGCGGCACGGCTGAGCTCGGCGGGGCCGAAGGTGCCGGCCTGGGCCCGCATCCGCTCGACGACGTCGGCGGGGGCGTCGATGAGCCCCTTCTCCGCGGCGTCCGGCACGGCGGCGAGGATCACCAGGTCCCGCAGCCGCTCCAGCAGGTCCGCGACGAACCGCCGCGGGTCGTTGCCGCCCTCGATCACCCGGTCGACGACCTCGAAGGCGGCGGCCCCGTCACCGGTCGCGAAGGCCTCCACCACGGAGTCGAGCAGCGAGCCGTCCGTGTAGCCCAGCAGGGAGGTGGCCATGGCGTACGTCACACCCTGCTCCCCGGCGCCGGCGAGCAGCTGGTCCATGACGGACATCGAGTCCCGCACGGATCCGGCGCCGGCCCGCACGACGAGCGGCAGCACGCCCTCCTCGACGGGGATGTCCTCCTTCGCGCACACCTCGCCGAGGTAGTCCCGCAGGGTGCCCGGCGGCACCAGCCGGAACGGGTAGTGGTGGGTCCGCGACCGGATGGTCCCGATGACCTTCTCGGGCTCGGTGGTGGCGAAGATGAACTTCAGGTGCTCCGGGGGCTCCTCGACGACCTTGAGCAGCGCGTTGAAGCCGGCCGACGTGACCATGTGGGCCTCGTCGATGATGTAGATCTTGTAACGGCTGTGGGCGGGCCCGAAGAAGGCCTTCTCGCGCAGGTCGCGGGCGTCGTCCACACCACCGTGGGAAGCGGCGTCGATCTCGATGACGTCGATCGAGCCGGGCCCGTTGCGCGCGAGGTCCTGACAGGACTGGCACGCGCCGCACGGCGTCGGCGTGGGACCCTTCTCACAGTTCAGGCACCGCGCGAGGATCCGCGCGCTGGTCGTCTTGCCGCATCCGCGCGGGCCGCTGAACAGGTACGCGTGGTTGACCCGGTTGTTCCGCAGCGCCTGCTGCAACGGGTCGGTGACATGCTCCTGCCCGATGACCTCGGCGAACGACTCCGGGCGATAGCGGCGGTACAGCGCGAGAGACGACACGCCTACGAGGTTATAGGCGCCCGCCGACATCCGGTCCCGCCCCGCTGGCCGGACCCGGGGCCCGCGCCCGCACACGCAAGCGCCCCCCACGCACCCGCCAGAGCCAACCTACCCTTGCTGCCTTCCGGCCCTGGGGGAGTTCAGTCAGATAGCGCCGCGTGAGGGGCTACGCAGAGGCTACCTCATCCCGCGGGGAGGGAACGAGTTCGCGAGCACTCCTCTCGGTCATGTAATGTTTCCGGCGGAGGATTCGCCTAGAGGCCTAGGGCGCACGCTTGGAAAGCGTGTTGGGGGCAACCCCTCACGAGTTCGAATCTCGTATCCTCCGCACTCGCCCGTCAGGGCGGATGGAAGGCCCCGACCGGTCACGGTCGGGGCCTTCGTCGTGCCGTGCCCCGCACCGGCCCCCGCGCGTCCCCGTCGCGCCGGACCGCGTGGGCGGGGGGGCGGGGGGGGGGGGGGGGGCCGGGGGGCCACGCTCAGGGGGGGGGGGGGGGGGGAGGGGGGGTTTTTTCCTGTTTCTCCCCTCTTCGTCATCCCTGTCGGGGTG
>NZ_JBVITR010000050.1:9971-15038 GCF_055574875.1 Streptomyces sp. NPDC034670
CGGCCACGGGCGGGCCCTTCGTCTCTCCGTCCCCCGCACCGTCCCCCCCGCCCCCCCCCCCCCCCGGACCTCGTGTGCGGTCCCCTGGGCCCCCTCTCCCCCCCGGACCCCCGCCGTCAGCGGGGAAGGGGGAGCGGAGGGGCGTCCGTGTACGCGTTCCCCGGCCGGTCGACCTCCTGGACGGTGCGGGCGTCGAGTGCGGCCGGGGCGGAGCGCGTGCCGAGGGTCCCGCCCTCGTGCCAGGTCCCCACGACCGTCACCCAGGTGTCGGCGGGCGGGGCCGGGGCGCCGTGGATCCGCACCTTGACCGACCGGGCGTCCGCCGCGCAGCAGTTGATCAGGAGCCGGGTCAGGTACCAGTCCCCGTCCCGCTCGCCGGGGGTGACGAACCCGGTCATCAGGACGGTGCGGCCCTTGACGGCCTGCGTGCGGTCCTGCTGGACGCGGCCGATGAAGTCGCGGAGGGTCAGCGGGACCGGCGAGGTCGCGGGCAGGGGATCGAAGCCGTCCCGCCGCACGACGGGCTCGGAGGCCTGGCGGGAGGCGGTGTAGGAGCCGAGGGACGGCGGGGCGTGCAGGAGCAGGCTCAGCGCGGGGAGGAGGAGCAGCCAGGCCACGCCGGGCACACCGGAGTGGTCGTGACCGTCGCCGTCGTGGTCCTCGTGGCGGCCCCCGCCGGACCCCCGGTCCCCGTCAGCCCCCCGGCTCCCGCCGGCCCTCCGGCCCCCGCCCGGCCTCTGCGACCAGGCCTCGGCGGCGCCGAGCAGGAGCAGCACCGCCCCCGAGGCGATCAGCAGCGGACGCATCCAGCCGTTGACGTACCTCAGGTAGAGGTCGGTGAGGAGCGAGGCGTGCAGCAGGCCGGTGCCGCTGAGGACGAGCAGGACCGCCTGCAGGGGGCGCTTCACAGCAGGATCCCTCCGACGAGCGCGCTGCACAGGACGGCGACGACCGCCGTGGCGGCGGAGAAGCGGACCGCGAAGGCCCGTCCGAAGGTGCCCGCCTGGAGGGCGATCAGTTTCAGGTCGACCATCGGCCCGACCACCATGAACGTCAACCGCGCGAGGGGCGAGAAGCCGGTGAGGGAGGCCGCGAGGAACGCGTCGGCCTCGGAGCACACCGAGAGGACGACGGCGAGCGCGGCCAGGAAGAGCACCGACAGCCAGGGCGAGTCGGAGAACACACCGAGCACGGATTCGGGGACGGCCACGTTGAAGGTGGCCGCCGCCATGGCCCCGACGATGACGAAGCCGCCCGCGTGCAGGAAGTCGTGCTGGAAGCCGAGCCGGAACTCCGTCCAGCGGCTGTGCCCCGGCCGGTGCCCGGTGTGCCGCACGGCCGGCCGCAGCCACTCCGCGCGGCCCAGCCGGAGCCACAGCCAGCCCATCACGACGGCGGTGGCGAGCGAGGCGAGCAGCCGGGCCGCCACCATCTCGGGGCTCCCGGGGAAGGCGATGGCCGTGGTGGTCAGCACCACCGGGTTGATGGCGGGGGCCGACAACAGGAACGCGAAGGCGGCGGCCGGGGTGACGCCCCTGCCGATGAGGCTGCTGGCGACCGGGACGGACGCGCACTCGCAGCCGGGCAGGACGGCCCCGGCGGCTCCGGCGACCGGGACGGCGAGCGAGGGCCTGCGGGGCAGCATCCGGGTGAACACCCGGGCCGGCACGAACGCGTTGATCGCGCCGGACAGGGCCGTGCCGAGCAGCAGGAACGGCAGCGCCTGCACGGTGATGGAGAGGCAGACGGTCCGCCAGGCCTGCACGGCCGGCTCGTCCCCCCACCGGACGACGGCGAAGAGCACCGTCCCGGGCAGCACGGCCGCCCCGAGAAGCAGCAGGGGCCAGAACCGGGGCCAGCCGCCCGCGGGGGCCCCGTCGGCGTCCGCGGGGACCGTGACGGCCCCGTACGACCCCCCGGCCCGTTCCTCCGTCTGTCGCATGCCGCTCCGTGTGTCCGACGTCCGGGACGAAAGATAGCGGCCGCCGGGCACGTGCGTTCGGGCGCGCCTCGAACGGACCCCCTCGGCCGGCCGCCCGGGTGGACGGGGATCCGGCGGGTAACCGGGCCCCATGGGAGACATCCTGGTGGGCACCTGTTCCTGGACCGACCGGGCACTGGTCGGCAGCGGCTGGTACCCGGTGGGGCGGCGGGACGCCGAGGGGCGGCTGCGGCACTACGCGGAGCGGTTCCCCGTCGTCGAGGTCGACGCCTCGTACTACGCCCTGCCCTCCGAGCGGAACAGCCGGCTGTGGGTGGAGCGGACGCCCGACGGGTTCGTGTTCGACGTCAAGGCGTTCTCGCTGCTGACCGGGCATCCCACGCGGAGTGCGGTGATGCCCGGCGGGCTGCCGCCCGACGCGCGCGACCCGGCGGTGCTGGACGAGGTGTGGGCGCGGTTCGCCGAGGGGATCGGGCCGCTGCGGCACGGCGGGCGGCTGGGGAGCGTGCTGTTCCAGTTCCCGCCGTGGCTGCGGGCCGGGGCGGCGGGCGAGGCGTTCGTGGAGGAGTGCGCGCGGCGGGCCGAGGGGTGGCCCCTGGCCGTGGAGTTCCGGCACCCCTCGTGGTGGGAGGCGGGGCGTGCCGAGGCCACGTCCGCGCTGCTCGCCCGGTGTGCGATGGCCGCGGTCGGCGTCGACATGGTGCAGTCGCTGCCCTCGTCCGTACCGCCGGTCACGCCCGTGACCTCGTCCCGCCTGTCCGTGGTGCGGTTCCACGGGCGCAGCGCCGCCTGGGGCACGGGCAGCAAGGAGGACCGGTTCCGGTACGCGTACGGGGCGGACGAACTCGGGGCGTGGGTGCCGCGGCTGCGGCGGCTGGCCGACCGGGTCGAGCAGGTGCACGTGCTGTTCAACACGTGCTGCGGGGACGCCTCCGTGCGGGCCGCCGAGCTCATGCGCGGACTGCTCGGGCTTCCCGTCGGCGGGCGGGCCCCGTCGGCGGGCGTCTCACCGGCGGGCGGTCCGTCACCGGGTGATCCGCACCTCCCGTGACTCGGTCACCTGGTCCACCTCGGACACCCGGATCGTCGTCTTCATCGTCCAGTCTCCGTCGAGGGGCAGGTTGAGGTCGTTGGTGGCCCAGTAGCCGCCCCGGTCGGTCAGCCCGGCGTCGATGGGTCCGATGTCCTTCGCGGCGAGGGTGAAGGACATCCTCAGCTCCGGGACGAACACCAGCCCGCCGTCGGCGCCGAAGACCACCGCCTGGACGCCGTTCTCGCCCACCCGGCCCGGGTCCAGCGTGATCTGCACCCGGCCCTTCCCGCCGGGGGTGCCGACGTCGTAGGGGATCGTGACCGTCGACGCCCCGGGGAGTCCCGCCGTCGGGGCCGCCCCGGCGGCCTCGGCCTCCGCGCGGGCCGGGAGGGTGCCCGTCAGCACCGTCGTGACCAGCAGCACCACGACGCCCACGGCCACTTCGACCAGCACGGACAGCCGCAGGGCCCGGCGCCGGCGGTCCGGGTCGCCGTCCGCCGGGTGCGGCCGGTCCCCGGAGCCCGCCTCCGGGTCCCCGGTCCGTCCGGCCCCCGGTTCCCCGGCCCCCGGGCGCGGCCCCGGGCCCGCCCCGGGTGCCGCTCCCACCGGCTGCGGCGCCCGCTCCTCCACCGCCACCGGCGCCTGCGCCAGCCGTGCCGTCCAGCGGCGGGACAGTCCCGCCACCGCCAGCAGGACGGCCGTCACGACGAGCTTGACGGTCAGGGTCCTGCCGTACGACGTCTCCGTGAGCGCGCTCCAGGAACCGAGGCCGCGCCAGGACTGGTAGGCGCCGGTGACGACGAGGACGGTCACCGAGACGAAGGCCAGGCGGGAGAAGCGGGTGACCGTGGCGACGGGCGGCGGGGTCTGCGCGCGGCGCAGGGTGAGGAGCAGGGCCGTCAGGCCGCCCAGCCAGCACGCCGTCGCCAGCAGGTGCAGGACGGACGACGTCATCGCCAGCGGGACCTGGATCCCGGCGGAGGCGTGCTCGGCCGCCGCCCAGGTCAGGGCGAGGCCGACGGACAGGGCGGCGCCCGCCGCCAGGTGCGCGCGGGGTGTCCGGCCCGGTTCCGGCGCCGGGCGCCGGGAGAACCGCGGCAGGGCCGCCGCCGTCAGCAGGAGCAGCGCCAGCCGGGCGAGCAGGGCGAGCCCCGGGCGGCCGGTGAGGGTGCCGGTCAGGGCGGAGGCGTCGAGCGCGGTGGCCGGGGCCGTCCCGGCCTCGTACGGGGCGCGCAGGACGAGGAGGAAGACCGTGGCCGCCAGCAGCGTCCACCAGCCGGTGAGCAGCGGCGCCCGCAGCGGGGCGGGGTCCGGCGGACGGCACAGGGCCGCGAACGCCGCCGTGCCGACGAGCAGGGCGGCCGCGATGTACGCGAGGTGGCGGCCGGTGTCGTAGAGGCTCTTGGTGACCGGGTGCTCGGCCTGCTCCGCGGGCACCGCGGGCGCGGTGGGCGAGGGTGTGCCGATGGAGAAGGTGAAGGCGCCGGAGACCGGGTGGCTGTCGGCGGAGACCACCCGCCAGGCCACCGTGTAGGTGCCTTCGGCGAGCCCGTCGGGCAGGCCGGTGCGGGCGGTGTCGGAGGCGCCGTCCGCGTGCTCCGGCTCGCCCAGGCTCACCCGGCGGTTGTCGGGGCCGTAGACGCGGAAGGAGTCCTCGAGCAGGCCGACGGACTCCGTGAAGGTCAGGGTGACGTGCCGGGGGGCGGACTCAAGGACGCTCCCGTCCTCGGGGTCGGCGCCGCGCAGGCCGGCGTGGGCGCTCGCCGGGGCCGCGCCGCCGAGGAGGACCAGGAGCAGCACGCCTCCCAGCAGCGCCAGTCCCCGAAGCCGCCGGGCCGCGCGGCCCGTCGCCCCGGCCCGCCCGCCGCCGGCCGTCACCGCCCCGTCCCGACGGTCATCGCCCGTCACCGCCACGCTGCGCCGTCGCTCCACGTCGTACCCCGTCCTCCGGCCGTCCGGCTCCGGTGGGGTACGGACGGGAGGCGCGGTGCGTTCACCGCGCCTCCCGTCCGCCGCCGCCTCCCCTCACCGGGCCGGGGGCTTGGGGGGGGGGGGGGGGGAGGGGGACCACCCAAGGAGGACCTTCGGGTGG
>NZ_JBVITR010000050.1:15048-44802 GCF_055574875.1 Streptomyces sp. NPDC034670
CGGGACCTGGCGAAGGCCTTCCTCGACAGGGAGGCCCGGGCGCGGCGGGGGGGGGGGGGGGGGGGGGGGGGGGGCGGCCCCCCCCCCCCCCCCCCCCCCCCCCGCCGCCGCCTCCCCTCACCGGGCCGGCCTTCGGCGGGCGCCGGGCGGCCGGTCACCCGCCGAAGGCCGCCTCGCGGGTGAGGAAGGCGAGCCGCGCCTTCTTCCGCGGGAGGTACACGTCGGGCAGGTCGACCTCCGGCAGCACGACCTCGGGACCGGCGGTGAAGCCCTGCCGCAGGAAGCGGGCGATCGCCTTCTCGTTGGCCACGTCGGGATCGATCACCACGCGCCTGCGGTCCAGGCCCCGCAGGACGTACGTGGTGACGGCGGTCAGCAGCCCGGCGGTCCAGCCGTGCCGCGCCCCGCCGGGCCCGGCGGGGGCGAGCAGCAGGTGGACGCCGATGTCGCCGGGTTCGACGGGGTAGCACTCCCCGACCCGGTCGGCCTCCGGCTCGTAGGTCTGGAGCAGCGCGACCGGCGCGCCGTCCTTGAGGACGAGGTGGGCGTGGTGGGTGTCGAGCGTCCCCATGTGGGCGTAGATCCCGGCGACCTGTTCCTCGGTCAGGCCGTTCATGCCCCAGAAGACGGCGCGCTCCTCGCTCACCCAGCGGTGCAGCAGGGGCGCGTCGGCCGACGCGTCCAGCGGCAGGACGCGCACCGCGCCGAAGCCGTCGACCACCTGCTCGTGGACGGCCTTGCGGGAGGCGTAGGGGTCGGACATCGGTCTCCTCGTCGATCGTGCGTCGGTCGGGCGGTCGTCGTCGGGCGGTCGCCGGTCGCGCGTCGGTCCTGTCGGTCGGTCGGTCGTCGGTCGGGCGGGCGGGTGGTCGGTCGTCGTCGGGCGGGCGGACGGGTGGCCGGTCGCGCGTCGGTCGCCGGTCGCGCGGTCGCCGTCAGCCGTGCGCCGGCCGTGCGCGGGTCTCCCGCCGGGGGCCGTCGGGCTCCCGCCGCAGCCGGTCCCAGTCGGTGACGACCGGGACCAGCTCCCCCGCGCGCCACAGGGGCTGCTGGTCGCGGTGGTGGGGCGAGCCGGGGACGCCCGAGGCGCCGAACGGCACCACCCAGCCGCTGTCCTCGCGCCGGGCCAGGTCCCAGACGTACCGGGCGGCCGGGCCGCGCGCGGCGAGGTCGGTCAGGCCGGGCACGGGCGAGGTGCACAGCACGCAGTCGTGGTCGCCGGACAGACCGGGCTCCTCGTACGGCGCCGTCGGGGGCAGGGCCCGCCAGGGCGCCAGGCGGTGGGTGTCGCCCCAGGTGCCGGCGGGCGGCCGGGCGGCCACCTCCTCCAGGGCCGCGCGGACGGCCGCCGGGCGGTCGACGCCGAACAGCTCGTCGGCGTCCAGGAGGTGTTCGAGGGCGTACCCGATCCGCGGGACCGGCGCGAGCCAGGGCCGGAAGACCTCCGGGTAGGCGGGCGGATCGGCCAGCGCGGCGAACGCCGGGTGCGCCGCGAGGTGCCGCACGACCGCGCCGCGCACCGCTGCGAAGGCGGCCGCGTCGGCGCTGTCCGCGTCCATGCGGCGGTCCCAGCGCAGGAGGCGGTCACGCAGGGCGGCGGCCGGCCCGCTCAGGTCCGTGCCGTCGAGCGCGGCGAGGCGGTCCAGCAGGGCGGCGGCGGAGGCGAGGTGGGTGTCCGTGTGGATCGCGGGCATGTCGGCGGCCGACCAGCGCTCCCGGCCGGCCAGCAGCGCGGCGATGCGGTCGGCGCGGTGCGGCGGGGCGAACTCGACGCCGAGCGGGGAGGCGGGGCCGCGCTGGTTCGCCATCACGGCGACGCCGCCGGTCAGCCCGGCGCGCGGCGGGGCGTGCCAGCCCCGCCACTCGTGACCGGGCTCCCAGGCCGGCACCAGGCGGGTCCGGTTGGCCTCGGAGCGCACCGGGACCCGGCCGGCCACCCGGTGCAGCGTGCCGCCCCCGGTGTCGGCGGCCAGGAGCACGTTGACCGGCTCGGCCCACCGGTCCGCGGCCCGGTCCACGTCGGCGACCCGGCGGGCCCGCAGCAGCGGCAGCAGGGCGCCGAAGCCGAGGTCGCCGGTGACCCGGGGCGGGTAGCGCAGGGCGACGGCGAGCGGGGGCGCGCCGGGCTCCGGCACGCCGTCGTCGAGGCCCTCGGGGCCGCCGGCGACGACCGGGCCGCGGTCGGTCTCGATCACCTCGACCTCGACCGGCTCCCCGCCCGCCACCTCGACGGTCTCGGTGTGCCGGGCGACCCGGTGCCACGCCCCGTCCGGACCGAGCGCCTCCACCCCCTCCCCCGGGTTCCCGGCTCCGTTCGGGCGGGGGGCGCCCCCACCGGTGCGCCGCAGCCGCTCGCGGTAGAGGTCCTGGTAGTCGGCCATGGCGTTGGTGATGGCCCAGGCGACCGTGCCGGTGTGGCCGAAGTGGGCGATGCCGGGCACGCCGGGCACGGCGAGGCCGACCACGTCGAACTCCGGGCAGGCCAGCCGGATCTGCTGGTAGACGCCCGGGTCCTCGATGAAGCGGTGCGGGTCCCCGGCGATGACCGCCCGCCCGGTGACCGAGCGCTCCCCGGCGACCAGCCAGCCGTTGCTGCCCGAGGTGCCGGGACCGTCGGTGGCGAACAGGCCGACCGCGTCCGCGCCGAGGCGGGCGGCGACGTGCTCGCGCCACAGCTTGGCGGGGAAGCCGGCGAAGAGGATGTGGGTGGCGAGCCAGATCCCGAGGGGGGTCCAGGGCTCCCAGCGGCCGGGGGCGAGGCCGGCGCGGGCGAACTCGGGGGCGGTGGCGGCGCCCAGCCCCTCGTTCACGCCCTCCGTGTAGGCCCGGACCCAGTCGGCCGTCTCCGGGTCCGTCCGCTCCAGCGCGCTCCAGCAGCGGCGGGCCGTGTCGGCCAGGCGGGCGCGGCGGGCGAAGCGGTCCCAGGGCAGGGCCCCGGGGCCGAGGAAGGACGCCGAGGTGCCCTGCGCGCGGTGCCGCTCGACCTCCAGCTGCCAGGACCGGTCCAGGGCGGTGACCCGGCCCTGGAGGTGCGCGAGCTCCTTCACGCCGTCCGCACGCAGGTGGGGGATGCCCCACGGGTCCCGGAAGATCTCGCCGGCCACTGCGCCCCCATTCTCTTTAGGTTAGGCTCCCCTAACCAACAAGCGTGGCGGCATCGTACGCGAAGGACGGGGACGCGATGGGGCAGGGGCGGGGCTGGGAGGGCGCGGTTCTCAGACTGCTGCGCGCCAAGGACTTCGGGCTCACCGTGACGGGGGCCGAGGACGTCACCGCCGCGTACCGGCGGGTGCACTTCACCGACGGCGGGATGCTGGCGGCGACCGGGGTCCACCCGACGATGTGGGTGCGGCTGTGGTTCGACAACGCGGGCAGGCCGCACCAGCGGGCGTACACCGTGGTCGACCCGGATCCGCGGGCCGGCACCCTCAGCCTGGAGTTCGCCCTGCACGAGGGGTGCGCCAGCGACTGGGCGAGGGCGGCGGAACCCGGGGACACCATCGAGGCGACCGTGCAGGGCACGGCGTTCGAGGAGCCCGACCCCGCCCCCTCGCACGTCTTCGCGGTCGGCGACCCGGCCTCGCTGCCGGCGATCAACTCGCTGCTCGACGCCCTGGGTTCCGCCCCGGCGACCGTCTGGTTCGAGGGCGCGCTCGACGGGCTGCCCTGCCGGGCCGACCCGGAACGGCACGAGGTGCGCGAGGTGCCCCGGCGGGGGGCCGGGGCGACGCTGGCCGAGCGGGTCCGGGCCGACCTGCCCGGGCTGCTGCGGGCCACCCCGCACCCGTACGTCTGGATCGCCTGCGACACCGCGACCACCCGGACGCTGGCGGCGTTCGTCCGCAAGGAGCTGGGCGTGCCCAGGCAGCGGGTGCACGCGCTGGGGTACTGGCGCGCGGGCTGAGCGGCGGCCGCCGGCGCGCGGGCCGAGCGCCGGCACGGCCCCGCGCCCGCCCGCCCCGGCCCCGTGTCCGGCCCCTCCCGGTTCCGGGTGGCCCCTCCCGGTTCCGGGTGCTTCTTCGGTGTCGTACTCCGCCACCATGGCTGCGCCCGGAACGTCTCGACCGGTAGGCTTTCCGTGTGATCTTCAAGCGCATCGGAAACGGCCGGCCGTACCCCGACCACGGCCGGGAGAACACCCGGCAGTGGGCGGACGTCGCGCCGCGCCCGGTCCGCCTCGATCAGCTCGTGACGACCAAGCAGCAGCTCGACCTCGAGACCCTCCTCGCCGAGGACTCGACCTTCTACGGCGACCTCTTCGCGCACGTCGTGAAGTGGCAGGGCGACCTGTACCTGGAGGACGGGCTGCACCGCGCGGTACGGGCGGCGCTCCAGCAGCGGCAGGTGCTGCACGCCCGCGTCCTCGAGCTGGACTGACACCGCTCCGGCGCCCCGCCGGACTCCTCGCCGCGGTCGGTTTGACCCTTTCGGGTCGGCCTGCACACAGTCGGATGATCACCTGGTAGGCATTGCCGTCCGGGCGGCACTACGCTGCGCCCATGAGCATGCTCACTCCTCCCGGCATGGGCGGCCAGTACCGGATCACGGGTGACAAGTACCCGCGGATGCGCCGACCCCGGCGGCGCGGGAGGCTCGTCGTCCTGACCGCCGTCTCCGTCGCCGCGCTCGGCGGGGCGGGCTGGGGCACGCTGCAGCTCATCGACGTGTTCACCGGCGGCGGCGAGCCCGCCTCCACGGCCCGGACCAAGGCCGCCTGCGCCGCCAGGGCGACCCCCGCGGCCGCTCCGAAGCCCCTCCCCGAGCCCGGCACGATCACGGTCAACGTCTTCAACGCCACCACCCGCGGCGGTCTCGCCCAGAAGACCGCCGACGAGCTGGAGAAGCGCGGCTTCAGGATCGGCGAGGTGGCCAACGCCACCGAGGAGTACGACAAGAAGGTCAAGGGCACCGGACTGCTGCTCGGGCCCGCCTCCGCCCTCGACACCTCGCTGCCGGTGCTCGGCACCCAGCTCGCCGGCGCCGAACGGCGCACCGACCCCGCCCGCGAGGGGGACGAGGTCGACCTCGTCATCGGCGACGGCTTCCGGGACCTGACGCAGAAGGCGGACGCCGACCGGGCCCTGGCCGCACTGGCCGAGCCCGAGCCGGAGCCCGCCGCGGAGGAGAACTGCTGAACGGCGCCGGAGGCCCCTCCCGCCGGACCGGCCCGCCCGGCCGCCCGGAGGGCCCTCCCGCCGGACCGGCCTACTCGGCCGCGCCGTACATCCGGTCCCCGGCGTCGCCGAGGCCCGGCACGATGTAGCCCTGCTCGTTCAGGTGCTCGTCGACCGACGCCGTCACGACCGTCACCGGGGTGCCGGCCAGCTCGCGCTCCATGACCTCGACGCCCTCCGGCGCGGCCAGCAGCACCACGGCGGTCACGTCGTCCGCGCCGCGCTCGATCAGCTCCCGGATCGCCGCGACCAGCGTGCCGCCGGTGGCGAGCATCGGGTCCAGGACGTACACCTGGCGACCGGAGAGGTCCTCCGGCATCCGGGTGGCGTACGTGGAGGCCTGCAGCGTCTCCTCGTTGCGGATCATGCCGAGGAAGCCCACCTCGGCGGTCGGCAGCAGCCGGACCATGCCGTCCAGCATGCCGAGGCCCGCCCGCAGGATCGGCACCACCAGCGGGCGCGGGTGGGACAGCTTCACCCCCGTGGTCCGCGCCACCGGCGTGTGGATGTCGACCTGCTCGGTGCGCACGTCGCGCGTGGCCTCGTAGGCGAGCAGGGTGACCAGTTCGTCGGCCAGACGGCGGAAGGTCGCGGAGTCGGTGCGCCGGTCGCGCAACGTGGTGAGCTTGTGGGCGACCAGGGGGTGGTCGACGACATGGAGACGCATGGCCACAACAGTAACCGGGCCCGGAAGGCCCGGTGTCCCCGCGTGCGGCACGCCGCGAAGCCCCCCGGCCGCTCGCTCGCTGGCGTCAAACCGCCCGTCCGGGGGAAGGTGGGAGGGACGGACCGAGGTGGTGAACCGATGCCCGAGCAGGAGTACCGAGACGAGCCGTCGCCCCGCACGGCGTCCGGACCGGCCGAGACGGAGGCCGAGCGGCGGCAGCGGCGCGCCCGGTTCCTGCGCGAACTCGCCGAGGCCCGCGCCCTGCGCGACCGGGTCCAGCCGCGCCGCGCCAAGGCGGCCCGGCTGCGCCACGCGATGCGCATGCGGACCTTCCGCTGGTAGGGGCCCCCGGTGTGAGTGCCGTACCGGCGGCGCGGACCGCGCGCACGGCGCGCGCGGGAAGATCGCGGCACACCCGCGTGTTTCCCGAGGCGGCCGCGCGGGGACGGTGGACCGAGCCGCGTACGATCCGCACGTGGCGGCGATGACGGCGCCGACGGGTCCCTCGCGGACCCGCTCGGCGAACCGAGATCGAAACTGCCGGACACAGGGAGCCGAAGACGTCCCCTGATGGCCTTGTTTCTGCCACGATTCCGAGTGGGCGGGGCTCTTCGGAGCACTCCCGTCCGCAGCCTCCGCCGGGGGACCCCCAACCGGCACGCCTATGACCAGTGGGAGAGTCACGGTGTACTTCGCCGCACTGCTCGCGCGCACCGAAGACGGGTGGGAAGCGAGCGACACGGAACTCGACGATGTGGAAACCCTGTCGGATCTGGCCGACCTGGCCCGGGAAGCCTCTCCCGACGAGGACACGGTGCTCGTACTGATCGAGCAGGAGAACGGCTGGTTCGGCGTCGTCCGCGTGGACGGCGAGGAGGATCCCCGGATCTACGTCTCCGACGCCGCCGCGGCGGCCCGCAGCAGCTACGGCGAGATCCTGCTCACCGACGAGCTGCTGGGCCGCGAGCCCGGGGACGACGCCGCCGACCTGGACGCCCTGGACCTCGACGGCACCGAGGACGGCGAGTCCGGCGACCCGGACGCCGTCGGCTCCGCCGACGCCGTGCCGCACGGACCGGTCGGCGACCCGCGGGTCCTGGAGGACCTGGGCGTGAGCGAGAAGGAGTTGCGTGCGATGACCGAGGACGCCCTCGGGGAGATCGCGGAGGCCCTGGGCGCCTCCGAGGTCCTGGAGACCGTCCGCTGACCGTGCAGACCACACCCGGACCGCCGGACCCGGTACGCGACCCCTGGCGGCCCGCGATGCGACTCGCCCTCGACGAGGCCGAACGGGCCGTCCGGGGCGGGGACGTCCCCGTCGGGGCCGTCGTCCTGGCCCCGGACGGCACCACCGTGCTGGCCCGCGGCCACAACGAACGCGAGGCCGGCGGCGACCCCACGGCGCACGCCGAGGTGCTCGCCGTCCGGCGGGCCGCCGCGCGGCTCGGTCGGTGGCGCCTGTCGGGCTGCACCCTGGTGGTGACGCTGGAGCCGTGCACGATGTGCGCGGGCGCGATCCAGCAGGCGCGGGTGGAACGGGTCGTCTACGGCGCGCGCGACGAGAAGGCGGGCGCGGCCGGCTCCCTCTGGGACGTCCTGCGCGACCGGCGGCTCAACCACCGGCCCGAGGTGATCGGGGGCGTGCTCGCCGAGGAGTGCGCCCGGCCGCTCACGGAGTTCTTCCGGGAGCGGTGAAAACCGATTTCGGACCACGCCCCACCTTGCTGTAAGGTCTCCCTCGGTAGCGTGTCCGAGCGGCCGAAGGAGCTCGCCTCGAAAGCGAGTGTGGCGCAAGTCACCGAGGGTTCAAATCCCTCCGCTACCGCCGGTGAAGGGCCCCGTCGTCAGACGGGGCCCTTCGTGCGATCATGGGGCCCGCTCATGCGGGTGCGACACCGGCGCACGTCAGTGACAGGGGAGGGCCGCGATGGCGGTGAACGCGAAGAAGATCGCCATCTACGTCCTCGTGGTCTTCGCGCTGTACGTGATCATCACGGATCCGGAGCAGGCGGCCGACTACGTCCAGATAGGGTTCGAGGGCATCTCGGAGGCCGCGAAGGCCGTCGGCGACTTCATGACCTGGCTCGCCGACGGAGGGAAGTGATGATCCGCCACCTGGTGCTCTTCCGGCTGGACGAGGGCGTCGGGCGGGACGACCCGGGGGTCGTGGAGGGCGTGGGGGCCTTCCGGCCGCTCGGGGACAGGATCCCGGAGACCCGCTTCCGGGAGTGCGCCTGGACCATCAGCGACCGCCCCGCCGCCTGCGACTTCGCCGTCGACTCGGCGTTCGAGGACGCCCGGGCCCTGCGCCGGTACGTGGAGCACCCGGAGCACCGGGCGGGCGTCGAGCTGTGGCGCGCGTTCGCCACGTGGGTGACCGACGACTACGCATTCTGACGCTCGGCCTTCCGCGGTGCTTCGGCGCCCTCCGCCGTGACGGCGGAGGGCCTTCCCGCGTTCTGTGTCCGTGCGCTCCCCTCAACACGGGATATGCGGTGCTTGCACACATTGAGCCTCTCTTGTGATGCTATGACCGCTTTTGATGGACGAGTCGACGGACGAGTTGACGAGCGAGTTGACCGATGAAGAGGTGGCGTTGACCGTGTCGGCCAGTACTGCGCCGCCCCAGAACCAGGCGTCCGCCCAGGCTTCGACTCCGGCTTCGCCCCCGGCTCGGTCACCGGACCCGGACCCGGCGCCCGACCCGGGCGCCGCCCGGCCCCCCGACCCGGCCAAGCGCCGCGGCGCCGACACCCGGGCCCTGACCCAGGTGCTCTTCGGCCAGCTCAAGGAGCTGGAGCCGGGCACGCCGGAGCACACCCGCGTGCGCGCGGCGCTCATCGAGGCCAACCTCCCCCTGGTGCGCTACGCCGCCGCCCGCTTCCGCTCCCGCAACGAGCCGATGGAGGACGTGGTCCAGGTCGGCACCATCGGGCTCATCAACGCCATCGACCGCTTCGACCCGGACCGGGGCGTGCAGTTCCCGACGTTCGCGATGCCCACGGTGGTCGGCGAGATCAAGCGGTACTTCCGCGACAACGTCCGCACCGTCCACGTACCGCGCCGGCTGCACGAGCTGTGGGTGCAGGTCAACGGCGCGACCGAGGACCTGACGACCGCCTTCGGGCGCTCCCCGACGACCGCGGAGATCGCCGAGCGGCTGCGCATCACCGAGGAGGAGGTGCTGTCCTGCATCGAGGCCGGCCGCTCGTACCACGCCACCTCGCTGGAGGCCGCGCAGGAGGGCGACGGCATGCCGGGGCTGCTGGACCGGCTCGGCTACGAGGACCCCGCCCTGGACGGCGTCGAGCACCGCGACCTCGTCCGGCACCTGCTCGTCCAGCTGCCCGAGCGGGAGCAGCGCATCCTGCTGCTGCGGTACTACAGCAACCTCACGCAGTCGCAGATCAGTGCGGAGCTCGGCGTCTCGCAGATGCACGTGTCGCGTCTCCTGGCCCGCAGCTTCCAGCGATTGCGATCCGCAAACAGGATCGAGGCGTAACCGCTGCGAGCGAATCGCTCACCAGTGCCTTTCTGTGCGTTTCTGGGCCGAAAGACCGTCAGACCGCCTGTTTCCAGGGCTGATTCGCATCTCGGATGTCGACATGTCACTACGGCGCGTTGCCGACATGTGACATTCTGCGGGAAGCGCGTTTGCCGGAGCCTCGGCACCGGTATTCAGGTGAGGGCTGGCGTTCCTCGGACGGGAGCGCCGGCCGCGACCGTCCCGCGACCCAAAGGGGGTGGCATGTCCGCAGAACAGGGCAGCTCGAAGGTGCTCACGCTCGCGGAGAGCGACACGGCTCCCCATGCTCTCGACGCACTCGGCCCCATCGACGAGGGCCCGGCCCTCCCGGCCTCGTCCGCTCCGGACCTCCCGGACACGGCGGCCCTCGACACCCGCACCCTGTCCCGCTCCCTGTTCCTGCGACTCGCCGTGCTCGACGAGGACAGCCCGGAGCGCGCCTACGTCCGGGACACCCTGATCGAGCTCAACCTCCCGCTGGTGCGGTACGCGGCGGCCCGCTTCCGCTCGCGCAACGAGCCGATGGAGGACATCGTCCAGGTCGGCACGATCGGGCTGATCAAGGCGATCGACCGCTTCGACTGCGAACGGGGCGTGGAGTTCCCGACGTTCGCGATGCCGACGGTGGTCGGCGAGATCAAGCGGTTCTTCCGCGACACGTCGTGGTCGGTGCGGGTGCCGCGCCGGCTGCAGGAGCTGCGCCTGGCGCTGACGAAGACCAGCGACGAGCTCTCCCAGAAGCTGGACCGCTCCCCGACGGTCACCGAACTCGCCACCGCGCTCGGCGTGTCGGAGGAGGACGTGGTCGACGGCCTCGCGGTCGGCAACGCCTACACCGCCTCCTCGCTGGACTCCCCGGCGCCCGAGGACGACGGCGGCGAGGGCTCGCTCGCGGACCGGCTCGGCTACGAGGACACGGCGCTGGAGGGCGTGGAGTACCGGGAGTCGCTCAAGCCCCTGCTGGCCAAGCTGCCGCCCCGGGAGCGGCGGATCATCATGCTGCGCTTCTTCGCCAACATGACCCAGTCGCAGATCGGCGAGGAGGTCGGCATCTCGCAGATGCACGTCTCGCGGCTGCTGACCCGCACCCTGGCCCAGCTGCGGGAGGGCCTCATCTCGGACTGAGGCGTCGGAAGACCGGACACGGCACCGGGCCGCCGGGGCGCTCCCTCGCACGGGCGCAACGGCGGCCGCGGTGTGTCCGTCCGGCCGTCCCGGCGCGGGTTACTTCAGCGCGAGCCAGGCCACCGCCACGACGATCGCCACGGCGGCGACGACACCGACGATCAGCCCGATCCGCGGCCCACCGCCCGAGGCGGCGGCCTGCCGGCCCTGCGGGGCCTCGTCGACGAACGCGCGGAACATCTGGGTGCTGCCGGCGGGGTCGTGGTTGCCCTGCGGGCCCTGGGTGTTAGCCATGCCCCGAGACCCTAGCGAATGCCCGGCACAGGGCCCAAGTGGGGTCGGGGGACGGGCGATCGGCCGGACGGACCCGGTACGCCCCGGACGCGCGGACGGGGCGGGACCCACGAGGGCCGACGGGATCCGCCCGGGCGGCCTCCCGGCCCCGGCGGGGCCCGCCCCGTCGGTGGCCCTGGGGCCGTCGCGGTGGCCTCGCACCGCTCACCTGCGGGTTTACTCGTGTGATTACTTGCCTTTGCCAAGTTTTTGAGCCGCGCGACCTCCTTTTCATTGCTTGCGGCAACCATCGACTTCTATGGTTGCTCTAAGCAACAAATGGGAGGTGTCATGGCCGAGCGGGCGCGGTACGAGGAGCTGGTCCGGCAGTTCAGTGCCTTCGGCGCGGTGAAGCGGGAGATGGGCCGGATCCTGCCGGCCGACTGCTCCGGCGGCTCCGCCACCGTGCTCACGCTGCTCGGCCGCCACGGCGACATGCGCATGAGCAGGCTCGCCGAGCTGCTCTCCGTGGACCTGTCGGTCACCAGCCGCCACGTCGCCCACGTGGCCGAGCGCGGCTGGATCGAACGCTCCCCCGACCCCGCCGACAAGCGCTCGCGCATCCTGCGCCTCACCCCCGCCGGCCAGTCCCAGCTCGACGAGCTGCTCCGGCGGACCACGCAGCTGCTCGCCGAGCGCCTCGGCGACTGGTCGGACGAGGAGGTCGGCCTGCTCACCGAGCTCATGGCCCGGCTCAGGGACAGCTTCGGCGACTGCCGGACCGTGCCCCACCCCGCGCTCCCGCCGCCCCGGCCGGCGCCTCCCGCACCCGAACGAACCACCCGTACACCCGCGAGCACCTAAGAGAAGGAAGTCCATGGCAACGACCACACCAGCCGGTGTGCGGGCTCATGCCAAGCACGGGGGAGGCTCCTCCGAAGGCCGTGCTCCGATGACGCACCGGCAGGTCATGGAGGCACTGTCGGGCCTGCTGCTCGGCATGTTCGCCGCGATCCTGTCCTCCACCATCGTCACCAACGCCCTGCCCGAGATCGTCTCCGACCTCGGCGGCGGCCAGAGCGCCTACACCTGGGTGGTCACCGCCTCGCTGCTGGCGATGACGGCGTCCACCCCCCTGTGGGGCAAGCTCGCCGACCTCGTCAGCAAGAAGGCCCTGGTCCAGATAGCCCTGGTGGTCTTCGTCATCGGGTCCGTGGTGGCCGGTACGGCGCACAACCCCGGCATGCTGATCACGGCCCGGGTCATCCAGGGCCTGGGCGCCGGCGGTCTGTCCGCCCTGGCGCAGATCATCATGGCCGCGATGATCTCCCCGCGCGAGCGCGGGCGCTACTCCGGCTACCTGGGCGCGACGTTCGCCGTCGCGACCGTCGGCGGGCCGCTGCTCGGCGGCGTCATCACCGACACCAGCTGGCTCGGCTGGCGCTGGTGCCTCTACGTCGGCGTGCCGTTCGCGGTGATCGCCCTGCTCGTGCTGCAGAAGACGCTGGACCTGCCGGTGGTCAAGCGCAAGGTCAAGGTCGACTGGGCCGGCGCCTTCTTCGTCACCGCGGCCGTCTGCCTGCTGCTCGTCTGGGTCACCTTCGCCGACGACAAGTACGCCTGGCTGTCCTGGCAGACGTACGCGATGGTCGGCGGGTCGGTCGTCCTCGCGCTGGTCTTCGTCCTGGTCGAGTCGAGGGCCGCCGAGCCGATCATCCCGCTGCGCCTGTTCCGCAACCGCACCATCACCCTGGCGTCGCTCGCCTCGCTGTTCGTCGGCATCGCGATGTTCGCGGGCACCGTCTACTTCAGCCAGTACTTCCAGCTGGCCCGGGGCAAGTCCCCGACCATGTCGGGCGTCATGACGATCCCGATGATCGGCGGCCTGTTCGTGTCGTCCACGGTCTCCGGCCTGATCATCACCAGGACCGGCAAGTGGAAGAACTGGCTGCTGGCCGGCGGTGTGCTGCTGACGGCGGGCCTGGGCCTGATGGGCACCATGCGCTACGACACCCCGTACTGGCGCATCGCGCTCTTCATGGCGCTGATGGGCCTCGGCGTCGGCATGATGATGCAGAACCTGGTGCTCTGCACGCAGAACCAGGTGGCCCCGGAGGACCTGGGCGCGGCCTCCTCGGTCGTGACCTTCTTCCGGTCCCTCGGCGGCGCGGTGGGCGTCTCGGTGCTCGGCTCCGTGATGTCCTCCCGGATCAGCCACTACGCCACGGACACCATCGGCACCCTCGGCCCCGAGGACCGGGCGGCGGCCGGCCGGGCCGCCGGCGGCGGCGCGATCCCCGACATGGACCTGCTGCCCCCGGCCATCCGCACCTGGCTGGAGAGCGCCTACGGGCACGGCATCGCCGACATCTTCCTGTACGTCACGCCGATCGCCTTCCTCGGCTTCCTGGTGACCCTGTTCATCAAGGAGGTCCCGCTGCGCACCGCGGGCGGCCTGGCCCAGGCGGCCGAGGCGCCCGCCGCCGAGAGCGGGAGCGCCGCCCCGGCCGCCGCCGCGGACACCGGGGCGGCGGACCGGGACACGGCCGCCGTCGCCACCGCCGCGCCCCCGCGGGAGTCCGCCGGGGACGGCATCCCGGTGCGCGGTGTCGTGCGGGGCGCCGAGAGCGCGCCCGTGCCGCAGGCCGCCGTCACCCTGATCTCGCTGACCGGGCGCCAGCTCGGCCGGTCGGTGGCGCAGGCCGACGGTTCCTACGCGCTGGACGCGCCCGGCACCGGGTCGTACGTCCTGATCGCCTCCGCCGACGGCCACCAGCCGCAGGCGTCCACGATCGTGGTGAACGGCGACCCCGTCTCCCACGACGTCCTGCTCGGCGGCACCGGCGGGCTGGCCGGCCTGGTCCGGTCCGCCGGCAGCGGGCTGCCGGTGCCGGACGCGATGGTCATCGTCACCGATGTGCGCGGGGACCTGCTGGCCACCGGGAACACCGACGGGCAGGGCGGGTTCTCCTTCACCGGGCTGGTGCCGGGCGCGGTGACCGTCGCGGTGAACGCCCTCGGCCACCGGCCGCGCGCGCTGCCCGCCGAGGTGGGCGGCGCCGGGGTGAGCCGGCTCGAGGTCGAGCTGGAGACCGGCGCCCAGGTGCGGGGCGTGGTCCGCGCCCCGCACGGGCCGCTGGCCGACGCCCGGGTGACCCTGGTCGACGCGGCGGGCAACGTGGTCGGCACGGCGACGACCGGCGCGGACGGGGCGTACGCCTTCGCCGACCTGGCCGGCGGCGAGTACACCGTCATCGCCACGGGCTACCCGCCGGTGGCCACCACGCTGACGGTCGCCGGCGGCGGAGTCGACGGCCACGACATCGAACTCGCCCACCCGGGCGAGTAGCCGGACCCCGGCCCGCGGCGGGCGAGCGCGTTCCGCGACGCGGAACGCGCCCCGCCGCGGGCCGGCCCCACGCAGACCCCTCCTCAATCCTTCGCAGGGAGAACACGGCATGCCACTGACCGCGAGGATCCGCACCCGGGACGGGTGGGCCGTGGCCCACGCGGTCGTCACGGTGACCGACGCGACCGGCGCGCAGGTGCTGCGCGCCGAGGCGGACTCCGAGGGCACCGTCCGGGACGCCACCGCGCTGGCGCCGGGGGCGTACACCGTCGTCGTCACCGCGGTCGGCTACGCGCCCGCCGCCGCCAGCGCGATCGTCACGGCGAGCCGGCGGGCCGAGATCGGCACCGTGGTCCTGGCCCGGCAGGGGGGCACCGAGCTGCCGCCGCCCGGCCCGTGGACCGTGGACCCCGCGCACTCGAGCGTGGCCGCCGTCGCCCAGCACCTGGGCATCTCCAGCGTGCGCGGCCGGTTCACCGACTTCTCGGCCGCGCTGGAGATCGCGCCGGACGACGTCGCCGCGTCCCGGGTGGAGGCGGTGATCCGGGCGGCCTCCATCGACACCGGCAACGGCGCGCGCGACACCCACCTGCGGTCGGCGGACTTCCTGGACGCCGACCGGCACCCCGAGATCACCTACCGGTCCACCGGCCTGACCGGGGCCGGCTCCGACCGCTGGACGGTCCACGGCGAGCTGACGATGCGCGGGATCGTCCGGCCGGTCGACCTGGACCTGGCGTACCTCGGCACCGGGCCGGACCCGTGGGGAGGGACGCGGGCGGCGTTCCGCGCCACGGCCGAACTGCGGCGCGAGGACTTCGCGATGAACTACAACCAGGTCCTCCGGGCGGGCATCGCGGCCATCGGCACGACGCTCCGGGTGGAACTGGACGTCCAGGCGGTGCGGGGGACGTCAGTTCCGGCCGGCTGAGGGGCCGTTCGCGGTGCGCTCCACCACCTGGGCGCACAGGTCACGGAGTTTGACGTTCCGGTCCTGTGAGACACGGCGCAGGCGTTCCAGGGCCCGGCCCGCGTCGATCCGCTCGCGGGCCATGAGGATGCCGATCGCCTGGTCGATGACGCTGCGCGAGAGCAGCGCGGTGCGGACGTCGGCGACGGACTGCCGGCGGTGCTCGACGCGCAGGGCGAAGACGACGGCGTCCGTCACCCGGACCGCGAAGAGGCGGGCCGCGGCCCGTCCGGCGGCGAGCGCGCCGGGCCGCTCGCCGTAGAGGTTGAGCGCGGCGCCCGCCCCGCCCGTCACGGCCAGCGGGACCGCCAGCACCGTGCGCACCCCGGTGGCCAGCGCGTACCGCGTGTACGCGGGCCAGCGCGTCTCGGCGGCCAGGTCGGGGGCGTACTGCTCGGTACCGGTCCCGGCGGCCGCCACGCAGGGACCCGAGCCGTTCTCGTACTGCCGCTGGTCGAGACCGCTCGGCAGGCCCGAACTCCCGGCGAGGGTGAGCAGCCGGTCGGCCCGGCGCACCGTGATGCTGCACGCGGCGGCGCCCGGCACCTCCTGCACCGCGCGATCGGTCAGATCGCGCAGCAACGTGTCGAGACCGCTGCTGCGCACCATCGCCTGGTCGAGTCTGTCGGACGTCTCGGAAGCCATGCCCGTACGGATATCCCGCCCGCGGGCGCCCACGCCCGCGGGCGGGTCACCGGGCGTCGGGGGCGTTGTGCGCGTCGACGATGCGGCGGGCGAGGTCGCGGAGCTTGACGTTCTCCCGCTGCGAGGCCTTCACCAGGCTGTCGAAGGCCCCGGCCGCGTCGATGTCCAGGCGCTCCATGAGGATGCCGGTGGCCTGGCCGATCAGGTCCCGGGTGCGCATGGCCTCGGTGAGCTGCTCGCGCACGGTGGCGGACTCCAGGGCGATGCCGACGTGCGCGGTGAACAGCCGGCCGATCCTGAGCGCGGTCTCGTCGAAGGCGCGCGGCTTGCTGGCGTAGGCGGTGAGCACGGTCAGCCGGCGGCGGTCGGCGCGCAGCCGCAGCGACAGCACGGACCGCAGGCCCAGTCCGGACAGCGCGTCCTCGCCCTCGCTGTCCGCGACCTCGGCCACCGGGGCGGTCCACAGGCGCTGCCAGTACGGCGGCCGGTCCCCCGTGGGATGGCCCTCCTCGGCGGCGCGCACGGTCTCGTCGGTCCAGGCGAGCGCGTGGCGCCGGTTGTTGCGCTCGATGAGGGAGATGGCGGCGTGCTCGGCGCCGGGCACGAGGTCCACCGCGAGGCGGACCGCGGTGTCCAGGGTGGAGTCCGGGGTGGAGGTCTCGTGCAGTCGCCGCGCCGCGGCCGTCAGTGCTTCCGCCAGGTCGACACCGGGAGGAAAACAGGGCAAATCAGGAAACTCGGACGCAGTCACCACGAACCTCTTCGGCATGCACGGCCGTACGGCCGTGCGCAGGAGAGCTCCGCAGCACATTCCTGACTGCGAGCACAGGACGTACAGAACTCTAACCGTTCGCTTGCCGTGGGGTGACGTCCGGATGCCGCGGGAGGCGACGCCCCGGTCCGCGGGGCCCGGGGACCCGGCGGGCGCTCCCCCGGGGGCCGCTTCCGCCGGCCCCCTCCGGCGTGGTGCAATGGCCGGACGGGTCAGGAAGCGGCCTCGACGGAACACCGGACGAACGTCTGCCAGGTGGCTGCCATGACCTTCCTCCCGCTCCCCCCTCCCGCATCGCGTGACCCGTTCGGGCGCGTGCTGTTCCCGTTCCCCGCGGAGATCGACTCCTCCACCGCCCCCGGCCTGCTGCCGCTGATCGTGTCGCGGGCCCACGACCGCCCCGGCGGCCCGCCGGAGGTCCTGGTCCTCGACCTGACCCCGACCCGCTTCATGGACTCCCAGGGCGTCCGCCTCATCAACGAGGTGCGCGGGCTGCTGCGCCCCCGCACCCGCGTCCACGTGGTGGCCCGGCCGGACGGCCTGGTGAGCCGCGTCCTGGAGGTGACCGGCCTGCGCCGCGACGTCCCCGTGTACGACAACCTCCCGGAGGCGATGGCGGCCTGACCCTCCGGGAGGCGACGGCGGCCTAGGCTGACGCCATGGCGAACATCGCGACGAACACCCGTGTCTCCCTGGACGAGCTGCTGGACTTCGTGCGGCCCCGGCACCGCGCGATCCTGCTGACCCGGCGGTCCGACGGCAGCCCCCAGGGCTCGCCGCTGACCTGCGGGGTCGACGACTCGGGCCGGATCGTGGTGTCGACCTACCCGGAGCGCGCCAAGACCCGCAACGCGAAGAAGGACCCCCGGGTGAGCGTGATCGTGCTGAGCGACGACTGGAACGGCCCCTGGGTGCAGGTCGACGGCACCGCCGAGGTCGTGGACGCGCCCGACTCGGTGGAGCCGCTGGTGGAGTACTACCGCAACATCGCCGGGGAGCACCCCGACTGGGACGAGTACCGGGCGGCCATGCACCGGCAGGGCAAGTCGATCATCCGGATCACTCCCGAGCGGTGGGGCCCGGTGGCGACCGGCGGGTTCCCGGCGCGGCTGGTCGAGGGGGAGTAGGCCGCCCCTCCCCGGTCCCCTCAGTCCCGGCCGCGGGCCACCATCGCCTCGATGCCGGCGACCAGCAGGTCCAGGGCGAACGCGAAGTCCCGGTCCATCATCTCCTCGACCGTGTCGCCGCCGCCGGCCTCCATGATCCTCGTCGAGTCCCGGATGACCCCGGTGGCGTCCGGCGCCCGCGTCGCCGCGTCCACGGCCTGCCGGTGGTACGCGTCGGGGGTCATGCCCGACTCCGCGGCCCGGGCGAGGAAGTGGCCCTCGATCGTGCCGTAGCCGTACACGAACCGGAAGACGGCCGCGATGGCCCCGGCCGTCCCGTGCTCGGGCAGGCCCGTCCGGTGGACGACCCGCTGGACCGCCCGGGAGAACGCCAGCGCGTGGGGCCCGATGTTGAGGAACCTCCCGATCAGCGGTGACAGCCACGGGTGGCGCGTCAGCAGGGCGCGGTACTCCCGCGCGAGCGCGCGCAGTTGGTCGCGCCAGTCCTGGCCGGTGTCCGGACCGGGCAGCGCGAGTTCGCCGTGCGCCGCGTCCAGGGCGAGTTCGAGGAGGTCGTCCTTGGTGTCGACGTACCAGTAGACGGACATCGCCGTCACGTTCAGCTCGGCCGCGAGCCGCCGCATGGAGAACCCGGCCAGGCCCTCGGCGTCCAGCAGCCGGACGGTGACCTCCGTGATCCGCTCCCGGCCCAGCCCCGACGGCTGCTCGCCGCCGCGTCCGCCCCGGCGGGTCCTGCCCTCCAGCCAGACGCTGGGCCGCGCCGCCCTCTCGGACCGCCGGGATGCCCTCACCATGGCGCACCTTCCTCGACTCGCCGACGCCGATCATGCTAGGGCGTACCGCGCGAGCCCCGCCTTCATGCGGACGGTCCCGGATCCGCGTCCTCCTCCCGGGGGGGTCCGCCCGTCCCGCCCGGTGCCGCGGCGCCGCCGCGACCGGTCCGCCGAGCAGCACGGCCGCCAGTGGTCCGGCCTCACTCCGCGGGCTTGATCATGTAGCCGGCGCCGCGCCGGGTGTGGATCATCGGGTTCCGCCCGGCGTCGATCTTCTTGCGCAGGTACGAGATGTACAGCTCGACGACG
Source organism: Streptomyces sp. NPDC034670 (assembly GCF_055574875.1). Lineage (NCBI taxonomy): Bacteria > Bacillati > Actinomycetota > Actinomycetes > Kitasatosporales > Streptomycetaceae > Streptomyces > Streptomyces sp. NPDC034670. The sequence continues at coordinate 33,759 of NZ_JBVITR010000050.1, forward strand.
TTCGCCTGCCCGCCGAAGTCGTACGACCAGACCCGGTCGAGGATCTGCGCCTTGCTGAGCACGCGCCGCGGATTGCGCATGAGGAAGCGCAGCAGCTCGAACTCGGTGGCGGTGAGGCGGATGTGCTCCCCGGCCCGGGTGACCTCGTGACTGTCCTCGTCGAGGACGAGGTCGCCGACGACCAGCAGGGACCCGGCCCTCCGGCCGGCCGGCCCGGAGCGCCGGATCAGCCCGCGCAGCCGGGCGACGACCTCCTCCATGCCGAACGGCTTGGTGACGCAGTCGTCGCCGCCGGCGGTCAGCCCCGCGACACGGTCCCCGACGGCGTCCTTGGCGGTCAGGAACAGCACGGCCGCCTCGGGCAGTTCGCGGCGCAGCCGCCCGAGGGCGGACGGCCCGGTCATGTCCGGCAGTCCCATGTCCAGGACGACGGCGTCGGGCCGGAACTCCCGCGCGGCCCGGAGGGCGCCCTGGCCGTCCCCCGCGCTGCGGACCTGCCAGCCCTCGTACCGCAGGGCCGCGGACAGCAGTTCGGTGATCGACTGCTCGTCGTCCACCACGAGCACGCGGACGGCACTCCCGTCCGGCCTCAGCGGTTCGGTGCGCCCCCGGGGCGAGATCGTGGTCATGCCGGACAGGATGTCCGCGGCCTCTGAGAGCGCCCTTTCGGCATTCTGTGTTTTCGCTGAGAAACGCGCGGCAAGCGCTCGGCCGCGGCCCGGCCCGGTGCTCCGCCCGGCTCAGCCGGGCAGGCCGAAGAGCCGTGCCGCGTTGTCGTGGCACACCGCCCTCAGCCACCCGTCGCCGAGCCCCAGCCGCTCCAGCGCGCGGAGCTGGTGGGCGTACGGGTACGGGATGTTGGGGAAGTCGGAGCCGAGCAGGACGCGGTCGCCGAGACCGGCCAGCCGGGGCAGGGCCCGCCGGGGGAACGGCGCCATGCGCTCGCCGAAGCCGGTGAACGCCATCGTGGTGTCCAGCCGCACCTCCCCGTACCGCTCGGCGAGGTCCAGGAAGTCCTCGTACTCGGGCATCCCGAGGTGCGCCACGACCAGCCGGAGCCGGGGGTGCCGCGCCAGCACCCGCGCGACCGGCTCGGGGCCGGTGTGCTCGCCGGGCGCGGGCCCGGACCCGCAGTGGACCACCACCGGGACCCCCGCCTCGGCGAGCAGCCCCCAGGCCTCGTCCAGCAGCACGTCGGCCGGGTCGTACGCGCCCACCTGCACGTGCGCCTTGAACACCCGCGCGCCCGCCTCGACGGCCTCCCGGACGTAGTCCGCGACCCCCGGTTCGGGGAAGAGCGTCGCGGTGTGCAGGCAGTCCGGCGTGCGGCCGGCGAAACCGGCCGCCCAGCCGTTGAGCCACCGGGCCATGCCCGGCTTGTGCGGGTAGAGCATCGCCGTGAAGGCGCGCACTCCGAACCCCCGCAGCAGCGCGGTCCGCTCGTCCTCCTCGTGGCGGTAGGCGATCGGCCACTCGATCCCGCCGGTCAGCTCCCCGAGCGCGTCGAAGTACGCCCACACCTTGCGCAGCACCCGTTCCGGCATGAAGTGCGTGTGCACGTCGACCAGCCCGGGCAGCCCGAGTCCTTCCCAGAAACGCCGCACGTCACCGGCTTCGGTCCGCGGAGCGGGGTGAGCGTCCATGCCGCCACGATCGTCCCTGAGCAAGCGCTCGGTCCACCCCCGCGAGCGGGACGGCCGGAAACCGGGCCGGTCCGGGCGCGTCCGCGCGCCGGGCCGGTTCAGAACAGCCCGTCCTGCCGCCCCGTCCTCCCCCTGAACTCCCTGACCGGCACGTCGAGTCCCCGCTCCCGCCCGCCGGCCGGGACCAGCCCCCATCCGGTCAGCAGCCGCGTGTCCAGCACCACCACCGCGTCCCGCGTCGCCAGGTGCAGATCGGGCCCGGCGACGGCCACCAGTTCCCCGCTCACCCCGCCCCCGGGGACCAGTTCGCCCACCTCCCCCACGGCGGCCGGCGCCCCCGCCAGCCCGAACACCCCGACGTGGTCGACGGGCCGGAACGGCTCCCGGCCGAGCGACTCCGGCCAGCCGCCCAGCGCCACCGCCCGCGCGTGCAGGGCGGCGATCTCCGCCGCCCGCGCCTCCTCCGCGTCCGGGAGGGCGGCACGCACCGCCCGCTTGTCGGCGTAGGGGATCCGGTCGGGCACTTTGAGCGCGGCGCGCAGCAGTTCCTCGGTGCGCCGCGCCGCCATCAGCGGCCCGGTCCCCAGCCAGCTGAAGCAGACCGCCCCCTGCTCCAGCAGCCGCGCCGGGCCCCGCTCCACCGCGGTGATCCCGGCCTTGGCCATCCCGGGCCCGAACCACGCCAGGTAGACGCGGTACGGCCGCGGATCGTCCGCGAGGGTGTCGGCGGCCACGGAGTGCGCCCGGTCCAGCCGCGCGCACTCCTCGCAGCGCGCCCCCGTGCTCCGCCCCGGCACCGCCGCACCGCGCGGACACGGGTGCCCCCGGGCGCCGACGCAGGTCCGCACGCCCCCTTCCGCGACCCCGAAGGCCACTCGCTTCCCCCGGGTCAGCGCGCTGCGCCGCCCGCCCTCCCACACCAGCACGGGGCCGTCCGCGGACCACCGCAGCCCCGAGCACCTCCACGCCTGTGCCATCCCCCACGAGCGTAGGGGCCACCGCCGACACCGGCTCCGCGACGGCTCAGCCCGCGGCGCGGCCGGCGCCCACGGGGTCCGGTCCGGTGTCCGCGGCCCCGGACCCCGTGGGCACGGGGACGGCCCCCCGGCCGGAGACGGCCCGCGCCGTGCCCCGGCCGCCACGCCCCCGGCCCGCCAGCCGGCATCCGAGGCACTGCGCGTGTCCCTCCAGGGCCTCCCGGTCCCGCACCCGCCAGTCCCACTGCTCCCTCGGCCGCGGCCCGGACGGCTTGCCCCACCCGGCGAGGTGCAGCGCCCAGGTGGTCAGGAGGCCGGTCGCCACGATCACCGCCCCGGCGGCCAGCAGCGGCCCGGACACCGTGCAGACCCCCAGGCCCAGCACGGCCGTTCCGGCGATGCCGATCCCGGAACCGGCCCATCCGGCGACCGTGTGCCCGTGGTCATATGGAGACGCGCCCATGTCCGCCCCTTCGTGCAGTCGGCGTCCCACGACAAGATCTCTCACGTCGTGAGCTATTCACAGCATAAACATCTCACAAGCTAAGAGAAAAGAGGAGCCCGGGATGCAAGCCACTCCGCGCCCGCCCGCGACCCAGGAGCAGGCGATGTGGGCGATGGACCAGCTCATCGCGGCCCATCTGGTGGGTCAGCAGGAGATGGCCCAGCGGGCCGGCCTGAACGTGACCGACATGACCTGCTTCGGCTTCGTCATCGCGGCGGGGGAGGACCTGCCCACGGCCGGCGAGCTGGCGGAACGCGTCCACGTCACGACGGGGGCGATGACCGGGATCCTCAACCGCCTCGAACGCGCGGGCTACATCACCCGCCGCCCCGACCCCGCGGACCGCCGCCGCGTCCGCGTGGCCGCGCGACCGGACGCCGTGGCCCTCGTGCGCGAGCTCTACGAGCCCTACTACGTCCGGCTCGCCGCGCTCTTCGCCGACTACTCCCCCGACGAGATCGCCGTCCTGCACGACTGGTTCACGCGCGCGACCTCCCTGGCGGCGGGCTACCTGGAGGAACGCCGGTCCACCGGCTGACGTGCCGCGAGCGGTGCGGCACCGAGATGCCGGGTGCTCCCCCGGGTGTCAGCCTGGAGGAGAAACCGCACCGTTCGGGGGACGTCCGAAAGGTCGAAACACATGGCAAGCAACGTCGGCAGCACGCACCGCCAGCGGGCCGGGTGGGAGGCGGAGAGCCCCTGGGCCACGAGCTGGACGGCCGCCGCGGCGGCCCTGATGACCTTCGGCGGCATCATGGCGATCTTCCAGGGCATCGCCGCCATCGCCCAGGACGACGTCTTCGTCACCACCCGCAACTTCACGTACGAGTTCAGCCTGACCGGATGGGGCTGGGTGCACCTGATCCTCGGCGCCCTGGTGGCGGCCGCCGGCATCGCCCTCTTCCGCGGGGCCGCCTGGGCCCGCGCGGTGGGAGTCACCCTGGCCGGGCTGAGCATGATCGCCAACTTCGTGTGGCTGCCCTACTACCCGGTCTGGTCGGTCGTCCTCATCGTCATCGACGGCTTCATCATCTGGGCCCTGTGCGCACCGCGCCGCGGGTCCTCGGCCGCCTAGGGCGCCCGGGCCGCCGGTCACCGGCCACCCCTCCCGCGCACCCTCCCGTGACGGAAAACCGCGCCGCGCCCTTCCCCGCGTGGAGCGCCGTCTGGCCCTGGCTCGCCCAGCTGGCCGGCGTGACGGCCATGGTCGCCGCCTACTTCCTGCTGCCCCTGCACCACCTGGGCCCGGACCGCCCGGTCCTGAGCTGGACGCTGTTCGGCCTCGCCCTGGCACTGGTCGCCCTCCTGCTGCTGAGGCAGGTCGTCCACGTCCAGCTCGACCGTCCGGACGTCCGCCCGGGGCTGGTCATCCCCCTGCTGATGTGCCTGTCCGTCCTGGTCTTCTCGACCGCCTACCAGGCCCTGGCCCGGCGTCCCGGCGAGCTCGACGGCCTCACCACCCGTCTGGACGGCCTCTACTTCACGATGGTCACCCTCGCCACCGTCGGCTACGGGGACATCACCCCGCGCGGCCAGGCGGCCCGCCTGGTCACCATCCTCCAGATCCTCTACACCTTCGTCTTCCTCACCGCGGCGGCCACCGCCCTGACCCGCCACCTGCGCAACGCGCTCCGCCACCGCGAGAACGCCCGCCGGCACGGCTCCCCCTGACCCGCCCGGCCCCTCGCCCCCGCCCCGCCGGGCCCGCCGCCGAGGAGGAGGCACGGAAGGAGCCCGGTGCCACCCCGGACCCCGGCACGCACCCGCTCAGGGCCGCCGTGCCCACCGCGGACGAGGCGGCCGGACCGGCGGGGCGGCTGCCGCCGGACACCACGGACAGGACGAAACGCCGGAGGCCCCGGGGAATGATCCCCGGGGCCTCCGGCGTGCTGCGCACTCGGCAGGATTCGAACCTGCAACCTTCTGATCCGTAGTCAGATGCTCTATCCGTTAAGCTACGAGTGCCTGTTTCTTCATTTTTCTCGCCGCTCCCGGACCTTCCGGCCCTCTCGCGGCGACAGGAAGAACATTACATGACTGCCGCCGCCATGTGAAATCCGTTTGCCCTACCCCTTGTGACCTGCGGAAACACGGCCGAGAGCCCTGACGGGGCGGCAATGACGAAGCCCCGGCCAACAGACCGGGGCTTCGTATCGGGGCGGAGGCGGAGGGATTTGAACCCTCGATGGGCTTTAAGGCCCAAACCGCATTAGCAGTGCGGCGCCATAGACCGGACTAGGCGACGCCTCCCCGCCACACCCTTCCGCGCGAGCGCGAGCGGGTGGTGCGTGCCGATGATGACACAGCCGCGCGGCCCGTCACCAATCGCCCCCCACGGTACTAGGCCGGGAGCCCGCAGGGCAAAGCCCTTCCCACCGGAAGACCGTCGTGGCGCGCCGTCCGTGGGACGTCCGCGCAACGTCCCGTGCCCTCGCGCGTTGACCAGGGCATGCTGCAGGTCATCCTTCCCGGCGTCCACGACGCCCACCACGTCCACGGGTCCGCCTCCCGGGCCGCCCGCCCCGCGCCGCGCCGGATCCTCGCCGGCGCCGCCGTCCTCTCCGCCCTCGTCTCGCTGTCCGCGGCCCCGGCGTCGTACGCCCGCGACGTGCCGCCGGGCGGCGACCGCCTCACCGTCACCGTGCGCGACGCGGGCGACGGGGCGGACGGGACGTACCGGCTGCGCTGCCGGCCCAGCGGCGGCAGCCACCCCGACCCCGCCGGGGCCTGTGCCGCCGTCGACCGGGGCACCCGGTGGGGGGAGGACGCCTTCGCCCCGGTGCGGCGGGACGCCGCCTGCACCCTGCAGTACGGCGGACCGGCCACCGCCCGCGTCACCGGCACCTGGGCCGGGCGCCCCGTCGACGCGGTGTTCGACCGCGGGAACGGGTGCGCGATCGCCCGCTGGGACCGGCTCGTGCCGCTGCTGCCCGCGGTGCGCTCCGCGGGGCGGCCGTGAGCGGGGCGGGGCACGCCCCCGGGCCGGGGCACGGAAGAGGTAAAGGTCCTGCGAAGGTTCGGACGGCGTCGGCGCAGGCCGGGGCGCGTTTCGGGCGATCCGGGCGTCACACCGCCGTCACTTCCCGTGCGGTCTCCGTCTCATCCGGCGTCGCGAGCGCAATCCCAGCCCTTAGACTCCCTCGCGTGACACGTTGCGGGCAGGTTGGCAAGATGGCCCGAGCGGTCGGCACGTCGCGGTAACAGGGAGGAAGCGTCTCGTGAGCAGCAGGCCATCCCGAGGCGCTGCTCGCCTCGCAGCCATACTGGACGCGCTTCCCGACGCCCTGGTGCTGGTCAACGCCAACGGGACCGTCGTCAACGCGAACACCATCGCCCTGGAGGCCTTCGAGACCCCGGGCACGGCCCTGGTGGGGCGCGGACTGCTGGACCTGCTGCCGCAGTTCGACTCCAAGCTCATTCCGGGGTCCATGCGGCGCCCCGACCACCTCGACCCCCGGGCACGGACCAAGCCGACGCGGATGATCGCCCGGCGGACCGACGGGAGCGAGTTCCCGGTCGAGGTCACCAGTGCGAACCTGGAGAACGGCCAGCAGGCCTACGACAGCCACGGCTACACCGGCGACGAGCTGCTGATGCTCGTCGTCCGCGACCTCTCCGGCACCGTCGACACCGAGGCGGAGCTGGCGCGGTCGCAGCGGCAGACCGAGATGATCCTGCGGGCCGCGTCCGAGGGCGTCGTGGGGACCGACACCGACGGCCGGATCGTCCTGGTGAACCCGGCCGCCGCCCAGATACTGGGGTACCGGGCCGGCGAGCTCGGCGGACGCGAACTGCACACCCTCGTCCTGCACTCGCGCGCCGACGGCTCCCCCTTCCCCTACGACGAGTCCCCGCTCGCCGACACCCTGCGCTCCGGGCGCAAGCACCGGGTGCGCGGGCAGGTGCTGTACGCCAAGAGCGGCGACAAGGTCCCGGTCGACCTGACCACCGCGCCGGTGCGCGACGGCGACCAGCTCGTCGGCGCCGTCATGACCTTCCTCGACCGGCGCCCCTACGACGCGCTCGTCAAGGAGAAGGAGGAGGCCGAGCGGCGGCACGCCGAGGAACTGGAGCGCCTCGCCGAGGAGCACGGTTCCGAGCTCACCGCCCTGCGCCAGAGCCACGTCACCGAGGTGGAGGAGCTGCGCGAGCAGCACGCGGAGCAGCTCGCCGCGAACGAGGAGCGGTACGCCGCCCTCGGCGAACGGGAGAAGGACCGCTACGAGGCCCTCGCCGCCCGTCACGAACAGCTGCTCACCCTGCTCGGGCAGTCCCTGCGGGGACCGCTGGAGGAACTGCGCCGCGAGCTGGCCGCGCTGGCCGCGGACGACGCCGGACAGCTGTGGCCCGAGGCCAACCAGGTGCTCCACCACCTGTCGGCCGGCTACTCCCGCATCACCACCCTCATCGACAACGTCCTCGGCTACCAGCGCCTCGACAGCGGGACCGAGGGCATCACCCGGACGAAGGTGATGCTCGACGCCGTCGTCGCCGCCGGTGTGGACGGGGCCGTGGAACTCGTCGGGCCCGGCCGGGTGCAGTTCGCCGTGCACGCGCCGCCCATCGAGGCCGAGGTCGACTCCCGGCTGCTCGCGACCGCCCTCGCCCACCTCGTCGCGGACGTCGCGGGCGTCGACGCGACCGGCAACACCCCCGTCTCGACGGGCGGGTACCTGGACAACACGGTCGTGGTCGCGGCGGCACAGCGCGGCGAGGTCGTCCGCATCGAGGTGCGCGGACCGTACGGCGGCGGCGACCCGGTGCACGAGCCGATCGTGCGCGGGATCGTCCGGGCGCACGGCGGCGTGCTGCAGACGCACGAGGTGCCGGGGATGAGCGGCAGCGCGTTCGTCCTGGAAGTGCCGATCGGGAGCGGGGCGGGGACCGTCCCGGCCACCGAGGCGCCCGCCGCGCCGGCGGACGAGGAGACCGCTGCGGCCGGTGACACCGCGTCGTCCGCCGCCGGCGGTGGACGGCGCCGGGCACGGCGCGCCTCCGTGGACGCCTTCCTGGAGAGCGGGGTGCCGGGCGCACCCGAGGCCTCCGCCCCGGAGGCGTCGGCGCCCACCGGACGGCGCAGGCGCCGGGCGGCCGCCGCCGTCGAGCCCGCGCAGCCGCAGCCTCCGGCCCGGGAGTCCGGTGAGGACGCGGTGGCTTCCGGCGGCACCGGGCGGCGGCGCGGCCGCCCGGCCGAGGACGCCGGTGCCGGGGTCTCCGAGGGGGCCGTCGTCACGGCCGCCGAGCACGCTGCGGGGGCCGCCGCGTCCAACACCGGGCTGGGCGGGACCGTACCGCCGCAGGGGGTGCCCGCGTCCTCCGGGCGGCGCGCCCGGCACGGGTCCGGCGAGCAGCAGGCCCTGCCGCCCGCGCTGCCCGCGCCGTCCCCCGGGGGCGACGGGCCGGCCGACGCGCTCCAGCTCCCGCAGGCCCAGGAACAGCCGCAGCCGACGGGACGGCGCCGGCGCGCGCTGGCCGCCGCCACCGAACGCGCGGCGGCCCAGGAGGCCGCGCCCCGTACGGTGTTCGCGCTGCCGCCCGCCGAGGCGGACCAGGCGGAGCAGCCCGGGCAGACCGGGCAGGCCGAGGTGATCGGCCGGGCCGCCGCCCCGCAGGGGGCCCCGGCGCCCCACGCGAGCGGGGCCGAGCCGGCCGCGCCCGGTGGCGCCCCGGCCGACGACGGGCGCCACGACGCCGTCGCGCACGACCAGGCCGACGACCACACCCCGCCGCAGCCGCACCCCACCAGCGCGCCGACGGGCCGCCGCCGGCGGGCCGCCGCCCAGCCGGCGGCGGACGGCGGGGCGGCCCCGGCTCCGTCCGTGCCCTCACCCCCGCCCGTGCAGGTACCGGCCCAGGCGGGTGCGGTGCAGGGCGCTCCCGGGGAGGGCGTTCCGGCACAGTGGGGGGCCGCGCCCCCGCAGGCGACGGCCGTCCCGCCGCAGGGGGCCCCGGTCCCGCCACAGGGCGCTCCGGTCCCGCCGCAAGGTGTTCCGGTTCCGGCGCAGGGGACCCCGGTTCCGCCGCAGGGCGCCCCCGTCGCCCCGAACGTGACGACCGCCCCGCCGCAGGGCGCCCCCGTGCCCCCGCAGGGCGCTCCGGTTCCGGCGCAGGGCGCTGCCCTCCCGCCGCAGGGTGCCCCGGTTCCGGCCCGAGGCGTTTCCGTCCCGGCTCAGGGTGCTCCGGTTCCGGCGCAGGGGAGCCCGGTTCCGGCTCAGGGTGCCCCGGCTCAGGGTGCTCCGGTTCCGGCGCAGGGCGCCCCCGCCGCCCCGGACGGAGCGGCCGTCCCGCCGGTCGTTCCGCCGCAGGGCGCGCCCGTGCCCGGGCAGGTGCCGGTGGCCCAGCCGCCCGCACCGGCGTCGGCCCAGACCCGGGCCGCCCCCGCCGCCCCCGAGCAGCCGGCCGTCGCCCAGCCGCTCCCCGCCGAGGCGCCCCCGGTCCGGGGGACCCCGCCGGACGGCGCCCCGGCCCCGCAGCAGTGGCCGGCCGCCGGCGACGCCCCCGGCGCCGGCACGCCCGCCCCCCCGGTCCCGCCGCAGCCGACACCCTCCGCCGGCACCCCGCTGCCCCCCGAGAGCGCGCCGGCACCGGTGCAGCGGGCCGCCCAGCCGTTGCCCGCCGAGGCCGCGGCGCCGGTGGATCCGAACTCCACCCAGGGGCGGGCGATCAGCGTGCGGACGCTGGGGCAGGGCGTGCCGTTCAACCGGCAGGCCGCCCAGGTCCAGCAGCCGCTGCCGTCGGCCACGCCGCCCCCGCAGCAGCCGGGCGGGTCGGGCCGCCGCCGCAAGCTCGGCACGCGTCCCGACGCGGCCGCGGACACCGGGCAGAGCGCGCGCCCGCACCCGCCGGCCGAGCCCGCGCCCGCCCAGGTGCCGGCCCAGCCCCAGCACTCGCTCGCCGGGCAGTCCCGGCTCGCGCCGGCCACCGAGGGCACCGGGCGTTCCTACGCGATCGGCGCGCCGGACGCGGACGCCGCCGAGGGACCCGAGCCGCTGGACGGTCCGGGCGGGGCCGTCGAGGTGGCGGACACGCCGCGTCCGCAGCCGATGGACGACGAGCTGCCGCCGGAGCCGCTGGACAACCCGCGCCGGCTGCTCGTGTGGCCCGCGCCGGACGTCTCCACGCAGCAGGCGCTGAGCGACCGCGGCTACCGGCCGGTGATCGTGCACTCGCGCGAGGAGGTGGACGCGCAGATCGCGGCGTTCCCGGCCGCGCTGTTCGTGGACCCGCTGACCGGTCCGATCACCCGCACGGCCCTGCAGTCGCTGCGGCAGGCGGCGGTGGCCGCCGAGGTGCCGGTGCTCGTCACGGCCGGACTCGGGCAGGCCTCGCGGGACGCGGCCTACGGCGCCGATCCCGCCGTCCTGCTGAAGGCGCTCGCGCCGCGGGACAGCGAGCAGCACCCGCCGCGGGTGCTGCTGATCGAGGAGCACGCGGAGATCGCGCTGGCGCTGACCGCGACGCTGGAGCGGCGCGGCATGCAGGTGGCGCGGGCCGGGAGCGACGCCGACGCGGTGGCGCTGGCGGGGCAGTTCCGGCCGAACCTGGTGGTGCTGGACCTGATGCAGGTGCACCCGCGTCAGGCCGGGCCCGCCGGGATCATCGACTGGCTGCGGGCGAACGGACAGCTCAACCGCACCCCGCTGGTCGTCTACACCGCCGCCGTCGAGCAGGCCGACCTGCCGCGGCTGGCGTCCGGCGAGACGGTGCTGTTCCTCGCGGAGCGGTCCACCGACGACGAGGTGCAGGCCCGGATCGTCGACCTGCTCGCGCGGATCGGCACCAACTGAGGCCGGACCGCCCGCGTCCGCCGGCCCGGGGGGGGGGGGGGGGGGGGTGGGTGCGGGGGGGGGGGGGGGGGGGGAGGGGGGGGGGGGGGGGGGGGGGGGGGGGGTCGGGGGGGGGGCGGGCGGGATGGGGGC
>NZ_JBVITR010000050.1:44812-57445 GCF_055574875.1 Streptomyces sp. NPDC034670
AAGACACCCAAAACCTCCCCACCCCCCCCCCCCCCCCCCCCCCCCCCGCCCCCCCCCCCCCCCCCCCCTCCCCCCCACCCCCCCCCCCCCCCCCCCCCCCCCCCGGGCGGCGGGCGGGTCCCCCGCCCACCGCCCGGCGCGTCCGGTCCGGACCGGTGTCAGACCCGGGTGACGTCCAGCGCCCCCTCGGCGTACTGCCGGCGCAGCACCTTCTTGTCGAACTTGCCCACGCTCGTCTTCGGCACCGACTCGATCACCGTCCAGCGCTCCGGGAGCTGCCACCTGGCGATCCCGCCCTCCTCCTGGAGGAAGGCGCGCAGGGTGGCGAAGTCGGCGGTGGCGCCCTCCTTGAGGACGACCGTGGCCAGCGGGCGCTCGCCCCACTTGTCGTCCGGGACGGCGACGACGGCGGCCTCGGCGACGTCCGGGTGGGCCATCAGCGCGTTCTCCAGCTCGACGGAGGAGATCCACTCGCCGCCGGACTTGATGACGTCCTTGGCCCGGTCGGTCAGGGTGAGGAAGCCGTCGGGGCTGATGATGCCGACGTCACCGGTCTTGAGCCAGCCGTCCTCGCTGAACTTGTCGGCGGGGCGCAGGGGTTCGGCGTCGGGGCCGTTGTAGTAGGCGCCCGCGATCCACGGACCGCGCACCTCCAGCTCGCCCGCCGACTCGCCGTCCCAGGGGAGGCGTTCGCCGCCGGGGCCGGTGAGGCGGGCCTCGACGCCGGCCGGGAAGCGGCCCTGGGTCAGGCGGTAGGCGAACTCCTCCTCGGTGCCCACCGCGTGGGCCGGCGGCCGGGCGACGGTGCCGAGCGGGGAGGTCTCCGTCATGCCCCAGGCGTGGCAGACCCGCATGCCGAGCGCGTCGAACGCCTCCATCAGGGAGGGCGGGCAGGCCGAGCCGCCGATGGTGACCTGGGTGAGGGCGGAGACGTCCCGCGGCCTGGCGGTCAGCTCGGCGAGCAGGCCCTGCCAGATGGTGGGGACGGCGGCGGCGTGCGTCGGCTTCTCGCTCTCGATCATCTCGGCGAGCGGCGCGGGCTGCAGGAAGCGGTCGGGCATCAGCATGTTGACGCCGGTCATGAAGGTGGCGTGCGGCAGGCCCCAGGCGTTGACGTGGAACTGCGGCACCACGACCAGCGAGGTGTCCTCGTCGGTCAGGCCCATCGACTGGGCCATGTTGACCTGCATGGAGTGCAGGTAGATCGAGCGGTGGCTGTAGACCACGCCCTTGGGGTCGCCGGTGGTGCCGGAGGTGTAGCACATGGCGGCGGCGGCCCGCTCGTCCAGCTCCGGCCAGTCGTACGCGGTCGGCTTCCCGGCGATCAGGTCCTCGTACTCGTGCACCTGCGCGGCGGCGTCCGCCAGCACGGAACGGTCCCCGGGGCCGGAGACGACCACGTGCTCGACGGTCTTCAGGTGCGGCAGCAGCGGGGCGAGCAGCGGGATCAGCGAACCGTTGACCAGGACCACCCGGTCGGCGGCGTGGTTGACGACCCACGCGAGCTGCTCGGGCGGGAGGCGGAGGTTCAGGGTGTGCAGGACGGCGCCCATGGAGGGGATCGCGAAGTACGCCTCCACGTGCTCGGCGTTGTTCCACATGAGGGTGGCGACCCGGTCGTCGCCGGCGACGCCGAGGTCCTCGCGCAGGGCGTGCGCCAGCTGGGCCGCGCGGGCACCGATCTCCGCGTAGGTGCGGCGGTGCGGCCCGCCCTCGCCGGTCCAGGTGGTCACCCGTGAGGTCCCGTGGATCGTCGACCCGTGGTTGAGGATCCTCGAGATCAGCAGCGGTACGTCCTGCATGGTGCTCAGCACGGCGTCCTCCTGGGCGACATTGCCTGCGCGGCGGTAAGGGTTGCGCTGATTCTGCGCACATACCACGCGGTATGTCACTAGGGGAGCGGTGATCGATCACACCCCGGGGCGGGACGTTTCCCCTCAGGACCGCACGAATCCCAGTTCGGGGTCGTCGCGCAGCTTGCCCAGCGCCCGCGACACGGCCGACTTCACCGTGCCCACCGACACCCCGAGCACCTCGGCCGTCTGCACCTCGCTCAGGTCCTCGTAGTACCGCAGGACGACCATCGCCCGCTGCCGCGCGGGCAGCCTCATGACCGCCCGCCACATCGCGTCGCGCAGCGCCTGCAGCTCGGCGGGGTCGTCGCCGGGCACCGGGTCCGGCTCGGGCAGCTCGTCGCAGGCGAACTCGTCCACCTTGCGCTTGCGCCACTGCGAGGTCCGCGTGTTCAGCAGGGCCCGGCGCACGTAACCGTCGAGCGCGCGGTGGTCCTCGATGCGCTCCCAGGCGACGTACGTCTTGGCGAGCGCGGTCTGCAGCAGGTCCTCCGCGTCGCTCGGGTTCCCGGTCAGCGACCGGGCGGTCCGCAGGAGCACCGGCTGACGGGCCCTCACGTACGACGAGAACGACGGGTACGGGAGGGTCTGCGTCGCGGGAGCGGCGGCGTTCGAGGCGCTGGTGCAGACGGGTGTGGTCATGGCCCAACGCTATGAGCGGGGACATGTCCGGCGGATCGGCCGCAGGTCCCGAAGCCGGGTCCCCCTCAGGTTGTAGGGATGGGGCCCGCCCCACCTCCTGTAGGTGGAGGAGAGGGGGCGGGGTACTGCGGGTTCGCCCCTGGGGGCGGCCCCGGAGGGGGCACGGGCACCCCCGGGCCGGCGCCGCCCCGCACCCGGCTCCGCCGGCCTCCCCGCCCCCGCGGGAACGCCTGCGCGGCGGTGCCGGAGCACCGCCGCGCAGACGCCTTGCACCCCACGAAGCACACCCCCGGGCCGACGGCCCGCTCAGCTCACCACAGCGGGGAGAAGGTGACGGCCACGTTGTCGTTGCCCTGGTTGACGGCCGTGAACGCCGAGCCGTCGACCTGGGCGGTGTTGCTCTGGTTCGCGGCGCCGGAGCCGATGGCCTGCTGCTGCGTGGTCGCCGAGTTGCCGGAGTTGTCGCCGCCGACCCCGCTGCCGAGGACACCCGCGTCGGCGCTGGCGGCCGTCGCGTTCGCCCCGTCGTCCGCGAGGGCGCCGTCGTCCGCCGCCGCGACGCCGGTGAAGAGGGCGGCCGCGAGCGGAAGAGCGGAGACGGCGGCGATGACGCGGGCGGTACGGATGCTTGCCATGTCGTGTTCCCTCCTGAGAACGAAGAACGCACCGGCTCGTGGCCACCGGTGCGTGCGGTACGGCTGTCACCGGGGGTTCGGCCGGTCCACCCGGTGCCGTGCACGACGTCGCGGGATCAGAGTTGCCCACCGCGTCCCCGTGAGCCACCTCGTGGGGCGCTCTTCGCACGGAAGCGTGACGACCCGCCGATAAACCCCCGCACGCCCCCTCGCGTCCCGGCGCGACCGCACAGGGACGGCGTCGGCCCGGGCCCCCAAGAGGCGAAGCGTTCCGGCACTTTCTCCGCCCGCCCCGCCACCCCCGGCGCGCCGTTCCCCTCCTCTTCCCTTCACCGAACGCACGTACGAGCATGGAAGCATGGCCACCACCGATCGGCAGGCCACGACACCGGCCCTCGCCCACGCCCTGTCGGCCGCCGAGCGCGGCCTGGCCGTCATCCCCCTGTCCCGGACGAAGCTCCCGGCCCTGCGCTCCCCGCACCGCGACGACCCCGGACCCGCCCCCTGCCGCGGCGAGTGCGGCCGCTTCGGCCACGGCGTCCACGACGCCTCCGCCGACCCCGCCCGCGTCCGCGAGCTGTTCGCCGCCGCGCCCCGCGCCACCGGCTACGGCATCGCCTGCGGACTGCCCCCGCACCACCTCATCGGCATCGACCTGGACACGAAGGCCGGTACGGACCCCTGCGCCGCCCTGCGCGAACTGGCCCTGCGTCACCTGTTCACGATCCCCACCACGGTGGTCGTCCTGACCCCGAGCGGCGGCCGCCACCTGTGGCTGAGCGGTCCGCCGGACGTCGTCGTCCCCAACTCCGCGAGCCGCCTCGCCCCCGGCGTCGACGTCCGGGGCGCCGGCGGCTACCTCGTCGGCCCCGGCTCCCGTGCCGGCCGCGGCGCGTACGCCACCGCCCCGGGCACCGCGCGGCTGCCCCCGGCACCCTGCCCGCCCGCCCTCCTGCGCCTGCTCCTCCCGCCGCCCCGCGCGCACCGCCCGGTGCCCCCGTCGGCCGGCGGACACGGCCGCGGACTGGTCCGGTTCGTCCTCGCGGCGCCCGAGGGCCGGCGCAACACCCGCCTGTTCTGGGCGGCCTGCCGCGCCTACGAGAACGGCGTCGGCCCCGCCCTCGCGGACCGCCTGGCCGACGCGGCCCGCAGCACCGGCCTGTCCGAGCGCGAGGCCCGCGCGACCATCGCGTCGGCGGCACGGATCACGGGGCACCGGCCCTGACCGCCCCGCTCCCCCGCTCCCCTCCCGCCCCGCGAAAACCGGAAGACCCCGGCGCGCCACCGCCTTAGGGTGCCGACCATGGCACCCGTACCCGCACCCGCCCCCATGACCCGGATCGGGCTGCTGCGCTGGCAGTTCGACCTGACCTGGGCGCTGTTCGAGTACCACCTCGAGCGGCTGGAGCCGGAGGACTTCCTGTGGGAACCCGCGGCCCACTGCTGGACGGTGCGCCGGTCCCCGGAGGGCACCCGGGTACCGGACTGGGCGGAGACCGAGCCCGACCCCGTCCCCGTGCCCACCGTCGCCTGGGTGAGCTGGCACATCGGCTGGTGGTGGAGCACGGCCCTCGACCACGCGCGGGGGCGCCGCCCCCGGGAGCGGACCGACGTCGCCTGGCCCGGCGAGGGCGCGCCGGCCGTGCGGTGGCTGCGCGGACTGCGCACGGAGTGGCTCGCGGTCCTGGACGGCCTCACCGACGCCGACCTGGACACCACGGCCCCGTTCCCCCGGCCGGACGATCCGGCGCACACCGTGGCCCACATGCTCGCCTGGGTGAACGCCGAGCTGATGAAGAACGTCACGGAGATCGGCCACCTGCGCCTGCTGCGGGCGGCGTCGTAGCACCGGACCGGCCGTGTCGCGGGGCCCGGGGTGACGGTGGCGCGGGATGATGCACACGTACGGGGTGACGTCAGACCGGACGCCACCACACGTACGGGTGAGCGTCGGGTCAGGTCGCCCGGGTACGGAGCCGCTGTCCGGGCGTCCGCGGGGAGCCGGGCCCGCTGACCGCCCGGGAAGCGAAAAAGCCTGGTGGCGGGGGCCCTGCGGAGAGGGGTAGCCGTCGCGGGAGGCGTTTTCGGTCACCTTCCACCAGCGACGTGCGCGTGTCTGCACCGCCCCAAACGTCCTGATTGTTCAGAATGTTGCCCACTGCCCCAGTTGAAACTATGAAGTTTCGTTGCCGAGGAGCATGACATGCAGGTTCGCAGGTGGCTCCCAGACCAGCCCACTCGTATCGGCCGGCACGACTGGCCGGACGAGGGGGACAACGGAACGCACATGCGACTGCGGGCCGGCTCCATCGTGGTACTGGACCGGCAGGCGTGGCGGATCCTGGAGATCAACGGCTACCCGAGCGACCGGTGGCCGGACTCCTACGAGAAGGCGTGGCGCGACCACGTGGAGCTGTGGTGGCACGCCAACGAACTGCGGCGGACCAACAACCAGACGGTCAAACCGGCTCCCGAGCGGGCCGACTTCTACAAGCGCCCGGTGGTGCTGGTGCTGCGCAACGAGAACCTGCCCCGCTCCACGCCGAAGCACTGGTGCGCTCCCGCCAGCCACGACTGGCGGGTCCTCCCCGAGCACTACGCCGTCTGCCGCGCCTGCGGCGAGCTGCCGCCCTGTCACCACGGGGAGTACCGCTGGGAGGGCGGCCCCCGCTGGCCGGAGCAGAACGGCGGCATCCCGCTCATGGTGCCGGAGGGCTGCTGCATGGGGTGCGCCGAGCCGATCAGGCCGCGGGTGCGGACCGTGCGCTTCCCGGGGCCGAACCTCTGGTACCCCGACCTGGGGGAGGACACGGCCGTCTTCCACGCCCGCGCCTCCTGCGCCGACCAGGTCGACTGCTACCGCATGCAGTGGCAGACCGAGTACCACCCGCGCCCCGCCGCCCGCCCCGCCACCCTCGCGTTCCCGGGCTTCGAGCACTTCGTCCTCCCCCGGACGCGTCACGCCCCGGACGTGCCCGCGCACGACGCGCGGACCTCCCGGGACCCGCAGCCCGTGCAGTCCGTGCAGCCTCCGCAGTCCCCACAGCCCGCGCAGCCCGCGTCGTCGCGGCCGGGGGAGGAGGAATGCGCCTCCGTGACCGGTGACTTCGGCGCCTTCTGCGCCCCGTTCGACGGGCACCGGCAGGAGACCGGCACCGGCGGACCGGCCGGCGGCACGCCGGCGCCGGCCGCGCCCGAGCCGGCGCACCGGCCGGCCCCCGCGACGGGCCCGGTGGCGCCGGACTCCCCTCCCGCGGCCGAGGCGCCCGCTCCCGCCACCCCTGCCGCCGAGAGCGTCGGGTCGGCCCTCCGGTCGGCCCGGGAACTGGACCTGGCCCTGTCGGAGGGCCCGGCCTTCCACAACGCGGAGCAGGCGGCCCGGGTGATCGAGGAACTCACCGCCGCGGTCCGGAACATCGCGCTCTGCCTGAACAACCCGGCCGCCCGCGAACGCTCCTGACCCGAGGACCCCGGCGGCCGCGGCGACGGGGACGGTGGCGGTGGCGTCCGAGGCGCCGGCCCCGGCCGTCTCCCCGCCGGTGCCCGACGGCGCGGCGAACACGGTGGCGGGCGGCGCCGCGGTCGACGTCCGCGCGGCCACGTCCGAGCGCGACCGCTTCCACCGCTAGGCCGTGCCGCTGCCCCGCCGGTCACGCCCCGTGTACTGACCCGCCACCATCACGGCGAGGCCGGCCAGCAGGAGCCCGCTGCCCGTCAAGGTCCCCAGCTGCCGGATGCCGACACCGCCGATCACCAGCCCGAAGACCACCTGACAGCCCAGGCCGAAGGCGGCCACCAACTGGCCCCAGCCGTAGAGGCGGACGCGGCGGACGTGACGCCGGTTCCAGGGGAGCACCCAGCCACGGGCGACCGCCGCTGCGCCCGAGGCCGCGAAGAGCAACGCCACCAGCAAAGAAGGCGCGGCGAGGTAGAGCAGCACGATTCCCCCTCCCGGCGCGCCGGGACCCACGCCGGACGCCGCCGTGATCATGACACTCACCGCACTCCGCGTCCACACGCTTCCGCGGCCCACGGCCCTCCCGGGCCGCCGGACGCCCCGGCCGTGCCGAGGACGCCCCGCTCCGCCGAGAACCCGGGCCGCCCCCGTCTCCCGGCACCGTGCGCCACCGGCGGGTCCGGACGGCCCATTCCCCCTAGCCCGGAGAGACTCTGACCTGCGCATTTGACTATCCAAGGCTCATCCGCTCGCCCACGCTGGCCAGAGGTTGGCCGCAGGGGTGCTGCCCACACGTCGGATAGCCGTTCCGACGCCCGCCTGATCCTCCGCGCATTTGCGGAGGATCAGTTGTACGCCCTCTACGTGCTCGCGCTGGTCCTGGGGATGCGGCGGGGTGAGCTGCTGGGGCTACGCTGGCGCAGGTTGCTTGGCTCTTGGTATGGCCGCATGCACTGGCGGGCCGATCTAATGATCAGCACGCTTGTAGACACTAAAGCGCTTATTCCTGGATACGCGCTGCCTGGCCCTCACTAGCATCAGGCCGCATGAGCCTCAGTGAACGGCGACGTATCGAGTTGCTGGAGTGGGTGGAAGAGCAGCTTCGTGCCTCCGGCTCTGGAGCGGTCGATGCCAAGACATGGGCCAAGCGCAACGGCGTTGCAGACCTGGAACTGCGGACTCTGGTGGACGGTCTGAAGACTGATGGGTTCTTGAAGGACGCCGGGGTTGAGCACAACTGGTGGACCACATGGGCTGCTATCGGCGGGTCGGTCGGTACGGATGCTCGCGGCTGGCGGGTCTCACTTGCCCCTGCTGGCGTAGCGGAGCTACAGGGCATCCGGACGAGACGTTCGAATCGCTTGAAACGCAACGTCCACGTAAGGGGCGTGATCTTGCAGTGGCTCTACGAGCGTGAGGATGAGCCGGTTCGATCCCTCACCGAGATGATCAATGACCCCGAGGTGCACTTCTGCGGAGAGAGGCTGACGAGGGACGAGATACGCCGGGCTTTTGTGTACCTCAGCGAGGAGTCCATGGTTGGAGGAAGAATCGCTGTGGATGGGGACGTATTGATCCCAAGCCTCACGGCCCGAGGGATCAAGTGCGCAGAGAGTGGGGCGAACGTGACCGACTTCGTCAGTCGTCAGCAGAGCGGCGGGAACATCTATCACACGTATCTGCCCAATGCTCAGGGCGTCATCGTAGGCGAGCAGCAGAACTTCACTCAGAACAACAATGCAGGCGTCGATCCGAGCGAGTTTGTCCGGTTCGCCGGCTACCTCGGGCAGGTGAGCGCGACGCTTGGCTTGGAGGACTCCGAGAGGATCGAGTTGGAGCAGGCGGCTCAGGACTTGCATGCCGCAGCCACATCCGCATCTCCCGAACCCGGCCATCTGCGGGCTCTGACAACCCGCGTCCTTGATGGCCTGGCCAACGCCACAGGGACGGTCGCTGGGCAGATAGCTCTCCAGATGGGGCAAAGCGCCCTTGGTTCCCTGGGCTGACGGGTTGCGCCCTTAGGTCCTGTCCGGCGGATCATGTGAATTTCTATGTCGCGGGTCCTGATGGGGCGGTCTGTCGGGCGCGGACCGCGTCGCTGGACGAACCGGAGCTCAACAAGGTGACCGATGACCTACGGCAGTTCCTCGAGCTGCTGGAGCTCTCCCTGACACGGTTCATCGCCGGCGGTGAGGCGGGAAACCCGTAACCGCACGCACCCAGCGCCCATGGTGTTAGGCGCTATCAGCCGTCTACTCTGCGGCGGAAGCTACGCTCGCCGAGCCTCCTGCCGTGTCTTCCACTCAGGCCGTGCCCCATCCATGCCCGACCGGACGGAAGCCACGGGGAACACCGGGCAGCCTCGGAGTGCGAACATGAGAACGGCCCCGACCAAACACACAGGTCGGGGCCGTTCCCACTGCTCTCAGCGCGGAGGCGGTGGGATTTGAACCCACGGTGACATCGCTGCCACGACGGTTTTCAAGACCGTTCCCTTCGGCCGCTCGGGCACACCTCCCCGCGCCGGCCGGTGATCGGCGGCGCGGGGACCAGGGTAACGGGTCCGGTGCCCGCGGGTGGGGTCAGCTGTCGCCGACGCGGGAGCCCAGGGTGAGTTCCACGGTGTGCTCCTTGCCGCCGCGTTCGTAGGTGATCGTGACCTCGTCGCCCGGCTTGTGGGTCCAGATCTCGCCGATCAGGGTCGGGCCGGAGTCGATCACCCGGTCGTCGAGCTTGGTGATGACGTCACCGGGCTTCAGGCCGGCCTTGTCCGCGGGGCCGCCGGCCTCGACGGCGTCGGCGCCGGCGGCGCCCTGCTCGGTGATCTTCGCGCCGCCCGACGTCTCCTCCAGGGAGACCGACGCGCCGATCTTGGCGTACACCGGCTTGCCCGTCCTGATCAGTTCCTGGGCGACGAACTTGGCCTGGTTGATCGGGATGGCGAAGCCCAGGCCGATCGAACCGGCCTGTCCCGTGCCGAAGCCGCCGTTGCCGGTGGACTGGATCGCGGAGTTGATGCCGATGACGTTGCCCTGCGCGTCCAGCAGCGGCCCGCCGGAGTTGCCCGGGTTGATGGACGCGTCGGTCTGCAGGGCGCTCATGTACGACGCCTGGCTGCCGGCGCCGTCGCTGGAGGCCACCGGGCGGTTCTTCGCGCTGATGATGCCCGTCGTCACCGTGTCGGACAGGCCGAAGGGCGCGCCGATCGCGATCGTCGAGTCGCCGACGGCCACCTCGTCGGAGTTGCCGAGGGGGAGCGGCTTCAGGTCCGAGGGGGCGTTCTCGAGCTTGATGACCGCGACGTCGTAGCCCTGGGCACGGCCGATCACCTCGGCGTCGTACTTCTCGCCGTTCGGGAAGGTCGCCGAGAGCCGGCCGCCCTCGGCGGCGTCCGCCACCACGTGGTTGTTGGTGACGATGTGGCCCTGGGTGTCGAAGACGAAGCCCGTGCCGGTGCCGCCCTCGCCGCTGCTGCTCTCGGCCTCGATGGTGACCGTGCTGGGCAGCGCCTTGGCGACCACGGCGGCGACCGTGCCCGGCTCGCGCTTGAGGTCCCCGCCGCTGGACGACGCCGAGACGGTCGTCGATCCGCGGGAGTCGTTCTCCCTGGCCAGGGTGTAGCCGAGGCCGCCGCCCGCGCCGCCCGCGATCAGCGCGGCGGCCAGGAGCCCGGCGATCAGGCGGCCGCGTCCGCCGCCCTTCTTCGGCGCCGGCTGCTGGTGGGGGGAGCCCCAGCCGCCGGCACCGTACCCGGCGCCGCCGCCACCGTAGGCCGGGGGCGTCGAGGGCGGCGGCCAGGAGGCGTCGGGAGGGGACGGGGGCCCCGCGGGGCCCCCGGAGGCGGGCGCGCCGTGGCCGGGGCCGTGCTCGGGCGAGCCGTGGCCGGCCTGCGGGCCGTTCTGCGGCACCGGGGAGCCGGGGGCGCTCGGCGGAACAGGGGGCATGGGGGTCGTCGAGGCGGTCCCGTCCGGAGCGGGGGGCTCCTGGCGCGCCGAAGCAGCGGGAGCATCCACCGGCATGGGCGGTGCGGACGGGGCCGGGGGTACCGCAGTGCCCTCGTTCTCGGTGCTCACAGCTTCTCTCCTCGATCCACGGCTGTTGTTCTCGGTCCCACGCGGTCCCGCACGGTCACGGTCGCGCGTGCCCGCTCACGCTCGTCGGGAGCCCGGCGCGACGCAGCTGTGCGTGTCTCTTTGTATGACGTCAGCTTTTCCCACGGGCCGTCAGGGCACCGTAAGCCGTTCCTGTGGGTTCGGAGTCATTCTTTATATAGGTCATTACTAACAAAAGGAGCCCGCCTCGATGCCTCCGCCCGGATCTCCGCACCAGCCGTGCCCCTCCCGTCGCACGGATACCCGCGCGCGGTGGCACCATGACGCGGTGACCCACGCACGACAGCACCCGACCCAGGTCGTCGCACACCGCGGGGCCTCCGAGGACGCCCCCGAGCACACCCTGGCCGCGTACCGCAAGGCGATCGAGGACGGTGCGGACGCGCTCGAGTGCGATGTGCGCCTGACCGCCGACGGACACCTGGTCTGCGTCCACGACCGTCGTGTCAACCGTACGTCCAACGGCCGCGGTGCGGTCTCGGCACTGGAGCTCTCCGACCTGGCCGCCCTGGACTTCGGCTCCTGGAAGACCCGCACCCCCTTCGGGGGCCGCACCGAGGAGCCCGACTGGGAGCACCGCCCCGAGGACCGGGAGGCCACCTCCGTCCTCACCCTGGAGCGGCTGCTGGAGCTGGTCCTCGACGCCGGGCGCCGGGTGGAGCTGGCGATCGAGACCAAGCACCCCACGCGGTGGGCGGGGCAGGTGGAGGAGCGGCTGCTGCTCCTGCTCAAGCGGTTCGGGCTGGACGCCCCGGCCACGCCCGAGGAGTCCCCGGTGCGCGTCATGAGCTTCTCCGCGCGTTCGCTGCACCGCGTGCGCGCCGCGTCGCCGACGCTGCCGACGGTCCACCTCACCCAGTTCGTCTCGCCCCGGCTGCGCGACGGGCGGCTGCCCCCGGGCGTGCGGATCGCGGGGCCCTCCCTCCGGATCGTGCGCAGCCACCCCGCGTACATCGAGCGCCTGAGGGAGGCCGGCCACCAGGTGCACGTGTGGACCGTGAACGACCCCCGGGACGTGGAGCTCTGCGTCGGCCTCGGGGTGGACGCCATCATCACCAACCGCCCCCGCGCGGTGCTCGATCAGCTCGGCCGCTGACCCGCGCGCCGCCCGGCGGGCCCGCCCCGTCCCTCGGCCGCGCCGGCGGGGCCCGGCCGCGCCCTCACGGGGAGTGCTCCGGCGCGTTCGGTGCGTGTGCGGCCGTCCGCGTGCGTCACCGCACGGGAATCGGCCGGTTTCCCGTTCGGGCCCGTGGGGCATCCACACCGTGGCGTGGGGCGAAGGAGGTCTCGGGGGTGGCGTTGGTGGTGGCACAGGAGGTGCCCACGTCGTCGAGCATGGCCGTACCCCACGGCCCTGCGGGCGTGGGGGAGGCGCGGCGCCGGATGCGCGCGCAGCTGCGCGACGGCGGCGTGGCGGAGGCGGTCGTCGACGACGCCGTACTGATCCTTTCCGAACTGCTGAGCAACGCGTGCAGACACGGCCGGCCCCTCGGCGACGCCCTGGCCGGGGACGGTGACGTCCGTGCCGCCTGGTGGGTGGATCCGTGCGGCCGGCTCGTCGTCGAGGTCACGGACGGCGGCGGCCCGACCCGGCCGGCGCCCGCCACCCCGTCGGTCACCGCGCACGGCGGCCGGGGGCTGAACATCGTCACCGCGCTGGCCGACGACTGGGGCGTGCGCGACGAGGTGCCCGGCGAGGTCACCGTGTGGGTCGTCGTCCACCGCGACGTGCACGACCCGGACGCCGGCCGTCACCGGCGCGACGACTTCGCCGCGCGGGTGACGGCCCCCGCGGTGTCCCGGATGCCCGGGCTGGACTTCGCGGACGCCTTCGACGACCTGGACTGACAGTGAGGATGTGTGGTGGCTTCTCCGGGTGGGTCTGACTCATGGACTGACCGACGCCGTCTGGCTGTCCTCAAGGGGATTCGTCG
>NZ_JBVITR010000051.1:0-13995 GCF_055574875.1 Streptomyces sp. NPDC034670
ACCCCTCCCGCTTACGCCACCCAACCCCCCCCCGCCACCCCATACCGCCTTCTCCCCCCCCCCCGCCCCCCCCCCCCCCCCCCCCCCCCCCCCCCCCCCCCCCCCCGCCCGGAGGGGAGGACACCGGGGCGCGCCCGGTGCGCTCGCGCCGTCAGTGCCGGAAGACGTCCTTCGTCTTCTCCTTCGCCTGCCGCGCGTCGCCCTTGGACTGCTCGGCCCGGCCCTCGGCCTCGAGCCGCTCGTTGCCGACCGCGCGGCCGAGCGCCTCCTTGGCCTTGCCCTTGGCCTGCTCCGTCTTCGCCTTGGCCTTCTGGTCCTCAGCCACCGTGTTCACTCCCGACGATGTCCGTGTCCGTTTCCCGTCCCCCACCGGGTGGCCCGTGGCACGCCGTGCAAACCCGCGGCGAAGGGGATGCGGCCGGGACGGACGTGCCAGGATGGGAGTGGTGCGGACCGCGGCGGCGGAAGGGCGGACGGTGGACTGGCGGAACTTCGCCCGGCAGATGGCGTCCCTGGCCCGTGATCTCCTGGCCGAGCACACCCTCGACGCCACCCTGAAGCAGATCACGGGTTCGGCGGTGGAACTCGTCGAGGGCTGCGACGCCTCCGGGATCCTCGTGCTCAAGGGGAACCGGGTGAGTTCGCTGGCCCCCACCGACCAGCGCGTGATCGACAGCGACCGCCTCCAGGAGCGCCTGCAGGAGGGCCCCTGCTTCGAGGCGGCCCGGCCCGGCAACGACGAGCGGGTCTTCCGCATCCCCGACCTCACCCGGCCCTCCGGGCGCTGGCCCCGCTACGTGCCCCGCGCCCGGGACCTGGGAATGGGCAGCATGATGAGCTTCCTGCTGTACACCCGGGAGGAGGAGCTGGGGGCCCTCGACATGTACTCGCGCGAGCCCGGGGCCTTCACCGAGGACAGCGAGACGGCGGGGTGGCTGCTGGCGTCCCACGCGGCGGTCGCCTTCTCCAGCGCCCTGACCGACGCCCAGATGCAGGAGGCCATCGCCACCCGGCACATGATCGGCGAGGCGATGGGCATCCTGATGGGCCGCCACCGCATCACCGAGGACCAGGCCTTCGAGATCCTGCGCACCCGGTCCCAGCGCACCAACACCAAACTGCGCGACGTGGCCCGCCGGGTCTGCGAGACCGGCACCGCGGAGCAGTGAGCACGCGGCCCGCCCGGACGGGCGGGCCGCGTCGCGGGGGCGTCCGTCCGGGCGTCCTGGGCGGGCGTGCTCAGCGCTCGCCGGTCCAGGTGTGGGCCACGTCGATCACGATGCGGTCCTCGAGTTCCAGGACCCGGAAGGGCAGCCGCGCGCGCACGCCGAGGCCGACCTGGGTCTCGCCCTCGAAGCTGCCGCCGAAACGGGCGTCCCTGAAGGTGCGGTACCCGGTGAGGTCCACGCCCGGCAGAGGGTGTCCGGCCCGCGCGGGGTAGGTGGGCCCACCGGTCTCGAAGTCGTAGGCGGGCGCGGTCACCCGCACCTCGAGCACGGCGCCGCCGGCCACGGGGAGGGGCCGGCCCGATCCGTCCTGGTACAGGCGGTCGACGTACCGGACGGAGTAGCCGAGGCCGTCGCGGCCGGCGCCGGGCAGGTGCACGACCATCCGGTCGTGGCAGTCGTGGCGGCCGGTCCGGATGTCGCGCACCGGCGTGGTCGTGGCGTCGCCGTCGGTCCTGGCCTGACTGCCCCAGCCGGTGGGACACGCCGCGACGCCGGCGGTCGTGGTCCGGGCGGCGGCCGGGACCGCCGCCGTGCCCAGCACGGCGGCGACGAGCACGGCCGTCGCGCAGACCGTTCCGGCCGTTCCTGCTTTCCTCATGCGTGCCCCCTGGGATCGCACCGCTCTGGCATCGGGTGAGACGACCGGGTTCGCCCGAAGGTTGCACTCCTGCCGGCGGACGGGTCGCCGCGCGGCGAAGACGGCCGGACGGCGGCCGGGCCGCGGGAGGCGGGCGCATCCGCCGCGCCGGAGCGGCCCGCATGGCACATCCTGGTGGGGAGCGAACGATGTGCCCCGTGCGTCCGCACCGGGAGGACGCGAGATGGATGAGTCAGCCGCCGAACCGCGCGGGGAGCGGCCGGACGGCGTGCCCGGCCGGGACGCGGCGGGGGACCGGGGCGGGGGCACGGCACGCATCGAGGACGTGCTCGCGGGCCCCCTGGTGGCGGCGGTCGAGGACGTCGGGGGGTACGGCGGGCTGGTGTACCTGCGTTCGCGCGACCGGCGCTCGCTGGTGCTCTGCGTGGTGACCGGCGTCCCGCGGTCGCTGCTGACGTCCTGGTGGCGGATGCCGGTGAGCGCCGCGGTGCCCGCGGCGGAGGCGTACCGCGGACAGGAGGTCCTGTGGCTGCCGGACGAGCGGGCGACCATGCTGCGCTTCCCGCAGTTCACCGCCGCCCTGCCGTACCCGTTCGCCTCGGCCCACCGCCCGCTGCGGGTCGGCGGCGAACCCGTGGGCGTCCTGATCGTGCTGCGTCCGGTCGCCCGGGAGCCGGTGAGCGGACAGGCGGTGCGGGCCGCGCTGGGCGGCCCCGGGCGGGACATGGAGGAGAGCCTGGCCGAGTTCGCCCGCCGGGTGCCCGGCCGGACGGGTCCGGACGCCGTCGCGTACGGGATCGAGTACGACGACCAGCCGGTCGGCGTGCGGCTGCCCACGCCGCCGGTCCCGTCCCTCAGGGTCGGCATGGTCGAGTGGGACCTGGACGGCGGCCGGTGGGCCGGGGACGACGACGCCCTCGCCCTGCTGGGCGTCGCCCGGGAGGGCTTCGGCGGCACCGTGGCGGAGGTCGAGTCCCGGGTGAGCCCGGACGACCTGCACGAGCTGCGGGCGAGCCGCCGGGAGGCGGCGGCCACCGGGCAGGTCAGGTCCCGGCACTTCAGGGTGCTGGACGAAACCGGCGAGGACGGGACGGTCCGCTACCGGCCGGTCGAGCTGTGGGGCCACGTCGTGCCGGCGAGGAGCACCGCGCGGCTGCTGGTGGGCGCCCTCGTGGACGTGACCGGCGGGGTCACCGCGGCCGAGGCCGCCGAGCGGCTGCCCGACGGGCTCTTCTCCCTGGACCAGGACGGCCGGATCGTCTACGCCAACCGCCGCTGCCGGGAACTGCTGGGCTGCGAACCGGAGCAGCTGCTCGGCCACCACCCGTGGGACGCGCTCGCCTGGCTCCGCGACCCGGCCTACGAGGACCGCTACCGGGCGGCGATGCTGTCGCAGGAGCCGGTGTCGTACCTGGCGCACGCCCCGGACGGCGTCTGGCTGGGGTTCGTGCTCTACCCCGGGGCGCACGGGCTGACCGGCCGTGTCTTCCCCACCGGCGCCCCCGACGGCGCCGCGTCCGCGCCGCCGGGCGGGCACGCCGGGGCGGCCGTGGCGGCACCGCGGGAGCCGGTCGCCGCGACCCGTGCGGGAGCCCTCTACCACGTCGTGCAGATGGCCAGTGTGCTCACCGAGGCCGTCACCGTCCGGGACGTGTGCCGGGCCGTCTCCGAGCAGCTGCTGCCCGCGTTCGGCGCCCAGGAGATCGCCCTGTACACGGTGCGCGACGACCGGATGCACCTGCTGTGGGAGGCCGGCTACCCGGAAGGGTTCCTCGACGCGTTCGAAGGGGTGCCCCTCGACCGGCAGCTGCCCGGCGTGCACGCCCTGACCACGCGGCTCCCGCTCTTCTTCGAGTCGCCCGAGGCGCTGGTCCGCGCCTATCCCGGGATCCCCCTCGACCGGATGTGCGCCTGGGCGTTCCTGCCGCTGATCGCCTCCGGCCACCCGGTCGGCTCGTGCATCCTCGGCTGGGCCGCACCGCGCCGGTTCACCCCGGAGGACCGCAGTGCGCTGACCGCGCTCGGCGGACTGGCCGCCCAGGCGATGGAGCGGGCCCGGCTGTACGACGCGGAGTCCGCCGTGGCGCGCGGGCTGCAGGAGGCGCTGCTGCCGCACCGGCTGCCCGCCATCGAGGGGCTGTTCACCACCGGCCGCTACCTGCCCGGCACCCAGGGCATGGCCATCGGCGGCGACTGGTACGACGTGATCAGGACGGAGCGCGGCGTGGCGCTGGTGATCGGCGACGTCGAGGGGCACAGCGTCGGCGCCGCGGCCGTCATGGGGCAGCTGCGCAGCGCGGTGCACGCCTTCGCCGCCAGCGGCCGGCCGCCGCAGGAGGTCATCGCCCACACCAACCGGCTGCTGGCCGAGCTGGAGGCCGAGGTCTTCGCCACCTGCTGCTACATCGAGCTGGTCCCGCGCACCGGCCGCGCCCTGGCGGCCCGGGCGGGCCACCCCCCGCCGCTGCTGCGCCACCCGGACGGCCGGGTCGAGGTCCTGGAGCTGGCCGGCGGCGTGATGCTCGGAGTGCACCCCGAGGCGGCCTATCCCGTCACGGAACTCACCCTGTCGCCCGGCAGCGTCCTCGCGTTGTACACCGACGGGCTCGTCGAGATGCCCGGCAGCGACATCGAGACGGGCATCCGGGCGGTCCGCCGGTGCCTGGCCCGCGGCCGCGCCGGCACGGTGGACGAACTCGCCGACCGGCTGGTCAGGACCGCCCGCCGGACCGAGGACCGGCCGGACGACGTGGCCCTGCTGCTCACCGCGTACCGCGGGGAGGACGGGCACTGACCGCGGCCCGCCGGGCGGCGCGGTCCGGCCCCGCGCCCGCCGACGCCTCCGGTCAGGTCCGGCGCCCGGCCCGGTCGGCCGCGGCCGGCGGCCGCCCCGCGACGGGCGCGCCCGCGGCGCGCAGCAGGAGCACGGTGACGTCGTCGGCGTACCGGGGTCCGCGGCCCGGGGGGCGCAGCAGGCGGTCGACGAGGCGGTCCGGGTCCGGGTCGCCGCCGGCCAGGCGCTCGACGAGGTGCCGGGTGGTGCGGGTGGTGTCGGCGCCGGGAGTCTCCACCAGGCCGTCGGTGTACAGGGCGAGGACGGCCCCCGGGGGCAGCGCCACGGTGGTGACCGGGTAGCGGGCGCACAGCTCGATGCCGAGGAGCGGCCCCGGCTCGACGTCCAGCACCTCGGCCCGGCCGGGGGCGTGGCGCAGCAGCGGCGGCACGTGTCCCGCGCTGGCGAGGGTCACCTGCCGGCGCGCCGGGTCGACGTGGGCGAGGAGACAGGACGCCAGCAGGTCGCAGTCCAGGTCCGCCAGCAGGCGGTTGGTGCAGGCCAGGATCTCGTCCGGGGCCGCGCCCGCGGTCGCGTGCGCGTGGATGGCGGTGCGGAGCTGGCCGGTGAGCGCGGCCGCCGTGACGCTGTGCCCCTCCACGTCTCCGATGACGACGACCGCGGACGTGTCGTCGAGGCGCAGGACGTCGTAGAAGTCGCCCCCGATGTCGAGGCCGTGTCCGGCGGGCAGGTAGCGCGCGGCGATGTCGAGGCCGGGCAGGGAGGGCAGGGCGCGGGGCAGCAGGGACCGCTGCAGTTCGCG
Source organism: Streptomyces sp. NPDC034670 (assembly GCF_055574875.1). Taxonomy (NCBI): domain Bacteria; kingdom Bacillati; phylum Actinomycetota; class Actinomycetes; order Kitasatosporales; family Streptomycetaceae; genus Streptomyces; species Streptomyces sp. NPDC034670. The sequence goes on from NZ_JBVITR010000051.1 coordinate 5,424, forward strand.
GACCAGGCGGTGCTGGGTGTCGTACAGGAGGGCGCGGTCCAGGGCCTGGGCGATCAGGCCGGACAGGGAGGTCAGGACGGCGCGCTCGTCGGCGGTGAAGGCGTGCGACCGGTCGTACGACAGGACGCAGCAGCCCACCGGCCGGCCCGAGATGACCAGGGGGAGGAAGGCCCAGGCCTCCTTGTCGCTCAGTGGGGGGGCCTTCGGGTAGCGGGCGGCCATCTCGGCCCGGTCGGCGAAGAAGGCGGGGGTGGCGTCGGCCAGGACGGCGCCCGCGGGGGTGAGGTGCGTGTCCAGGGCCAGGGCGTCGAGCCGTTCCACGACGTCGGTGGCGTAGCCGTGGTGGCCGGTGATCCTCAGGCGTCCCGCGTCGACGACGGACAGCACCAGGCCCTGGGCACCGAAGGCGGGCAGGATCTGGTGCGCGATCAGCTCGACGAGGTCCCGCACGGTCACCGTCTCGGTGAGCGCGGCGGCCAGGTGGACCAGTTGGTAGAGGCGCCCCGTGGGCGCCGGCGAGGGGCGCCGCGCGGCGGTGGGCGGGGCGTCGCCCCTGAGGTGCTCCGCGCGGGGGGTGATCCGGACGCTGATGCCGCTGGTGTCGGGGTAGAGGTCGAAGACCAGCCACCGGTCCGGCGGTCTGCGGGCGATGTAGGACACCGGGGAGCGGCTGACCAGCGCCGTGCGGTAGTGGTCCTCGTAGACCGGGTCGTCCAGCCAGGTGAGGGACTCCCAGGGGCGGGTGCCGAGGAGCCGTTCCGTCCCGCGGCCGAGCAGCCGGGCGGCGGCGGAGTTGAGGTAGGTGATCCGGCCCTCCAGGTCGAGGGAGACGGCGCCCTCGGGCAGGCGGTCGAGGTAGTCGGAGGCGGCCAGGTTCTTCTGCGCGGGGGGGACCACGGCGCCCGGCTGGACGAGCCGCGGCCGGTCGGACGGGGCCGGCGCCTGGTCGGAGTCGTCCAGGAGACGCGCGAGGTGGCGGGCGCTGACGGTGAGGATGTGCCGTACGCGGGCGGTCATCCGTCCCGGACGGTCGGCGGGCCACATCAGGAAGAGAGCGCCCCAGGGGTGGTGCACGCCGGTCACCGGGACCGCGGCCAGCGCGAACGGGTAGGGCAGCACGGCGGCCATCCGCGGGTACCGCCGGGCCATCTCGTCGTGGCCGCCGACCCAGACGAGCCGGTCCTCGCGCAGGGCGTCGGCGACGGGCACCGGACTGGCCGGGGACAGGCGCTGCCAGGGGGCGAAGAACTCCGCCGGCAGGCCGCACAGCCACGCCAGGTGCAGCATGCCGGTGGTCTCCTCGCGCAGGTAGAGCGCGCCGGCCGAGGCGCCGGTGCTCCGCACGGTGTCGGCCAGGGAGGTGCCCAGGACCTCGTCCAGCGGCACGACGCCCGGGAGGGGTTCGCTGATCCCGGCCATGGCGTCCTCCGGGTCCGGTGGCGGGAGGGCTGCCCACCCGCCAGGGGGGTCGCGTACGTCCCTGCCGTTCCATCGGGGACGTACGCCGCTACTACCCCGGACGCCGCGCCTGACGCACCGCGCGGGCACATCGGCTTCACGACGTGCGCACACCCGGCGGCCCCGGCGGCCTCCGGTCCCGCGGCCGCCGCCCGCATCGCGCCGCCCGCCGGGACCGGCCTCCCGCGCACCGGACCGGGCGGCGGGCCCCCCGAGGGGACCTGCCGCCGTCCGGGTGCCGCCGGGGATCAGGCCCCGCGCCGCACGCTCCGCAGGACGAAGAACCCGAAGATCACCAGCACTCCGCCGAGCGCGGCCGGCCAGAGCTGGGCTCCGGTCTCGGCCAGGCTGCCGGTTCCGGCCTGTGCCTCGGTCCTGTCCTCGGTCCCGAGCTCCGGGAGACTGCCGGGCACCTCGGCGGCCCGGGCCGCCCGGCCGGCGTCGTCCTCGCCGCCCCCGCCGCCGTCCCGGTCCCCGGAGCCCGCGCCCCGGCCGTCCCCGGCCGGGGCCGAGGCCTTGACGCCGGGCTGCTCGGGCCGTGCGGTGCCGTCGCCGCCCGCGGGCTCCTCGGCGGACGGGGTTGCGGCCGGCTCCTGCGACGGCTGCTGTCCGCCGTCGCCCCGGCCGCCGCCGTCACCGGGCTGGTCGCCGCCGTCGCCCCGGTCGCCGTCACCGCCCTGGCCCGGGTCGTCGGGCGTGGCCGTGGGCTCCTCGCCCCGGCCGCCGCCACCGCCGCCACCGCCGCCGTTTCCACCGTCACCGTCGCCGGCGCCGCAGGTGCGGCCCTCGTTGATGCAGTCGACCATCTCGTTCATCAGGTCCTCGTCGAAGACGTTGATGAAGTCGCCGTGGTCCGTGATCGGCTTGTGCAGCTGCTCCGGGAAGGAGTCCACCGCGAACAGCGGCGTCGTCCTCCCGCCGTCCTCGAGGCTCGGCGCGTCGACGTCGTAGACGATGCGCTGCACCAGCTGCGGCACGGGCGTGAAGCCGGCCGGGCAGTTGCCCTCGGCGTCCGTGAACGCCATGTGGGTGCGGTGGTTGGCGCTGTCGGTGTTGCGGCCGTCCCAGCAGCTCTGGAAGTCGAAAGTGCGCACCACGTCGCTGCCCTGCGGGCACAGCGGGTACTTGTCCGTCAGCTGCCGGTCCTCGAACCCGGTGCAGCTCCAGGAGGCGTTGGCGTTGGCGGGGCCGTTGACGAACGACTTGGCGTCGCCGGTGATGATGCGCAGCAGCCGGGGCATGGCGGTGACCTCGCCCCGCGGGTTGCCCACGAAGGTCAGCGTGACCTCCTTGGGCGTGACGATCTCACCGACGTTGCCCTCGATGCCGCCGCCCGGGGAGTCGGCGTCCCGCTCCTGCTTCCCGTTCTGCAGCCGCAGTACGGGCCAGTAGTACGACGACTTGTCGCGCTGGTCCACGCAGCTGGTGCTCGCCTTCGCCAGGTCCTCGTCGCTGGAGAAGGCGTTGGTGGCCTGGTTGCCGATGTAGTCGTGGAAGTGGTGGGCTCCGTTGGCGACACCGGGCGCGGCGATCACGTTGTCCGAGTTGAACAGGCCGTTCTCGTTGACGCCGCAGTCGCTGGTGAAGGTGCCGCGGGAGGCGTTCTCCGTCTGCCTCGGCGTCAGGACGTTGGGCTGGACGCTCGTGATGTCGACGTAGTCGCCGGCGACGGGACCGTTGCCGGCCTGGCCGCCGTTCCCGCCGCCCTGGTCCTGCTGGTCCTGGCCCTGCTGGTCCTGGCCGCCGTCGCCTTCGCCCGCCTGCTCGCCCCCGTCGCCCTCGCCCTCCCGGCCGGCGTCCGGCCGGGCGGGGGCGTTGCCGGACTCGCGCACGGCGCAGGCGGCGAGCTCCTCGAGGCCCTCGGGCCGGTCGCCCACCCGCTCGATGGCGGTCGCGATGCGCGCGAGGGTCGCGGAGCGCTTCTCCTCGAGCGGCCCGGCTATCGCGTTGTCCGCGAACCCGGGGTCCTGCCGCAGGGCGTCGGCCGACTCCCCGAGCCGCTGGTAGGCCTCGGCGATCTGCGCGTCCAGCGCGGCGAGTTCCTTGTCCACCTCCGCCCGCGCCTGCGGGGGCACCGACGTCAGCCGGGTGGCCACGTCCGGGCAGTCGACGGTGGCGGCGCCGGAGAGGACCCGCGCGCCGCCCGGGCCGCCGTCCTCCGTCGCGGAAGCGTAGACGTTGGCCGCCGTCATCCCGCCCCCGCCCAGGATCAGGGCGAAGGCGGCGAGCGTCGCGCGCTGTTTGGGGCGTCTGCGTGTGTTGCGTGCCAAGGCAGTACTCCTACGCTTTCGTCACAGGGGTCGGCAGGGGATTCCCACGCCCCATACGCAGGGGGACCGCCGTGCGTTCAACCACCGCGCGGATTCCCGGCACGGTCCCGGGAGCCGGGGCCGCGCCCGGAACGCGAAGCCCCGCCGGGCGGTGCGTGTCCGGCGGGGACTTCGGGAGGGACCGGCCCGGCGGCCGGTGCCTCAGCGGAAGTTCACGTCACTGCACAGGAAGTACGTCTGGTCCATGTGCGAGGCCTGCCAGATCGTGTACACGATGTGGCGGCCGCTGCGCCCGGAGGTGCTCACCGCAACCGAGTAGTTCCGGCTGGGGGCGTACGCGCCGGTGCGGGCCACCAGTTGCAGGTCGTTCCAGGTCAGCGGCTGGGTGGTGGGGTCGAATCCCTGCCGGGTGACGTAGACCAGGAGGTAGTCCGCGCCGTGGCCGGCCTGGTCGTGGAGCCTCACGGTGAAGTCGCCGCTCACGTCCGTGGTCCTCCAGGGGCCCACGGCGTCCAGGGAGTCGTAGCGCCCGCTTTCGGTGCGTCCGCCGCTGCACAGCCGGCCGTCGGGGACGACGGCCCGGAAGTCGCCGCCGGAGCCGTCACGGTAGAGACCGTTCCAGTTCCACATGGCGTTGGGGTCGTGCTGCCAGGCCTGCCAGCACATGGGGTCCTGCTGGGCCATGGCCGGGTTCTGGAAGTCGCTTCCCCAGCGCTGCCAGCAGCCGTAGTTGCGGGACGCCGGGTCGACCACCGAGCCGTGGGCGACGGCGGTGCCGCTCCAGGGGATCAGGCAGAGCAGCGCCGCGACGGCGGCGCTCAGGACGAGCGTCAGCCGGGACCGGACGACCGGTAGAGCATGACCATGCCAAGTCATGATGACCTTCTCTCCGATGTGGGGGGGCGATCGGGCCACGGGAGGCGTGGGAGCGCTCCCAGAGCACAGGCTGAGCCCTTCGGAGCGCAGGCCGCAATGCCTGTGCGCGCCACTTCCGCCCGGGTCGTGGCGCGTTCGACGCGTTCGACGGCGGGCGCCGGCCCCTCAGAGCCGGTCGGCGTCCGCCGTCGTGCGCCCGAGGCAGAGGACGGAATCGTCCAGCGGCGTGTCGATCTCGTGGAAGCCCATGCGGTCGTAGAAGACCCTGGCGGCCCGGTTGGCGGCCGCCATGACGAGGTGGACGGACGGCACTCCGCCGTCCCGCAGGGCCGTGAGGAAGGTCCGCATCAGCTTCCGGCCGTAGCCGCGCCCCTGCCACTCGGGCAGCAGGTCGATGTGCAGGTGCGCCGGATAGCCGGCCAGTTCCGGGACGACCATCCGCTCGGGGTCGTGCAGCAGCCGGGCCATCTCCTCGTCCGGGGTCCGCGGCGTCCCGGAGGGCTCGGGGTGGCGGTCGGCGACCAGGGGCAGCCACACCTCGCGGAAGGCCCCGGCGAAGCGGGGGGTGTCGGCGGTGCCGAGGACGTAACCGACCGCCCGGCCCCGCCCGTCGTCCAGGACGAAGGCCAGTTCCGGCTCGAGATGGACGTAGGGGGCCGCGAAGACGGCGGGGAGGATGCCGGGATCGCGGTAGAAGGGGCGACTGTCCGCGCCGGCGTGCGCGGTGCGGATGCAGACGTCGTCGAGGGCCGGGCGGTCCTCGGGCCGGTACGGACGAATCACGGGAGACGCGGTCATGCCCCGGATCCTGCCTGCTCTGGGAACGCTCCCACAACCCCCGCGAGGCGGAGGTCCGTTCCGTGCCGGCGCCCGCGTCCGTGGCTTAACGCGCCGCCGCCTGGTTACCCGGCGGGCATGAAGCTGCATATCCCGGGGCGGAACGGCCGGGCCGCCGGCGAGTCCGCGACGAACGAGCCCCGTCCGGGGCCCCAGGCCGACCGTGCGGCGAAGGAGCCCGGACCGGACGACGAGGTGGAGCGGGCGGCGCCGGACACGCCGACCAAGCTTCCCAAGGCGTCGTGGGGCGCGGCGCTGAAGGGCAGTCTGCGCGAGTTCCAGGACGACGAGCTGACCGACCGGGCCGCCGCGCTCACGTACTACGGCGTGCTGTCGCTCTTCCCGGCGCTGCTGGTCCTGGTGTCGCTGCTGGGCGTCGCCGGCGAGTCGGCCACGGACAGGGTGATGGAGAACCTCCAGCGGCTCGCCCCCGGGGCGGCCCGCGACATCATCACCCGGGCGGTCGAGCAGTTGCAGGGCAACGCGGGCGTCGGTTCGGTCGTGGCGGTCGTCGGTCTGGTCCTGGCCGTGTGGTCGGCCTCCGGCTACGTGGCGGCGTTCATCCGCTCGGCGAACGCGGTCTACGACATGCCCGAGGGGCGCCCGATCTGGAAGGTGCTGCCGGTACGGATCGGCATGACCGTGGTGCTGATGGTGCTGGCCGTGTTCAGTTCGCTCATCGTGGTCTTCACCGGCGGGCTCGCCCGCCGGGCGGGCGACGCCCTCGGCCTGGGCGACACCGCGGTGACGGTGTGGTCCATCGCCAAGTGGCCGGTGCTGGTCGTCCTGGTGACGATCATGATCGCGCTGCTGTACTGGGCGGCTCCGAACACCAGGATCCGGGGGTTCCGCTGGATCACCCCGGGCAGCTTCCTGGCCCTGCTGATCTGGATGATCGCCTCCGCCGGGTTCGCGTTCTACGTGGCCAACTTCGCCTCGTACAACAAGACGTACGGCACGATGGCCGGTGTCATCGTGTTCCTGGTCTGGCTGTGGATCACCAACCTCGCGATCCTGCTGGGCCTGGAGTTCGACGCGGAGATCGCCCGGCAGCGGGCCATCGCCGGCGGGCACCCGCCCGAGGCCGAGCCGTACACCCAGCCGCGGGACACCCAGGCGTGGGACGAGCAGGACCGGCGCCGGATGGACGGGACCTGACCGCTCGGCGCGTGCTCACTCCATCAGGCCGGCGGCGAGCGTGGCGCCCAGTTCCCAGCACCGCTCGACGTCGGCCTTCCCCGGTGCGCCGGTGACCTCCACGGGGTCCGCGGCGCGGCGCCAGCCGAGCCCCGTGGTGATCGACTCGATGCCCCGCACCGCCCCGGTGACGTCGTTCCCGCCGTGCACGTAGAAACCGAAGGGCCGGCCGCGGGTGCTGTCCAGGCACGGGTAGTAGATCTGGTCGAAGAAGTGCTTGAGCGCGCCCGACATGTAGCCGAGGTTGGCCGGGGTGCCGAGCAGGTAGCCGTCGGCCTCCAGGACGTCCGTGGCGGTGGCGGACAGGGCCGCCCGCCGCACCACCCGGACGCCCTCGATCCCCGGAGCCGCGGCGCCGGAGAGGACCGCTTCGAACATCGCCTGGCAGTGGGGCGAGGGCGTGTGGTGGACGATCAGCAGAGTCGGCACCCCCCGACCCTGCCGCGCCGGCCCCGGGGCCCGCAAGCCGGGCGGGGACGGCGCCGGGGAGGGCGGTGTTCCGTTGTGACCGCGGGCCGGGGGTGGCACGATGCCCCGCATCGGTACACGGAGACGGGGGTGCGTCTTGGTCGACGAGGATCGCAGGCCGCCGGCGGCGGTGGTGTTCGACGCGCTGGGCAGCGAGTACGAGAAGGCGTTCGCCGCCTCGGCGGCCCACCGGGCGTCGCTGGAGTGGCTGCTGGAACGGCTGGAGCCCGGCAGCAGGGTGCTGGACGTGGGCAGCGGGACGGGACGTCCCACGGCCGCCGCGCTCGTCGCGGCCGGTCACCGGGTGCTGGGCGTCGACGTGTCCCCGGTGATGGTGCGGATCGCCTCCCGGCAGGTGCCCGGGGCCGAGTTCCGGTGCGCCGACGTCCGCGGGATGCCGCTCGGGGACGGGGCGTTCGACGCGGTCTGCGTGTACTTCTCGCTGCTCCAGATGTCCCGGGCGGAGCAGTCCGCCCTCGTGGGCCGGCTGGCCCGGGCGCTGCGGCCGGGCGGACTGCTCGTGCTGGCCACCGTCCCCCTGGACGTCGAGGACTTCGAGGGGGCCTTCATGGGGCAGCCCGTGCGGGCCACCAGTTTCGCCGCCCAGGACGTCATCGCCCTGGTGCGCGGGGCGGGACTGACGGTGCTGTCGGAGCAGAGCGTGCTGTTCACCCCGGCCCATCCCGAGGCCCGGCCGGAACCCCAGCTCTTCCTGCACTGCCGCCGCGGGGGGACGGATCCCGCCGGCGGCTGACGCGGACCGGGGGCACCGGCCGGTGCGCCGCGGCCGGCGTGATTGTTCCGCGCCGGAGGCGGTACCCGTGTCCCCGTCCCATCGGAAAGCCCGGAGAGCGAGGTATCCGACGCATGTCGCAGGTAGAGGAATCGATCGAGGTCGACGTCCCCGTCCGCACCGCCTACAACCAGTGGACCCAGTTCGAGAGCTTCCCGGAGTTCATGGACGGCGTCGAGCGCATCGAGCAGCGCACCGACACGCTCACCCACTGGGTGACCAGCCTCGGGGGCGTGAAGCGGGAGTTCGACGCCGAGATCACCGAGCAGATCCCGGACGAGCGCGTCGCCTGGACCACCGTGGGTGGTGAGGCGAAGCAGGCCGGGGTCGTCACGTTCCACCGCCTCGGGGACACCACCACCAAGGTGATGCTCCAGATGGACTTCGACCCCGAGGGACTGGCCGAGAACGTGGGCGACAAGCTCGGCTTCGTCAAGCGGCAGGCCGCCGGGGACCTGAAGCGGTTCAAGGAGTTCATCGAGCGGCGGGGCGTGGAGTCGGGCGCCTGGCGGGGCGAGGTCTGACCGCCCGGCTCCCCCGGTTCCCGTACCGCACGCGGGGCCGGGGGGGGGGGGGGGGGGAGGGGGGGAGGGGGGGGGGGGGGGGGGGGGGGAGGGGCGCGGGCGACGGGAACGCACGAGCATGGCAGCGCGCGGTCGAGCAAGCGCCCGGC